>NZ_JBVIGA010000023.1:0-161789 GCF_055571035.1 Streptomyces malachitofuscus | reverse complement strand
GTCCGGCAAGACCGCCCCTGACGTGCCAGCAGCCAACTACACTCCCGACGACGCCTCTGACCAGGCCAGATAGCGAAACGCTGCTGGAGTACTAGAAGGGCGGATCGTCCAGCCGCTCCAAGAAGAGCTGATAGGCGTTCCTCAGCCGCGTAAAGTCATAGAAGTCACCCTGCGGCTCGCGCTTGACGGTCAGTAGCCCCTGCGTCTCGAGCTCCTTGCGGCCCTTAGTCCACGTGTCCGAGGACAGCCCGTATCGCTGACGCCTCGCCGTGTGTATGTACCGCGGCTCCGAGTGCCCTCCGGTGGCCTCTCGGAGGGCAAACAGTAGGGCTGTTGCCGTCGGCGACAGTTGGAGGAACCAACCCTGCGTCCAGAACTCAACCGGCATGCCAACGTAGCGGCCTTCATCCCTTGGCTGTGTGTACACCCCTCCGTCACCACTGGCACTGAGCAGCGTGATCGCTGAGGGCCGTCCCCACTGCGGCTGGAGGTCGATGAATCCCTTCTCCGCCAGCCACTTCAAGTTGTTGGCAACTTGCCTTGGTCCCGTCTTTGGGTCGAGTGCGAGCATCTGTGTCCAGCCGTTCGGACCCGGCGGCCTCCGCAGGTCAAAGGGCTCCTTCGTGGCCATCATGGTGATGCACATGTAAAGCCTGAGGCGCACCCTGCCCCCGCGCCCGCCTTGGATGAGCCGAGCTAGCGGCGGAGGGGCATCGTCGTCCTCAGACGCGATGACGAACCCCGGTGGAAACGGGATGTACCCCCGCCTCTTCGCCTTCTCCGCTACCCGTCGCACGTAGACGAGCGCCTCAGACTGACGTCCATCAAGCGGCACGTCTTTTACCTTCCCGCAGGAGAAACAGGGATATGGAGCTTACAGGGGTACACGGGGGTCAAAGGCGCTTCTTTATAGATCCCATTACAGAGGCCGGGGGACTACAGCAAGAGCGTGCACCTCTGCAGCACAAAGGATGGCGACTCCGTTGATAACGACGGATGTCTCCTTCAAGAACGTCATTCACCCCTTTTGACCTGCTGTTTTTCGCCTGCCAACATCGCCTCAGTCAAGCAGGAGATTGTCGAGCGGCCGACCTAGAGCTGCCGCAGTCCACTGATGAGGGGATTGATACAGGTTGTCCAACCACGACTCATCGCTCCGAGGCCTCTGGGCGGCAGTCATCATGCTCGGTGCACTCATCGCCGCAATGCTGAGCACCGCCGCTCTCTGGACGGTGGGAGCGCCTGCTTACGCCGCGCTTGGGGCAGGGGGTGCAACCTTCATCGGTGTAGCCACCCTTGGGTTCACTCTGAGGAAGTTCTTGACTGAGTGAGACGTGATGTCCGCGGGGTTCTGAGCAGCCGAAAGGCGGGGCGCGGGATGTGTCACGCCCTGCGCCCTGCCGTAGGGCTTCTCCGGCAAGCCCTACGTTCAGAGTTCCAGTGGCCAGGATTGCGCTGGGTCGCATGGGCCAACGAGCACATACAGGGGTGCCGGTCTGACATCTACAAGTGACATCAACGACACCAGACGCTCATGGGCGGTCCGACACGGGCAGCATGGCCAGGTGGCTCCTGGACAGTACCGACGAGTCAACGAACTCCTTATGCGGTAGTCACACCGCAGCACCGCCGACGGCAGAAGCCCACGGCATCCGAACTGGTCGGAACCGTGGGCTTCGTCAGGCCCGCTGGTCAGCAGGAAGAGCAATCAGCGGGCCGGCTGTCCAGGCGGCGGCCTCAGCTGGTCGCCACGCGGAGCGTGTCCCTCAGGGCTCCGGCCAGGTTCTTCGCCAGAAGCCGCATGTCGTCCGGAGCCGTGTCGGCGGCCAGCATGTCGATCGCTTGGTCCAGGAGTTCGGCTGCCGTGCCGAGTTGTACTGACTCGATGTGGTCGGCCAGGCGGGACATGTAGCCGCGGCTGTCATCGGTGCTGAGGAAGCACGGCTTGCCGTCGGGCCCTGTCCAGGGGAGGAGTCGCAGTTCGTTTGACGTCGTCATATTTTCGCCGGCCTCTCGTCGATCACGTAGTGAGTGGTGAACACCGCGTCGGCGCGGTCTCCGGGCAGCACCAGGAGGGCCGCCTCGACCACGCGCCCAGTGGTGTCGGCCGTCTGGCGTGTGACGACGAGGACTGCCAGGGCGGAGCTGATCCGAAGGGTGGACGCCTCCTCTGGTGTCGGGAGACGAAGGCTGATCTCCTCCCGGACCTCAGCCGGCGGCGGGCGGAGTTTCATCAGTCCTGTCACCACCGCCTCGTACGGGAGTGGCTCGCGGAGCATGGTGGCCGGCGCCAAGTCGCAGGGGACGTAGATGCGCGCCAGGCTGTGAGGTCTCTCGTCCTCATGGCCGAGGCAGAGGATCTCCGTGAGAGGACTGCCGGTCGGCAGCTTCAGCAGGGCCGCGAGATGCCCGCGGGCCCGAACCCTGGTGGTACGGACGGTGACGTTCAGGGGCGCGAGATCCACGATGTGCGTGCCCGGCGTCCGGCCCCCTCCCACGTACGTGATCCTGCGGACCGGACGGCGAACGAAGTTCCCCTTGCCGTGGACCTTCTCGACGAGGCCTTCCGCCTGAAGCGCGGCGAGGGCGTTCCACAGCGTCGGCGTGCTCACCATGTACTGCGCGGCCAAGTACGTCTCGGAGGACAGGCGTTCGCCAGGCTTGAGTCGGCCGGTGACGATCCGATCCCGGAGGTCACCGGCGATGGCGTCGCGTCGTGAGGGCACGGGCGGGGTCACCGCCTCTCACTCGCACGAGCCGCAGGGCGACGAGTCGGGTCCCCGTGTGGATGGTCAGCAACTCGCCCGAGTCGAACACGAGTCGTTTGGCTCCGCCGGGCAGTTGGAAGAGGTCGGTCACCCGGCACTGCTGGCCCCCGACCTTGATGACGTCGCCGAGCTGCACGCTGGCCGAGGTGATCTCGACAGGGGAGAGCACCGCGCCGCTGAGTGCCGGCCCCCTCACCGTGCCGCCTCTGTCGGGACTGGGGACTTGGCGATGGTGTGGCACGAGCAGGCGCAGGCTTCATAGATCACCGGCACGTCGACCGGTGCGGTGAGCGGGGACGACTCCGCACAGGTGTGGTGTGTGCCGATGCGGCAGGAGGTCGACCGGTAGGAGTCGGGCCCGGGTTGGGTGGTGTGCGGTCGTTGGCGGGAAGGCATCAGCGGCCACCCGCCGAGGCGTACCAAGGGGCGGCGAGGGGAGCGCAGCTCACGGCCGCCGAGCGGTGCCGTGCTCGCGCTTCACTGGCCAGTACGTACGGGCGGACGAGCGCCGTCTCCTCCCCCACGAGAACGCCCGTGTGCTCGCGGTGCCGACGCAGGAACAACACTGCGCCGTAAGCGACTTCCGGGGACACGGCCACCGGCCGCGCAAGAGTTTCGGAGCGACGGTGCCGGCCCTTGTAGAGGTACCGCTCCCTGAGGTGCGAGGCGGTACGGCGGATACGATTGAGCACGGTGTTCAGCCCCTATCGCTGATAGCCCGGTCCCCCGACATCGCCCGTCGTGGGGACCGTTTGCGTACGACCGCCCAAAGGGTGCGGTCGTTCGATCTGGTGGCGAGGAGGCCGAAGCGGTCGGCCGTAGCCACCGCCTCCAGGGCCTCCCGCCATGACTGTGCGGAGAGTGGTTCCGGCACCTCCGCCTCGATGGCCGTGCAGTCGTCGCGCTCGTCCACACGCGTGGCGAGCCCGACGGCCGATAACCGGGCGGCGATGGCCTCCGCGCGCTCCTTGAAAGCAGGCACAGGGCAGCCCTCCGGTTAGCGGCAATCACGTTGAGTAAAGCTAGTTAACTAGATTAGAGCTAGTGGACTAGATTTTCCATATGCCTGAGCAACCGCCCTATCTCCGCATCGCCGACGAGCTCCGGCGGCGGATCGCGGAGCACGAGTGGGAGCCGGGGGAACGGCTCCCCTCCCGCGCCCAGATCGGCCAGGAGTACGGCGTCGGCGACAACGTGGTGCGTCGGGCACAGGAGTTGCTGATCTCCCAGGGTGTGCTCGAAGGCCGCGCCGGTTCCGGCACCTACGTCGCCGAGCCACGGCAGCGCGTACGGATGGTCCGGTCATCGGCGCGCGAGCAGCTCAGCGGCTCCCCGTTCCGGGCGGACATGAAGGCCGTGGGCAGGCAGGGGGACTGGGAGAGCCGGACCGAGGCCAAGGTTCCGGCACCGGCGGAGATCGCCACGCGTCTCGGTATCGCCGAAGGCGCGCTGTGCGTGCGGACGGCGTACGAGTTCCTCGCCAACGGCAGGCCGGTTCAGCTGTCGACGAGCTGGGAGCCGTACGACCTCACCGCCGGCACACTCGTCGTCCTCCCCGAGGGAGGGCCGCACGCCGGAGCGGGTGTCGTGAACCGCATGGCGGAGATCGGCATCACCGTCACCCACGCCGTGGAGCAGCCGGAACCGAGGCAGGCGACCGCCGAGGAGGCCTCACTCCTGGGCATCCAGAAGGGCGCGCTCGTCACCCACATCCGGCGGACGTACTACAGCGACCAGGGGCGGCCCGTGGAGACCGCGGACATCGTCGTGCCCGCCGCACTCTGCGAGATCGTCTACGAGATTCCGATCAGTCGCCAGCCGCGCACCACAAGCGCACCAGACCGAGCGGGAAACAGCGGGGAACCACGGTGAAAGCCGCCAAGACCGACGAGGCGGCATCCGTACCGTTCGCGCAGCTCAGCGGCCGAGCCAGCCGCAAATGATCTCAGCTTCCCAAGCTGAGAGCGCGAGTTCGGTTCTCGTCACCCGCTCCAACCCCAACCCCCAGGTCATTGACCCGGGGGTCGCTTGTTGTCCAGTCCAAGTCGGCCCGCATCCTCAAGGCCGAGGCCCGTGCCATGAAGAAGGAGTAGGGAAGAGGAGAACGAGGCCGCGGCAGGCACGCCGCTCCGGGTCATCCCGGGTGAGACCGCCATACCCGGCACCGGCACGACCGCCCCTGGCCCGGAGCGGCCGCCGGCCCCGGCACCCGAACGGACCGAGCGTGCGAGCGGTACGCCACCGCAGGACAGCAGGCCATAGGCCCTCCTCACTCCGACTGATCACCTTTCGAACGGGCACTCGTACGACGGTCGTAGGAGCCGGTCAGTTGGGTCGCGGTGTGACGTACCAGTTCGACGGCCTGGACGGTGTGCTTCCCGCGCAACCAGGGCGTGCGTCTGCACGCGAACACCTATGGCGAGCACCTGCGGAGTGCCGAAACGCTCGGCCTCGGCCATGGCACGGCCCGCGGCGAGCCACCGGATACCCGGCACGCGACGTGGCAGCCCTGCACCGCCTGCCCGTCCCGAAGGGCTCCGGACGCACCCCGCTGATCGCACATCTCGACAAGAGGGGACACAACTCCTCGCGGGAGCAGGCGCTTGGCCGCCGAGACTCTCGCGTCAGAGCGGAGGGTCGTCCGGGAGTACCCGGAACACCTTGTGACGGCCCAATGGCCGTACGGCCCGGAAGTCCCGTCGGTCGAGGGTGAGGATCGCGTCCGTGTCGTAGTCGGCCGCAAAGCGCCACGTTCACCGCGTCGGCGAGGTCCAGGTCGAGCCCGCCGTAGCGGACTCGGACGGACTGGGCGGCACCCAGGTGGTCCGCCGTGATCTCCGGCATCACGACACGACCCCGGCTCATCCAGCGCCGCAGGTCGTCGACCGCGCTCAGAGCGGCCTCGCGCCCCAACTCACGCGTGGCCACGTGATCAAGTTCCGCCAGGAGGAGCGGGGACATGATCAGGAGACCGGCCGCCATGATCGACTCGTTCGCGCCCCTATGCTCCGGGTCGGTCGCGTCGAGAGCGGCAAGAAGGCCGGATGTATCAGGGATGACGATGATCACTGGGCAATTCCGGAGTCCGTCTTGCGGCGGACCGCGTCGGCGACCGTGTCACGGACCTCAGTCTTGGACGGCGTGCGCCCCGACCCCTCGAACGTCCGCGAGAACAACGGTTCGTCCCGGACTCGGTTCGCCATCGCCGCAAGGTGAATCCCCTGACGGATGATTTCGGCCTCGCTTAGGCCCCGCCTCTTGGACGCCTCCTTGATGATCGCCAGGTCCTCGGGATCGGCGTAGACGTTCGTGCGCTTCATGGACATGTACCAAGACACAGCCCATGTACCAGAATGATGTATGCCTGTTGAGCTGTCCTCAGTGGTCGAGGGCCACCTTCCTCACTTCCCTCAGCGTGCCGCTCGGCCAGGTCGAGCACGTACGCCACGAGCGCGCCCACGACCCCGAAGACCTCGGTCGAGCCGTCGACACGGCTGAAGCCGCCGCCGACGAGCTTCCGCCGGTACGACCACAACGGACGGAGAGTCGAACTCCCCGTCTCGATCTGCTGATTCGGCGGCCGTGCAACCAGCGCCGTGGTCCGGTAGTGAGCCCGGTCATGCCTACCCTGGCGGCCATCGTGGCACCCCGGCACGACGGATAGGGGTCGGTCCAGCGCACGGCGCGGCCACCGGCACGACCGCCCAGGCGCGGATCTGGCACGTCTGCCGGGAGGGTGAACATGGGCGTTGTCAGTGAGGGCTGTTAGCTTCCGTGGCAGAGATCAGCCGGTTCGATGTTCTGGACGAAGAACACGGCGGCCAAGGGGGGTGGCCGGACAGGGGTCCCCGGACCACTGGGTCCCGGGACGCCGAATGGCTCCGCACCCACCCCCCTCACAACCTTCTGATCCGTATCTCTACAGAGATCGGTCGCCGTCGTCGGTGCCCCCGCGGTCAGCCACGCAACTGCTCGGTCAGACCCAGCTGGCTCATGATGGCGCCGGTGTCGAGATAGGCGCGGCCCTCATGGATCTTGCCGTCCTTGACCTCGTAGATGTCACATGCGTGCACCGTGACGTGACGCCCCGTGGCGGGCACGGTGCCCGCATGCAGAACCAGGTCCCCAGTCTGGGTCCCGCTGCCCGTGTACTCGACGACCACCGTGTCCCCCTGGGACGTGAGGTGGTCGAGAGTGAATGTGCCGTCGGGCATCGCGTCGAACATCGCCTTCGCGAGCCGGGTGAAGCCCTCCGGCCCTCGCAGCGTCCTGCCGCTGCCTTCCTCGATGAGGGTGCAGTCCGGAGCGACGGACCCGGCGATGGAGTCGTAGTCCCGATCGTTCCAAGCCCGGAAGAGGTCACGGACGAAAGTTTCATTGCCAGCCATGGGAACCTCACTAGGGAACATCCCTTTCTTCCCATGCTGACCCGCCGCGTCCGACTACGCATCCCCTGCGGGTGGTTTCCGGGAGCAACCTCGGGTCCATGTCGTGGACCGCAGCCCACCTCATCAGGTGGCCAACACGCTGTCCAACTGGGGTGGTTGGGTGTGGGAGTTCGTTCGGGGGCGTTCACCTGAGTTCATGCGCGGTCGGCTTGTGGGGTGAGTCTCCGGCGGGTGGTCCCCTCCGAACGGCCGTGAACGGTGCTGAATGAGACGGAAAACGAGACGGGCGCCGGTAGTGCCCGAGTACTGCCCTGCCTGTATGCGTGCTGCCAGGCAGGGCCCGCGCCGCTCTTGAGCGGCGTACCCAACCGGTCCGGGGGATCATTGGAAAGAGACGCGTAGCCCCCCTGCGAACCGAGGAGGTGGCGATCATGGTGGGTCCCTTGGGACCGGACGATTCACACTCGCCACGGACGACGCCGGAGAGGGAGTGGGCTCACAAGCGGCTTGAGAAGAAGCGCAAACTCCGCGCTGACTTCGTGGCCTATGTCGTGATCAATGGATTCTTGATCGTGGTCTGGGCACTGACGGGTGCAGGATACTTCTGGCCGGGCTGGGTCCTTGGCGGGTGGGGCGTATTCCTGCTGCTCGACGCGTGGCAGGCCTACTTCCGGCGGCCCATCACGGACGATGACATCGATCGGGAGCTACGCAGCATGCGCTGAGAAGGGGCGTGCGGTCCGTAGGTGGCACAGCGCCCCTCCTACCGGGTGACACGAACGCGGGCTCTCAGCCTGGCGGGGACTGCGCTCCGCGGAGCAAAGGCGGCCGGGTGGTGCTGGTTCCTCGTCGCGCTGACCGCACCCCTCGACGCCGACGTCGCCACGGCCGGGCTGCTCGACCGTCAACGCCCAGCCTGGCGAGAGCATGAGCGAGCGCCGACGCGATCAGGGCCGCGGAGAAGGCGGCGGTCGTGGTGGTCGTCGACCGGCCGGTGTCTGCGGTGATCCGCGGGTTCAGGAAGGGGATGCGGAGGAGACGATTCCCCAGCCGGTGGTCCGGGTGACGCACAGGGGGGTGGGCAGGGCGGCGCAGGGCCGTGACCGGTCCCCTGTTCCGGTCACGGCCGCGCTGGTGTGGCAGTTGGTCATGGGCGGGTCAGCAGCATCCGGCAGCGTCGGCCGGCCCCGTGGCGTCGGCGGGGCCGGCGCTCCGCTTGGTCAGAGTGTCGGCGTCGGCCTTGACCACGTAGACCTCCCAGGGCTCCTGGCCTGGGCCGTGAACCCAGACCTTGTCCTGCAGGGCGTAGCAGCAGGCCGTGTCGTTCTCCTCGGCCGTGGCCAGGCCCGCTTCGCTCAGCCGGGTGGTGGCCGCATGGACGGCTTCCGTGCTGTCGACCTCGACCCCGAGGTGGTCCATACGTGTCGCCGCGTCCGCTTCGCCTTCGATCAGGACGAGCTTGAGCGGCGGTTCGGCGATGGCGAAGTTGGCGTAGCCGTCCCGGCGCTTGGCGGGCCCGACGCCGAAGAGCTTCGAGTAGAAGGCGATGGACGCGGAGAGATCCGGGACGCGTAGGGCGAGTTGTACGCGGGACATGGTGAACCTCCTGGGATGGGAGTGGTGTTTCGGCAGCCGCCGGAAGCGGTCGGGGCGCCGGTGCCGATCTGCAAGGTGGCCGGGGCCGCGCAGCATCCGCCGCCCTCGTCGCTCTGCGCGGTGTCGGGCTCGTCGAACAGGCCGGCACCGACGACCACGACGGGAAGGTTCTGCTTCTCCATGGCGGTGCTCCGTTCGGTTCGGTGCTCGGGGGCGGAGCGGTGGACGGCTCAGCGGAGCGGGGCGTGCGATGCCGACGCAAGCTGTGCACTGCGGCGCTGGGCCCGGGCCTGGCAGTCGCTGTCGCACACCTGTGCGCAGCTGTCGCAGAACTGGACGCCGGCCAGGTGCCGGGCGGCAGAGCGGGTGAAGACGCTACGGACCCAGGCGGCAACCATGTTCGGCTCCTTGCTTCGATATGTGTCAATGGGTTGCGTTGCCAGCATGGCACCTGCTTCGATGAACGTCAAGATAGACAGACATCGAAACGGTGAGGGTGCGCGCCATGGAGCACGTAGACGTCGCAGTGATCGGGGGCGGCCAGTCCGGGCTGGCCACCGCACACGCACTGCGCGGACAGGGACTGGCGCCGGTGGTCCTGGAGGCGTCGGAACAGGCGTCCGGGTCGTGGCCGCGGTACTACGACAGCCTCACCCTGTTCTCCCCGGCCGGTCACAGCTCGCTGCCTGGGCTGCCCTTCGGTGGGGATCCGGACCGCTACCCGCACCGGGACGAGGTCGTCGCCTATCTGCTGCGGTACGCCGACCGCCTGGACGCCGACATCCGCACCGGAGTGCGCGTGCGGGAGGTGGCCTCCGCGGACGGGGGCTTCACCCTCACCCTGGAGGACGGCGGCCGGCTCTCGACCCGGGGTGTCGTGGCGGCGTCCGGGAGCTTCGGTCGCCCCCACCGCCCTGCTCTACCGGGACTGGAGGAGTTCGCGGGGGCCGTGTTGCACGCCGCCGAATACCGCGCGCCGCAGCCCTTCGCGGGGCAGCGGGTGGTGGTCGTCGGGTCCGGGAACTCCGCGGTGCAGATCGCCGCCGAACTGGCGGCGCACGCCCGGGCCACCCTCGCGGCGCGCCATCCGGTGCGCTTCACCAGTCAGCGCGTACTGGGCCGGGATCTGCACCAGTGGCTGAAGGTGACAGGGATCGACACTCTGCCCGTGGGCCGTTTCCTGCGCACGCCGCCGACACAGTGGGTGATCGACGACGGCCGTTACCGCGCCGCCGTGACGGCCGGCGCACCGGACGTGCGCCCCGTGTTCAGCGAGGTCGAGGGCACGAAGGTGACCTGGGCCGACGGCAGCACCGAGGAGGTGGACACCATCGTTCTCGCCACCGGCTACCGCCCCGACCTCGACTACCTGCGCCCGGTCGGCGCCCTCGACGCCGACGGCAACCCGCGGCACCGGGAGGGCATGTCGACCATCCTCCCCGGCCTCGCTCATGTCGGACTGGAATGGCAGCGCAGCCTCTCCTCCAACTCCCTCCGGGGAGTCGGCAGGGACGCCACTCGCATCGCCCGCGGGCTCGCCCACCGGCTTCGGGCCCACTGACCCTTGACCCTGGGCCTCTGGTTTGACATGTGTCAACATAGATGTATGTCGAACATCAAGGCGCTGCCGCTTCTGGAACCCGAGGCCCCCGACGCCGTGGCGCCGTGCTGCCCGCCGCTGAGCGAGCGCCCCTTCACCTCCGAGGAGGCCGAGCGGACGGCGCGCATGTTCAAGGCGCTCGGGGACCCGGTGCGGCTGCGTCTCTTCTCGGCCGTCGCCTCCCACGAGGGCGGCGAGGCATGCGTGTGCGACATCTCCGACGTCGGCGTCTCCCAGCCGACCGTCTCCCACCACCTGAAGAAGCTCAAGGAGGCGGGGCTGCTCAGCTCCGAGCGGCGTGGCACCTGGGTCTACTACCGGGTCGAACCGTCGGTGCTGGCCGCGATGGGGCAACTGCTCGCCGTCCGGTAGCCCCGCTCGGCCATGCCCGTCATCGCCGCGTACGCGCCCTGGCGGCTGATCGCACGCGGATGACCGTGCCGCGTCGAGGAGTGCGGCGACAGCGCGGGCGGCATCGAGGGCCGGTCGTCCGACGCCGATGAGAGTGGCGGAAGCGGGGCCGGTCCAGTCGCCGTGGCCGAGGAGGTGCGGGCGTGGCTCGTCCGCGGCCCGTGTGCCCACCGTGGCGATGTGCCCGCGCCGGCCGCCCGGACCGAGGGGCGCCAGGTGCGAAGGCGCAGGGCGGAAGCCGGTGCACCAGACCACCGCTGACCGGCGGCAACGCACTTCGACGGCCGCGGTACGTGTACGGCGGTCGCGCTGATCACCGCCGGCGGAAACGCACGAGAAGGGTCGGTCGAGCCGAGAACAGTGCGCCGGCTCCAGCGGGATCGGGCCCGCAGGATGCGGCGGTGCGGCACATGCGCCGGTGTGGGATGGACGGCGCGCCGGCATGTGCGGGGCGCGTCCGTGGCTCGTTCGCGTGGAAACGCCGGTGTGTGGGGCGAGTGGCCGTGCGGGGAACAGGCCGTCGGGGCCGCGCTGTTGCATCGACCGAGGGGCCGGTGCCGCGCGTGCGGGGGACACGGAGACCACGAGGTCGTCCGGCTGGCGGGATCGGGCCTGCTCGGACCACGACGCATCTCCGCAGGAGGACTGCTCCATGACTGACCGACCCTTGACGCTCATGGCGGTGCACGCCCATCCCGATGACGAGGCCACCGGCACCGGAGGGGTTCTCGCGCGGTATGCGGCGGAAGGCATCCGCACGGTTCTGGTGACGTGTACCGACGGCGGTTGCGGTGACGGGCCGGGAGGCGTCAAGCCTGGTGATCCCGGGCATGACCCGCAGGCCGTCGCCGTGATGCGCCGGCGGGAACTCGAGACGAGCTGTGACGTCCTGAAGGTCGGCGAGCTGGAGATGCTGGGCTACGCCGACTCCGGGATGATGGGCTGGCCGAGCAATGACGCCCCCGGATCCTTCTGGCGGACCCCCGTCGAGGAAGGTGCCGCCCGGCTCGCGGACCTCATGCGGCACCACCGCCCCGATGTGGTCGTCACCTACGACGAGAACGGCTTCTACGGTCACCCCGATCACATCCAGGCCCACCGCATCACGATGGCGGCGCTGGAGATGGTCACGCTGACACCGAAGGTGTACTGGACCACGATGCCCCGCTCGGAGATGCGGCGGTTCGGCGAGATCATGCGCGAGTTCGGTGCGGACCTGCCGGAGCCGGATCCCGCCGAGGCCGCGGCGATGGCCGAGATGGGCCTCCCTGACGACGAGATCACCACCTGGGTGGACACCACCGCGTTCAGCGGTCAGAAGTTCGACGCGCTGGCCGCGCACTCCAGTCAGGGCGAGAACATCTTCTTCCTCAAGATGGGCAAGGAGAGGTTCGGTGAGGTGATGGGCACGGAGACCTTCGTCCGGGTCAGGGACACCACCGGCGCCGCCGTACCCGAGAACGATCTCTTCGCCGGCCTGCGCTGATCCATCCGTCCGACCGGCGGCCGGGAAGGCTTCCCGGCCGCCGCCGTCAGCAGGGGTGTCCCGTGCGGCGCTGCGCGCGCAGGACGGCGCGGGCCGCGACGCGGATCTCCTCGTCGATCTCCATCCCGGTGGCGAGGACCTGGAGCAGCCGGGTCCGCCACACGTCGGGGTCCGTTTCGTACGCGTCCAGTACCCGGACCCCGTAGCCGGCCCGGGCGCCGTCGCCGCCGCCGGCCAGTCGTCGGCGTACCGCCTGTCGCAGCGCGGCGTGGAGATCGTGGACGACTCCACGCGGGTGCCGGTGAGGCCGGCCGCCGCGCCGGTGGCCAACGCGGTGGCCACCAACTCCGCTTCGGTCACGCGGACCCCCTCGGTTGTGTGCGGGTTGTGCGATGTCACGGCCATCACCATGGCGAGGCGTGCTGCAATGCTGATGAATGATCGATGGATGACCTGGGTGACGTGCGGGAGCGGAGGCTTGGCGCGGGCGGGAGATCTTCTCAGCGGCTTCGGTTCGAGGTGCTCGGGCCGTTACGGGCCTGGCGGGACGGAGCGCTGCTGGATCTCGGGCCGCTCACACGGCAGACCGTGCCGGCCGCGTTGGTGCTGAGCCGCGGGGTGGTGCAGAGCCACGAGCGGCTGCTCGACGCGGTGTGGGGGTCGGAGCCGCCCGCGGGCGGCCGCAAGGTGCTGCCCACCCACGTCAACGCGCTGCGCATAGCCCTCGATTCCGAGGGCACCCCGCCCGCGGAGTCGTCCCTCGTTGTCGCCAGACAGGGGCAGCATCCAGTCGCAATCAGGCAGGTACGGCCGTCTCGGAGCCAGAACGGGGCAGACCGGGGCGGCCGCGGCGGGGATGCGCTGGGATGGCGGACTCACCGCACCATGCCAGTCAGTTGGGGCCGCCATGAGCGACACGATCACACCGGGGTCGACCGGCAGAGCAGCAGCTGCCGGGGAGGCCGGCCGCCGGCGCGGCACCACGAGCCGTGCAAGCGGCCCCGGAACGGTCGAGGACCGGTTCCGGGGGCTGTTGGAGGCGGCCCCGGACGCCATGGTGATCGTGGACGACAAGGGAACCATCACACTCGTCAACGCCCAGACCGAAGCCCTCTTCGGCTACCGGCGCGACGAACTCCTCGGCCACCCCGTCGAGATCCTCATTCCCAGTCGGTTCCACACCCACCACGCCACCCACCGCGACGGATACGCCGCCACCCGGCAGGTTCGGCCGATGGGGGCGGGGCTCGAACTGCACGGACTGCGCAAGGACGGCAGCGAGTTCCCCGTCGAGATCAGCCTCAGCCCCCTGGAAACCACCGACGGGCTCCTGGTCTCCGCCGCCGTCCGCGACGTCAGCGAACGCAAGGCCGCCGAGGAAAGGTTCCGGGCACTGCTGGAGGCGGCCCCGGACGCCATGGTGATCGTGGACGACAAGGGAACCATCACACTCGTCAACGCCCAGACCGAGGCTCTCTTCGGCTACCGGCGCGAGGAACTCCTGGGCCGTCCGGTTGAGTTGCTGGTGCCCGAGCGGTTCCAGGACCACCACACCCGGCACCGGGACGGCTACGCCGGCGCCCGGCAGGTTCGGCCGATGGGGGCGGGGCTCGAACTGCACGGACTGCGCAAGGACGGCAGCGAGTTCCCCGTCGAGATCAGCCTCAGCCCCCTCGAAACCACCGACGGGCTCCTGGTCTCCGCCGCCGTCCGCGACGTCAGCGAACGCAAGGCCGCCGAGGCGCGTATCACCGAGCTCGCCGCCCTGGTCGAGTCCTCTCAGGACGCGATCCTCGCCAAGACGCTCGACGGGCGCATCACGTACTGGAACGCCGCCGCCCAGCGACTGTACGGCTACACGTCCGAGGAAGCCATCGGGCAGCACGTGTCCATACTGGCCACGCCGGAGCGCAAGGGCGAGATCATCCACCTGCTGGAGCGGTTGCGGCACGACGAGAAGATCGAGCATTTCGAAACCCTGCGGGTCACCAGCACCGGTGCCATGCTCGACGTCGACGTGACGCTGTGGCCGACCCGGGACGCCACCGGAACGGTCGTCGGCGCATGCGCCATCGTCCGTGACATCAGCGACCGCAAGCGCGCCGAGGCCGAACTCACCGAGCTGTACAGGCAGCAGAAGCACATCGCCCTCACCCTGCAGCGCAGCCTCATGGGCACCCCACCCGCCATCCCCGGCCTGGCGGCCGCCAGCCGCTACCGGCCCGCGACCCAGGGCGCCGGAGTGGGCGGCGACTGGTTCGATCTGATCCCGCTCGGCGCCGGCCGAGTCGGCATCCTCATCGGTGACGTCATGGGCCGAGGTCTGGAGGCGGCGTCCGTCATGGGCCAGCTGCGCTCCGCCGCCCATGCCCTGGCCAAGACCGGAATGCAGCCCCGTCAGCTCATGCAGGCGCTGGACGCGGTCGTCGCCGACCTCAATGTCCCGGACCAGCTGGTCACCTGCTGCTATCTGGTCATAGCCCCGGACGCCGGATCCGTGACCCTGTGCTCCGCCGGCCACCTGCCCACCCTCGTCGCCACCCCCGGCAACGGCGTCGATCGGCTTCCCGCGCCGGTGAACGCCCCTCTGGGCGTCGGCGACATCCTCTACCAGCAGTCCAGCGCGGACATCCCACCGGGCGCCGCCCTGGTGCTGTACACCGACGGCCTGGTCGAAACCCCCGGCAGCGACATCGAGTACCAGATCGACAAGCTCACCGCGGCCCTCGACGACGCCTTCACACTCTCCAGCGGCCTCGATGACGCCGCCGATCACGTACTCGCCGCGCTGCTGCCCGATTCCGAGGGCCACGACGACGACGTCACCCTCCTTCTGGCCCAGCTCCCCGACGCCCCGCTGGACATCGCCCGTAGGGAGCTGCCGGCCACCCCAACCGCGGTGTCCGCGGGCCGCTCCTTCGTGGTCGAGACACTCGCCTCCTGGAACTGCGCCCACAGAGCCGACGACGCCAGACTGCTGGTCTCCGAGGTTCTCACCAACGCCGTGCAGCACGCGGAAGGCCCTGTCGTCGTCCATCTGCGCCGCACGGCCACCGAACTGGCCGTCGAGATCAGCGACCTCAGCCCTCATCTGCCCCAGCCACGGCTGGCCGCTCAGGACGAGGAGTCCGGACGGGGCCTGATCCTCGTCGACGCCCTCGCCGACCATTGGGGCGTCCGCCCCGACGAGCAGGGGAAGACCACCTGGTTCGTCCTTCGGCTGTGACCGGTGAGACCCCGGCGGACCGTACGGACGGGGAAGGGACCATCAGGTCGCAGACGCCGGCTGAGGTGATGACGTCTCCGGCGCCGGTCAGGCCCTCCAGGACACCGCGGGTGTGTCCGAGGCGGGCTGCCTCCTCTACCGGTGCTCGGGGTTCTCGTAGTCGCGGCGGCAGCCGGCGTCCCAGGCGGTGCGCTGATTGCCGTAGGCGGGGATGCCACCCATGTCCTTCAACACCCGGGCCAGGTGGAGCAGGTTCCAGGTCATGAAGGTGGTGTTGCGGTTGGTGAACTCGTTCCCCGGGCCGCCCGAGCCGGGGTCGAGGTAGGAGGGGCCGGGGCCTGCCTCGCCGATCCATCCGGCGTCCGCCTGGGGCGGGATGGCGTAGCCCAGGTGCTGCAGGCTGTAGAGGACGTTCATGGCGCAGTGCTTGACGCCGTCCTCGTTGCCGGTGATCAGGCAGCCTCCGACGCGGCCGTAATAGGCGTACTGTCCCGCTTCGTTGAGGAGGCTGGAGCAGGCGTAGAGGCGCTCGATCACCCGCTTCATCACGGAGCTGTTGTCGCCCAGCCAGATCGGGCCGGCCAGCACGAGGATGTCGGCTGCCAGAACCTGCTGGTACAGGTCCGGCCAGGCGTCCGTCGCCCAGCCGTGTTCCGTCATGTCGGGCCACACCCCGGTGGCGATGTCGTGGTCCACGGCCCGAACGACATCGACGTGCACTCCCTGTGCCTGCATGATGGCAGTGCCTCGGTCGATCAGCCCTTGAGTGTTGCTCGGCTCCGGCGAGCGCTTGAGGGTGCAGTTGATCACCAGGGCACGCAGGTCGTCGTACCGGGCAGGCGGTGCGTCGGTGGCGGGCGATGTAGCGGTCACACGGTCCTCCCGGAGTTCAGCCGCCGGCATGTGCACGGCGTCAGTCCACTGCGACCAGCGTGCGGACCGGTCCCGGCAGCCGCCACCACACGACTCCGAATGGCCCCGCCGGCCGGCGACGGCGCCCACGCCCGGTCCGCCGTTCTCCTTGCCGACGTGCGCGTGAGGGTGCGCACGGTTGACTCCACGGTGGGGGTGTCCCAGCCGATCTCCCAAGGTCACGCTGAAGGCCGAGCTGAACGGCACCCACTCGGGCGCGGACGGCGGCTGGTTCGTGCGTGACCACACGACCCGCTTCACCATCGGCGTCGAGCAGATCGTCAAGGTCGACCTCGACAGGCATCGACTGACCCTGCAGCGCGACGGAAGGACGGTCCGCAGCATTCCGGTCCGCGCACGCCGCGCCGTGGAACGGCACCTCCTGACCGAGGGCGTGGTGGCGCCCGGCAACGGCTTCGGCGCGTGGAACCTCTCGTGGGGCGAGTGGCGGGAGACGAGCGCGCTGAGCTGAGAGCGCGGTGACCGGTGCGGCGGCGGTGCGGCCGAGTCCCGTACTTGTCCGCGAACTTCCCCGGAATTGTCCGTGATCGGTAACGGGCGGATCCGTGGTCGCGCCTCGCTCGTCCTGCCAGATGGTTCCGAGGTGATCAGGGCGACGGGCAACGACGCGGAGGCGGGGCGGACATGGCACGGCACAGCGGTGGACGGGGCTGGTACGGCAAGGTGGCCGGGGCGGCGCTCGGGGTGACGGTGCTGGCCGTCGGGGCCTCGGTGTGGACGGCGCAGGCCGACGTCGTGGGCGGCCCGTCACCGCAGACGTCCGCGTCCCCGGCGCCGGGCGGTGCCGTCGAACCGGTCTCGAAGACCATCGCGCACGCCTCCGACGCGGGGGACCGTGGCGTCAACATCACCATCGACGACGGCCCCGATCCCACGTGGACCCCCCAGGTGCTCGACCTGCTGCGCGAGCACGGGGTGAAGGCCACGTTCTGTGTGACCGGAACGCAGGCGCAGGCCCACCCGGACCTGGTGAAGGACGTGGTCGCGGCCGGGCACCGGCTGTGCAACCACTCGGTGTCGCACGACACCACCATGGACCGGCAGTCCGAGGCCTACCAGTCCAAGGAGATCCTGGACGCCGAGCGCATGATCACCAAGGCGTCCGGGGGAGTGCGGCCGATGTACTACCGGGCGCCCGGAGGGGCCTTCACCCCCTACAGCCGCCAGTTGGCCGCCTCCCGGGGCATGCGCCCGCTGGGCTGGAACGTGGACACCAAGGACTTCGAGCGGCCGGGCGCGGACGCCATCGTCGACACCGTCGAGCGGGAGCTCCCCAACGGGCCGACGCTCCTCTTCCACGACGCGGGCGGGGACCGCTCGCAGACCGTCGACGCCCTGAACCGCGTCCTGCCCTGGCTCAAGGAGGAGGGGTACGCGTTCGGTTTCCCGGTGCGCTGAGCCATCCGGCCCGGCCCGCCGCCCGGACGTGGTTCAGATCGGTTCGGGCTGCGGTTCGGGGCGGGGTGCCGGGGCGGTCTTCCGGGACCACTGCCCGGTGGTCCGTGCGTAGCCGTGGACCACCGAGGCCGTCGCCAGCAGCAGCAGGGGGCCTGCCAGCCAGCGATAGTGGGCCATCTGCACGGGGAGCCAGCGGTACGACAGCAGGAACGCGGTGAAGACCGCGGTGCCGTGGGCGACCAGCCGGAGCCCCGCCGGGTCCCAGCCCCGGTCGTACGCGCGCAGGGCCGCCTCGATGGTGAGGGTGAAGACGACGCCGGCGATGAGGTCCGCGCCGTAGTGCCAGCCGAAGCCGAGGGTCGCGCAGAGCGTGGCGACCAGCCAGAACGTTCCTGCGTGGCGCAGCAGCCGCGGGCCCGTGCGGGTGTGGATGAAGATCGCGGTGGCCCAGGCGGTGTGCAGGCTGGGCATGCAGTTGCGCGGGGTGATCCCGTCGAACGTCATGGGCTGCGGGGCGTCGGCCGGCGGCAGCGTCCGCGGCCAGATGTCGGCCGCGGCCCAGGGCGAGGTGGGCGGCATGTCGGGCGCCCACAGGCTGACCGCCGACCAGTGCTCGGTGCCGGTGCCGTAGGCGAAGATCGGGCCGACCACCGGGAAGATCATGTAGAAGGCCGGTCCGACGAGGCCGATCACCAGGAACGTGCGCACCAGGTGGTGGCGCGGGAAGCGACGCTCGGCCGCCACGTGACGCAGTTGGTAGAGGGCGGCGGCGACCGCGGCCACCGCGAGGTTGCCGTAGACGAAGTCGAGGAAGTTGTAGCCGACGGAGCCGGAGGCCGTGACGAGCCGGCCCACCAGCCAGGACGGGTTGCCCAGCGCGTGGTCGGCGACGGCGACGTACTGGTCGAGCACCGTCGTGCGGGTCTTCGAGGTGATGAGCAGCCAGGTGTCGCCCGTCTTGCGGCCGGCCATCAGCAGCAGGGCCAGGCCGACGCCCTTCAGCAGCAGGACGCGTTCCGGGCCGGTGCGGCGGGTGACGGCGAGGACCGCGACGCCCAGGGTCACCCACAGGGCACCGTTGCCGAAGGGGTGGCCGCCGGCCGTGTCGGCGTCGACGGCCCAGCGGACGACGGCGAAGGCGAGGTCGATGCCGATCGCGGCGCCCACCGCGATGAACCGTTGCCGCCAGGTGAGCACCACCGTCATCAGCGCCAGGGAGGCGTACAGCAGACCGCCCGACTTGGGCGCGTGGATCACCTCCCGCGCCTGAAGGGTGATCGGCCCCGGTGTGCCGTAGTGACGCGCGGCGAGTTCGAGCGCGACGAGGAAGCCGAGGGTCACGGCGGCGGTCAGGGTCCAGAGCACGGCCTTCGGCCGACGCCACACGGGCGTCGCGGCTCTCTCACGGACGCGCGAAAAGTTCTGCGGTGGTATGTGTGTCAACTTCTGTCAGCTTTGTTAGATGTTGATCCCGTCAGGGCAGCCGTCGGTCAGTAAGAAGACGGAAAAAGCACGGCCCGGGTTCACACGGAGACACCTCACGCCTCCCCCGACCCGCCCCGCACCTCACCGGCCGCGGCGCCCCCCAGCCCTTCGCGCGAGGGAAGCACAGCCCATCTACGCAGGTCAATAGCCGTGTGAGCGCACAGCGTCCGACCTCACACGGCGTCGGGGCAGAACACCGGGACACGCTGGACGAGGTTGTTGGCGAACCCGCCTCGGTTCCAGGGCTGTTCGGTCGGCTGGACGTTCCCCGACGCGTCGTGGGCGCGGGCGCTCAGCACGTGATCGCCGGGCACGGCCGGCCACACGAAGGACCAGCGGCGCCAGGCCCAACGGTGACCGTGATCCGGTTCGAGCGCGGCCGGCCGCCACGACCGGCCGTCGTCCGTGCTCACCTCGACCGCCGTCACCGGGGCCTGTCCCGACCAGGCCCGTCCGGTCAGGGTGACGGTGCCGGGCGCGACCACGCGGGTCCGGGACATGAAGTCCGGGAAACCGGGCGGGACCAGGAGCGCCCGGGGCGCGATGAGGGTGACCGGCTCGCCGGTCTCCTCGGGTGTCCGCCTGAGCCGGTAGGCGACGGACTGCTGGAAGCCGGTGAAGGGGGCGTCGAGGACGGTGATGTCCCGCAGCCACTTCACCTGCGCCATGCCGTACCAGCCGGGGACCACGAGGCGGAGCGGGCTGCCGTGCTGGGGCGGCAGCGGGGCGCCGTTCATGGCGTGGGCGACCAGCACCTCGGGGTCGTCGCCGGTGGCCACGGCGAGCGGGAGGCTCCGCCGGTAGTCCTGTTCGACACCGCGCTCCACGCCGTGGTCCGCGCCGGTGAACACGACGTCCACCGCGCCGGGCTCCACCCCCGCCTCGCGCAGGAGCGTCCGCAGCGGCACTCCCGTCCAGTCCGCCGTGCCGACGGCTTCGACCAGCCAGGGCTGGCTCACCGGCCGTGGCGTCAGCAGGGCCCTGCCGTTGCCCGCGCACTCCAGGGTCACCCGTGTGGTGACCGCGGGGCAGGTGCGCAGCTGCGCCGGTGTGAGGTCGAGGGGGTGCCGCACCCTGCCGCCGACCGTCAGCCGCCAGGCGGTTTCGTCCGGCACGTGGGGGATGTCGTAGTGGGTGAGGGTGTAGTGGAGTCCGGGCGGGGTGACGTCGTGGCGCAGGGCCTCGAGCGGCAGGCCGTGGTTCCGGGCGGCGAGCGCCAGCTCGTCCTGGCCCAGGCCCTCGCCGGGGGCGGCCAGCCGGGCGGGAGTGCTCACGTCGGCGATGCGACGTCCCATCCCCCGATTGTCGTCCACTCCGCCCGGTTCTGTCCTCTTCGTGCCGCCCTCGTACCCGGGTCCGCTTCGTGCCGCCCTCGTACCCGGGTCCGCTTCGTGCCGCCCTCGCACCCGGGTCCGCGCCGCCTCAGGTGCGGGCGAGTGCCGCGGCGCCGAACGAGACGTCGAAGCGGTCGCACCAGATGCTGACGCTGCTGTACCGGCCCGGATCGACGTCGGCGGGCAGGACGTAGTTCTGGCTGCCCTTGTTGCCCTTGAGCCGGCCGAGGCTGACGTACTTCCCGTCGTCGAACACGTGCCAGCCGGCCCGGCCCTCCTTGACCGGCGCGTCGGTCAGCCAGACGCGCAGGTCGGGGCCGTTGCTGGTGTCGAGGTTCTCCACCCGGACGACATGGGAGCCGTCGGCCAGCCGTACGAGCTTCACCGTGCCGGACGTCGCGTGCTCATGGCTGATCAGCTCGCCGCTCGCCAGCGTCACCGGCCCGGCCGGGGAGGGCGCGGAGGAGCCGTCGGGCGACGGTGCGCTGCTCGTGGCGGTCACGGGCAGCGCCTCCTGGACCGTCTCGTCCTGCCACAGCTTCCACGGCTGGAACCAGTACAGCCCGAATCCTGCCCCGGCGACCGCCACGAGCAGCGCGCCGGCCACCCACGGCCGCGACGGCGCACGTCGTCCACGCCCCATAGCCCACCTCCTGGAGGGTTGTCGTCTCGTCTCCATTCAACGGACCGGGCGCCCGCCCCGGGCGGCCGACGGGATGACGAAAGTCTTACGTCCGGCCCGCAGCCCGCTCACCGTGCAGGGGTGATCTCCCGGACGGCTCCGGGCAGCGCCGACCGCAGCCGCCGGTCGTGGGTGACGACGATCAGCGTGCCCTCGTACGCGGCCAGGGCGGTCTGGAGATCCTCCACCAGGGCGGGCGAGAGGTGGTTGGTCGGCTCGTCGAGCAGAAGGAGGTCGTAGGCGCCCGTGACCAGACGGGCGACCTCGAGGCGGCGGCGCTGTCCGGTGGACAGGTCCCGCAGGGGCCGGGTCAGGTCGGCCGGCCGGAACAGCCCCAGGGTCAGCAGCTCGTCCGCGCGATCCTCGCCGAAGACCGCGCCCAGCGAACGCCCCTCCTCCTCCGGGGAGTCCGCCGGCGCCACCTGGCGCAGGAATCCGACCCGCGCGGGCCGCCGCACCGTGGCGCCGGGCTGCGGGGTCAGCTCGCCGGCCAGGACCCGGAGGAGGGTGGTCTTGCCCGCGCCGTTGGGACCGGTCACCAGGAGCCGGCCCCCCGCCGGGACGTGGAGCGAGTCCAGCGTCAGGCGGCCCGGGACGCGCAGGTCCTCCACCTCCACCGCACGGTCGGCCGATCCGCCGATGTCCGCCGAGAACCGCAACGGCACGGGAGGCGCGGGCACCGGGTTCTCGGTGAGCCGGTGCAGCCGCTCACGCGCGTTGCGGACGCGGCTCATGGCACCGTGCGCCCGCGAGCGGGCCCGGAAGGCGCCGGCACCGCTGAACGCCCACGGTCCCTTGCGCGGGATCGCGTCGAGGCGCCCGGCGTGGGAGTCGGCGAGCCGGGCCTGGCGGGCCGTCTCGGCGCGCCACTCCTCGTGTTCGCGCTGCTGCCGGGCGCGTTCGGCGGCCTTGGCGGCGAGGTAGCCCGGGTAGCCGTCGCCGTAGCGGCGGACCGAGCGGGTGTCGTGGTCGACCTCCAGGACGGTGTCGGTGACCCTGTCGAGGAACGCCCGGTCGTGCGTGACGGCGACGAGCGTGCCGCGGTGGGCGCGCAGCCACTCCTCCAGCCAGGCCACCGCCTCGTCGTCCAGGTCGTTCGTGGGCTCGTCGAGCAGCAGCAGTTCGGGGGCCGAGGCGAGGGTCGCGGCCAGGGCGAGCCGGGAGCGCTGGCCGCCGGAGAGCGTGCCGAGCCGCCGCGAGCGGTCCAGACCGGCCGACGGCTCGCCGAGGTGACGCAGCAGGACGTCGACACGGCGGTCCGCGTCGTATCCGCCGCGGGCCTCGAACTCCTCCTGGAGGGCGGCGTACCGGTCGAGGACGGCCGGGTCGGCGTGGTGGAGCGCGGCGCCGGTCGCCCGCATCCCGCGCTCCAGGGTGCGGAGTTCGGCCAGTGCCAGATCGACGGCGTCGCCGACGCGGGCCGTGTCCGGCAGGCCGAGGGTCTGCGCCAGGTGCCCGACGCCGCCCGGCGCGACGACGCAGACCTCTCCGTTGTCGGGCCGTACCACGCCGGCGAGCAGCCGGAGCAGGGTGGACTTGCCGGAGCCGTTGTCCCCGACGACCCCCGCCTTCTCCCCTGGCCGGACCGTGAAGGACACACGGTCCAGGACGAGGTGGGGGCCGTAGCGCTTGGTGACGTCGGTGACGGTGAGCTGGGACACGGCGGTACGGGCGGACGGTGCTGCGGGAGTACGGATCAAGTGAGGTCCACTTTCGAGAGACAGTACGAGACGGTCCGTCTCGCCTCACCGAACATAGCCTCTCCCCTCCGCCCACACAAGACGCAACGTCTCGTTTCTTGTCCGGGCCGCTCCTCCGGTGACGCCCGGATCACCGGGAGCTCCTCGCCCTGCGGAAAACCGCAGGGTGCCGGGTGCGGGGAACCCCAGGAACGCGACGGCAATCCTCATACCGGTGCTGACCTGCGGTTTCTAGCGTGGTTGACGGATCGCGGCAGTCGCCGCGAGGACCGCACCGCAGCCGCCCTGGAGACTTCGCATGGACCTCGTGAACCTGGCTCTGCCCCAGGAACCCGCCGACGGCATCGCGGGCTGGGCCGCCGACCTCGTGGACGCCATGGGCGCGCCCGGGGCCGGTCTCGCCGTCGCCCTGGAGAACCTCTTCCCCCCGCTGCCCAGCGAGATCATCCTGCCGCTGACCGGATTCGCCGCCGGGCAGGGTGTCATCGGCCTCTTCTCGGCCCTGTTCTGGACCACCCTCGGCTCCACGGCGGGCGCCACCGTCCTCTACTGGGCCGGCGCGCTGTTCGGCCGGGAGCGGATGCACGCGATCTGGGCCAGGCTGCCGCTGGTCAAGGCGTCCGACCTGGAGCGGACGGAGCAGTGGTTCGCCCGGCACGGGACGAAGGCGGTCCTCCTCGGCCGTATGGTGCCGATCTTCCGCAGTCTCATCTCGGTACCGGCCGGGCTGGAGCGCATGCCGTTGCCCACCTTCCTGACGCTCACCGCCCTGGGCAGCCTGATGTGGAACTCCGCGCTCGTGCTGTCCGGTTACTGGCTGGGCGAGCAGTGGGACACCGTCGGGACGTATGTGGGGTTGGTCAGCAAGGCGGTCCTCGGCCTGGTCGCGGCGGCACTGGTGGTCTACGTCGTGGTCCGTCTGCGCCCCCGCGGGTCCGCCCAGCACCGCCGCACGTCATGACCGGCCCCGTCCCCGCCCCGGACGGACGATCTTGTCCGGGCTGCGTCGCCCGGCTAGTCTCGGCGAACGTGCGGGAGGAATCGGCGGACTTCGACGCCCGGCACCTCCCGACGGCCCTCGGCCCCCCGGGAGGCGGGCCCGCGTCCGCTCCGGCACTGCCGAGAAGGGCCGCGGGGCTGCTGCTCGGCTGCCCGACCGCCTTCCTGGGCCTGCTGTACTTCACGGTCGCCGGCACCCTCCTCGGTCCCCGTCTGCTGTGGCCGCGCACCCGTCGGCGCGCCCTCGCCGCCCTGGCCGCCGGTGCGCGCCGGCTGACCGCGCTCGAACGCCGGCGCCGCTCGGTCTTCTTCGGGGACCGCTTCCCCGACCGTCCCGTCCCGGACCACCGGATCCTGCGCTACCTCGCCACCCGCGTCTGCGCGGGCCTGGTCACCGGCTTCGTGGCGGGCCTGCTCGCGTTCGGTGCCGTCCTGGCCGGGCTGCTCGTCGCGAGCCTCGCGCGGGGCACCCTCGGCTGGCGGGAACTGCTGGTCCAGGGGGTGCTGGGCGGGGTGCTGCTCTTCCTGAACGTGCAGGGCCTGCTGGCGCTGGAGTCGTTCGACGCGCGGCTGGCCCGCGAGAGCTTCGGTCCCTCGGAACGCGAACTGCTGCGGCGGCGCATCGACGAGCTCGCCACCAGCCGGGCAGCGGTGCTGCAGGCCGTGGACACCGAGCGCCGGCGCATCGAACGGGACCTGCACGACGGGGTGCAGCAGCGTCTGGTGGCGCTGGCCATGCTCCTCGGACGCGCCCGCCGGGGCCGGACGCCCGAACAGGCGGACAGCCTGCTGGAGCAGGCCCACCGGGAGTCGCGGGAGCTGCTGACCGAGCTGCGGGAAGTGGCCTGGCGGGTCTATCCCACCGCACTGGACAGCCAGGGGCTGCGGGAGGCGCTCGCCGGGGTGTCCGAGCGGTGCCACATCCCCGTCCGGATGGACTTCGGGCTCACCGAGCCGTTGCCCGCCCCCGTCGAGACCGCCGCGTACTTCGTCGTCTCGGAGGCCGTGACCAACGCCGCCAAGCACGCGGCCGCCGCCACACGGATCCACGTGAGCGTGCGCGCGTACGGCACCGTGCTCGTCGTCCGCGTCGAGGACGACGGGGACGGCGGCGCGGACCCGGCGGGCAGCGGACTGACCGGGCTGCACAGCCGGGTCGGCGCGCTGGACGGCCGGCTGCACGTCCACAGCCCCTCCGGGGGACCCACCACGATCACCGCGGAGCTGCCGTGCGCGTAATGCTCGCCGAGGACTCGACCCTGCTGCGGGAGGGGCTGGTCCGGCTGCTCACCGAGGAGGGGCACGAGGTCCCGGCCGCGGTCGGTGACGCCGTCGCGCTGCTGCGGGAGGTGGAGGCGCGGCCGCCCGACCTGGTCGTCGTCGACATCAGGATGCCCCCGACCCACACGGACGAAGGGCTGCGGGCCGCACTGGAGATCCGCAGCCGGTGGGCCGGCGTCGGGGTGCTGGTGCTGTCCCAGCACATGGAGCGCAATTACGCGGCGCAGCTGCTGGCTTCGGGCGCGGAGCGCGTGGGCTACCTGCTCAAGGACCGTGTCGCCCAGGTGGAGGAGTTCCTCGACGCCCTGGAGCGGGTGCACGCGGGAGGCGCGGCCATCGACCCGGAGGTCGTACGGCAGCTGGTCATCCGCACGACGCACAGCGATCCGCTGGCCCGGCTGACCCCCCGTGAGCGCAGCGTCCTGGAGACGCTGGCCCAGGGGTACACCAACGCGGCCATCGCCGAGCAGCTGCACATCTCCATGAGCGCGGTCGAGAAGAACCTCAACACCATCTTCGACAAGCTCGAACTCGCCCACGCCACGGGATACAACCGCCGGATCCTGGCCGTGCTGCGGTATCTGGAGTCGTGACACGGGGGTCGCGATACCCTCGCCACCGTGCCGTGGGGGTGGGGGGAGCATGCGGACTGCGAGGCGGATCCAGATCGTTCTCGGTGCCAGCGCCGTACTGGTGGCCTGGACGGCGGCAGCACTGCTGACCCGGGCGCCGTTCATGGTGGTCGCGCTTCCGGCGGTCGGGGCACTCTGGATCCTGGTCCTCCTGGACAGCGGATACCTGCTCGGCCGGGAATGGGCGCACCGACGCCGTCGCCGGACCAGCGGCCCGCGGCGCGCGGCATGGAGCCCCGGGCCGGGCGTACGCAAGCCGATCGACTATCCGAACATCGTGCCGCGCCCGGCGGGGGACACCGCGGTCGATCTGCAGGGGCGGTTCCGGGCGACCGGTGTCCGACTCGCCGTGCTCCCCGCCCTGGCCGTGGTGTTCCTGACCGCGCAGACCGTGTTTCTCGACCACGGCAGTCACCTGGGCCTGGGCTTCGTCCTCGCCGAGTGCCTTCTGCTCGTCTTCCTGGTCTGGACGGTCTGGACCGAGCAGGAACCGTCCCGTCCCTGGGTGACCAGCCGGGTCAGGGCCGAGCTCTTCCGCCGTGAGATGTTCCTGCTCCTCGCGGCCGTCGGGCCCTATCTGGGCCGTACCGACCAGGAGGCGGAGCGGGTCCGCGACGCACGCCTGAGCCTGCTCGCCGGTGCCGGTCCGGCCGAGCTCGACGCATTCGCCCGACTCGCCGACCGCGCCACGGACGGATCGGAAACCCACTGGCAGGACGAGGTCTGGCGCCGTCCCGGCGGCCCCGGCACCGACACCGCCGACCGGATGAGCACGTACCTCGACCACCGCATCAGGCGTCAAGGGCTGTACTTCGAGCTGGCCGCCGAGAAGTGCGGGCGTACGGAGAGCGTCCTCGGCCGGGTCGCCAAGGGCGCGGTGCTGGCAGCCGTGGTCGTCGCCCTCTCGTACGCGGCGCTCCTCGTGTCGGGCCGGGGCGGAGCCGAGCCGTCGGTGGCTGCCTCGGTCATCGCCCTGCTCGCCGCGGGCCTCCCGCCCGTGTGCAACACCGTGCTGGCCGTGCAGAACCTGCTCGCCGCGCAGCGCCTGGCCGTCTCCTACCGGGAGGCCCGCCTGGAACTGCTGGCCCACGAGAACACGCTGCGCCGGCTGCTCGCCGAACCCGTCGGCCCGGACGT
Organism: Streptomyces malachitofuscus; assembly: GCF_055571035.1. Lineage (NCBI taxonomy): Bacteria > Bacillati > Actinomycetota > Actinomycetes > Kitasatosporales > Streptomycetaceae > Streptomyces > Streptomyces malachitofuscus. The sequence goes on along the minus strand of NZ_JBVIGA010000023.1, from coordinate 134,733 downwards.
CGCCGTCTCCTTCCGCGCCCTGGCCCTACGGGTCGAGACGACACTCACGGAGGAGCTGCGCCGCTGGAGGATCATCGTCGCCAAGCCGGAGTTCGACGCGGGTCTGTGAGCGCGGGTTTGTGAGACTGCCCTCCGTGGTGGCGGCCGATGGATCAGAATCATCGTCGTGGGGGACGTGTTCATCAGCCACAGCGCCCGGGGCGACGCCTTCGCGACCGCTGTTCTGAAGAGGATCGAGAAGCGTCTCAGGGAGAAGAACCACAGCCCGTTGGTGGACCAGTCCGCCATTCCGCCGGGCAACGAGTGGCGCCCGGAGATCGTGCACTGGCTCGCGCGCTGTGACGCGGCCGTCGTGCTTCTCAGTGAGAAGGCGCTGAAGTCGACGTGGGTACGGCGCGAGGTCAACATCCTCATGTGGCGCAGGGCGCTCGGCGCGCCTCTGCTCGTGGTGCCCGTCCTCCTGGACGGGCTGACCACCGAGGACGTCAAGATCGCCGGGCTGGAGGAGCTTCGGCCGATCCAGTTCGCCAGGACCCCGCGCGGCGCGCAGCCCGACGCCGAGAGCCTCTCCGACCAGGTACTGGATCGCTTCTGCGAGCTTCCCGAGGCGGTCACGGGCACCGATCCGATGAGCCGTTGGCTCCAGCGCCTGGGCGACTATCTCTCCGAGGCCCGGCATCGCCCCGGCGTGCTGGTCGACGCCGCCAGGGCGCTGGGGGCGGAGAACGAGTACCTGGCCGGTGCCACCGGCCGGCACGGAGGGTGCCTGTTCCTCGCCCACCAGTTCCTGCTGGCTCCTCCCGACCGGATGGAGGCGGCCCTCGACGCGCTCGCCTCTTCACTGCCGGACCACATCATCCGCCGGCTGGCGGCGGCGCTGGCGCCCACCTGGGTCGACGAGGAGGCCGCACGCGGACTGCTCCCCGAACCGGACAAGCGCCCCCACGGGATGACGGTCCTGCTGAACGCCCGGGCGACGGTAACGGCCGAGCAGTACATCCGGCGGGCGACCTGCGCCGCCACCCACGGCTTCGAGGTGCGGTCGGTCGGCAGCCTGCCCACGGGTGAGGACCGGGTGGGGGAGCGGTTCCGCACCTGGGAGAACGCGGTGTGGCAGGAGTTCTTCGAGGCCGAGGACGAGGAGGACCGGATCCTGCCCCATGACGTCGACACCCGGGTCCACTACCTCGTCATCAATGAACTGTGCCCGCCCGACGCCGAGTTCGCACAGGCGGTGCAGCTGCTGCACGGAGCCTTCTCCTGGCTGATCGTCCTGGTGACGACCGGCACGCCGGAGCCCGGGGAACAGGTCCGGGCGGCCTTCCGTAACGCGGTGCTGCTGCGGCCCCTGCTCACCGCGCAGGACGAACAGACGGCGAAGCTCCGCACCAAACGCCTCAGCACCCTGCACGAACAACTCGCCGGTACCTACTCATAGGAGTCCCCGTGACGGATCACGTGTCGTACGGTCCCGACGCCAGGGACGGCCGGGTCTACGACATGCCGGACGGGCTCGGGCTGGCCATCGACGTGGCACTGGCCACCGCCCGGCCCCTGCTGCTGAGCGGGGCCCCGGGCTCCGGCAAGTCGTCCCTGGCCCCGTTCCACGCCCGGGCCAACGGCATGCGGTACTACGAGCACGTGGTCACGTCCCGGACCCAGGCCACCGACCTGCTGTGGTCCTTCGACGCCGTGCGCAGGCTGGCGGACGCGCAGACGCGCCACGGCACGCTGAAGGACGGCGACTACATCGAACCCGGTGTCCTGTGGTGGGCGTTCGCACCCGAGTCGGCCCACACCCGAGGCGGTCTTCTCGCGCCGGGACGCCCGCACGACCCGCTCGACCGGTTCTACCGGCAGCACGTGTCCAAGGGCGCCGTCGTCCTCATCGACGAGATCGACAAGGCCGACCCGGACGTGCCCAACAGCCTGCTGGTCCCGCTGGGCTCGCAGGAGTTCACCGTCACGGAGACCGGGACCGCCGTCCGCCGCGAGCCGGGCGCGGGGACCCCTTTGATCGTCATCACCACCAACGGGGACCGCGAACTGCCGGATGCCTTCGTACGGCGCTGTGTCACCTTCTCCCTGCCCGGCCCGACCCACGAGAGCCTGGTGAGGATCGCGACGCTGCACCTGCGCGAGGAGGGAGTGGCCCTCGACCCGCCGACACTGCATCTCGCGGGTGAGCTCGCCGACGAGCTCATGCGAGTGCGCGCGGAAGGGAGCAACCGCCGCGAGCGGCTGCCCAGCACCGCCGAGTACCTGGACGCCCTGCGCGCCTGCCGCGCACTGGACCTCGGTCCGGCCCATCCGCGGTGGCCCCTGCTGCGCAGTCTCACGCTGAGCAAGTCCCCGCAGCGGGAGCCGTGACCCGATGCGCCCGCAGATCTGGCTGGCCGATGCCGTCCGGGCCCTGGAGGTGGCACGGACCGAGAGCGAGCGGGAACAGGTCCTGCACCTGCTGGGCCTGGCCGGCGGCGTCCCCCGCACGAGCGACTCCGCCCCGCCCCCGGTGCACGCACTCGCGCCACAGCCCCCGGCCGACGGTCCCCGCGAGGAGCCCGGCGACGGTCCCCGCGACGAGCCGCCCACCGGTCCCCGGAACGAGGGCTCGGGCACGGACGCGACGGCGGACCTCCCGCTGCTCCACCCGGCGCGCGTCGAAGGCTCGGGCGGACCGCCCGAGCCGACGGAGCCCCTGGCCAGGCCGACGGCCGACCGTTCCCCGCTCCCCCACCTGCCGCTCCTGGTCCCGCACTGGACCAGCGCCATTCTCCGCGCCATGCTCTCCCGGCAGGTGCCCGAAGGCCCGGTGGACATCCCGGCACTGATCGACGTGCTCGCCCACGGCCGCCCGGTGACACGGCTGCCGCGCCGCCCCGTGCGGACGCTGCGGTACGGGGTTCAGGTGCTGGTCGACCGGGGCCCCGGTATGCAGCCGTTCCGCCGCGACCAGGACCACCTGGTCCGTCGGATCCGCGCGGTGGTCGGATCCGGTCTGGTCGAGGTCGGCTACTTCTCCGGCCTCCCCCAGCACGGGACCGGTCCCGGGGCACGCTGGACGCGCACCGCATACACGCCCCCCGAGCGCGGCAGGCGCATCCTGCTGCTCTCGGATCTCGGCCTCGGTGGCCCTCCGGACCCCTTCCACCACGGCACGCGGGACGGCTGGGAGGAGTTCGTCCGGCTCGTCACCCGGGCCGGATGCAGCGCCGTCGCACTGACCCCGTATCCGCCCGGACGCTGGCCGGACTGGATGACGAGGCTGCTGCCGCTGGTCAGCTGGGACCGCACCACCACCGCGAGCCGGGCCGGGGTGGGACAGCCGTGACCGGGCCACCGCGGGAGCTGCCGCCTCCGCCCCCGGCGGGGGCGCTCGAGCTGGCCACGGTCCTGAGCGTCGCCACCCGGATCGAACCGGAACTGATCCGTGCGATCCGGCTCCGGTTCCTGCCGCACCTGGACGTCGGTGCCGAAGCCGATCTGTGGTTCAGCGACTGGGTGGGCGCCCGTACGCCCGAAGCCATCGCGCTGCTCCCGGAGTGCCTGCCCTATCTGCGGGCCGGCCTGGCGCGGATGCTGGAGACCGACCCGCGGCTCCACGAGATCATCGAGGTCCTCACCGAGCTGCACGGCGGTCTGTCGCCCGCGCTGCTCCTGGAGGAACGGGTCACCTGGGCCAGCCTGACCGGAGACACCGAGGCCGCCGCCCGGCACCTCAACCGGGCCCTGCACGCCCTGGTACGGCAGAACCGTTCCGGTCTGGCGGGATGGTTCGCGGAGGCGTGGAAGCGGCTGCCCGCCGAGGCACGTTCGACGACCGGAGCATGGAGCCTCGCCAACGCCGCCCGCGCCCATGTGCCCTCCCTCGACCCGGGCTCGGCGCCGGACCTCACCCTCGACACCGTCGCCTCCATCGCCACGGCCGTCGGGGAGACCCGGCTCGGTGTCCGGCGCGAGGGAGGCGCGCTGCTGCTGGGTGACGTAGGGGGCCCGTCCGCGGCAGCGATCCTCGTGCCCGACACCCATCCGCGCGTGATCGAGGCCGTGACGCGGACCGGCACCCGCACGGTGCGGATCGACGCGAGCGACGTGGTCCGCGTCGAGGTGGGGCCCGGACCGGTCCGCCTCCGCACGGGAGCGGGCCACGTCTACGAGCTCGGCGGGCCCGCGCCGCCCTCCCCACGGGCCGAGGACGTCGAACACGCGGAGCTCAGAGACCTGCTCGGGCGCGGGAACGAGGTGGAGCTGGCGCCACGGCTCACCCGGGCGATACGGGACCTGCTGGACCGGTTCCGCCGGCAGGACGACCTCGAGGCCCTGCGCCAGGCGTTCGACCTGACGGAGCTTGCCCTGGCGTTCGACTACGACGCGGCCCGCTTCCCCGAACTCGGCTGCGAGGCCGCGGAAGCGGCGTACCTGCAGGGGGTGCGCCGCGGCACCCGGGGACCGCTCGAGAAGGCCGTGGACATCGGCGAGCGCCTGGTCGACACCGGGACCGCCCACGAGGCCGTACGGGTCAACCGGGTGCTCGGCGCCGCCCTGCGTGAGCTCTTCTCGCACACGGGGGCCCTCTCGCACCTGAACAGGTCGCTCACCCTCCTCGAAAGGTCGCTGGACCGGCTGTCCGCGAGCGGGGCGGACACCGGACCGCTCGTCGCCGAACTCCTGCGCACGTACGCGGTCCACCACGAGATCGGGCACGGGGACGACGACCTGTGGCGCGCCGTGGCGCTCGCCGACGAGGCGGCCGCGACCACTCACGGTGCGGACGCCACCGCGCTGCCGCTGGCGCGGATCCTGGTGATGCGCTCCGCGGTGAGGGGGAGCCCCGGCGACCTCGCCCGTGCCGAGAACCTGCTCCGCTTCCAGCAGCCGCCCGAGGATGACAGGGCCGACCAGTACGAGCGGGCAGCCGTGTCCTCCGCCCTGTGCATGGCCCGGTTCTGGACCGACGGTTCACGGGAGGCGCTCGACGAAGCCCTGGCACTCGCGCGGTTGGCCGAGACGTCCTCCCCCCCGGAAGGCAGGATCCGACGGTCCCGGCTGCACCTCGTGACCGCCGAGGTGCTGCGCGTGTCCTCGGCCCTGTCCCGCCGCTCCGCGGACCTGGACCAGGCCCTGGCTCTCGCAGAGAGGGCCAAGAACTCCCTGCCCAGGGCGTCGCCCTGGCGCAAGGCTGCGGGCAACCTTTTGACCCGGTGCCTGGTCGACCGGTTCCGGCAGGGAGGTGACCCGGCGGATCTCGACCGTGCCGCCGAGTCCGCCGCGGAGGTCGTCTCCGACCGAGCCGGTGACGAACTGCCGTACCGGTACGTGGCGCTCGTACAGCACGGCGAATGTCTGTTCCTGAAGCACCAGGCGACGGGACGCCTCCAGTTCCTGGAGCAGGCCTTCGCCGACTACCGCACAGCCGGGGAGTACCGGCTCCGGCTCGATCCCGCCCGGCGTCTGGCCCGGGCCACCGGATACGTCTCCGTCCTGCTCGCGCTCCACTCGGCCGACGGCTCTCCGGCACGCCTCGACATCGCCCTCAGCGAGCTGGACGCCGCAGTGGAGGACCTGGGCATGGCCCCGCCGGCTGCCACCGTGCCGACGGCTTCCCTGCTGCTGGCCAGAGCCGAAGTGCTGTCCCGTGTGGCCGACGCCTCCGGCGACTCGCTCCGCCGCGCGGCCGACGACGTGCGGCGGATCACCCTGGACCCTGCCGCACAGCCACTGCAACGGCTGCAGGCCGCGCTGCTCTGGGGAAGCCTGGCCAAGCACCTGGGCCGCCACGACGAGGTCGTCCGGAGCTACGAGATCGTCACCCGGGAACTCCCGCCCGTCGTGCTGCTGCCCGGTGCCGAGCGTGGAGGTGTCATCCGTGCGTGGGAGGAACGGAGCCGGGAAGCCGCGGCCTACGCGATCGAGGCGGGGTCACCGGAGCGTGCTCTGGAGTTCCTCGAGCAGCGCAGCGCGCTGCTGTCGGCGTGGTCCGAGAACTCGCATGCCGAGGTGGACCGGCTGCACCGCGCCGCACCGGATCTGTACGAGGAACTCCGGTGGCTGTGGGCGTTTCTCCATCTGGACACCGGACAGAGCTCAGGGGCGTCCCCCAGGCGGGGCGAACTCGCGCGGGCCCGGATGAACAACCTGGTGGAAGCGGTCCGTGCCGTTCCCGGCTTCGACGACTTCCTCGTCCCCGTCCTGGGCCATCGCATGGTCGCGGCCGCGAGCGAGGGCCCCGTCGTGGTCCTCAACACGACCGCACGCCGCTGCGACGCACTGCTGGTGACACGACAGGGAGTGTCGACGCTCCCGCTGCCGAAGGCGGATCCCACCGAACTGACCACCCGCGCGCGTGCGTATCAGCGCTCGGTTGCCGGGCAGGACCACCGCGAGGCCTGGTCGGCGCTCGCCTGGCTGTGGGAGAGCACGGTGCGGCCGGTCCTCTCCGCCCTCGGACTCACCTCATCCGCCGCACCCGGTCCAGCCGGCACCCTTCCCCGGATCTGGTGGTGTCCCACCGGTCCGTTCACGATGCTGCCCCTCCATGTGGCCGGACATCCCCCTGCCACGGCCCTGGACCACGCGGTCCACTCCTACACGCCGAGCCTCCAGGCACTCATGACCGCACGGTACGGCGAGCGGCACCGGAGCGAAGACCAGGAGCAGCGGATGCTGCTGGTCCTCGCGGACGACACACGGCCGGCCGGAAGCGCGGAAGCCGCGCGCATCCAACGTCTGGTCGCCGACGGGCACGTCCTGCGCGGACCGGACGCCACGGTCGCGAACGTCGCCGCGCGCCTCACCGATCACCCGTTCTTCCACTTCATCGGGCACGCGGGCGTGCACGAGGACGTGCCGCGACTGCGGTTCGAGTTCGGTGAGGACAGACACCTCGACTGGCGGCACCTCCCGCCGAACCTCGTGGCGGACGGTGCCCTGGCCTATCTCTCGGCCTGCGAGACGGCGGGCGACGAGCGGGGTTTCGAGGGCGGGGGCTGGACCATCGCCGCGTCCTTCCAGGCCGCCGGGTATCGCCATGTGATCGGGATGCTCGGCACGGTCACGGACGAAGGCGCTGCGCACATCGCCGCGGACGTCTACGAGTTGCTGACCGACGGGGACGGCCGACTGCGTCCGGAGCACGCGGCCCTGGCCCTGCACACGGTCCTCGAGGAGGCGTTCACGGCTTCCGCCCGGGAGGCGCTCGGCTTCGCCGGCGTGATCCACCTGGGCCCGTGACCCGTGGGACGTGCCCGGTCGCCCACGCCTGCTGCCGCCGTGCCCCGCCCCGGCCCGAGTTGCCGCGCACCGGTGATGCGAGAAGGTAAGGAGGGAGGTTCGCGAAGGGAGCTTGTGGTGACAGGCTGTCCCGTCGACGACACCGCCGTGCTGAACGCGCTGTTCGCCGACTCGCCCCAGGGTCTGTTCGTCTTCGACGCCGAACGGAAGGTCACCCGCTACAACCCGGCCGGCCGGGGCGTGCGGGGGCTGCCCGCCGGGGACGTCGTCGGGCACGTCGTCGACGACTTCGCCCCCGGAGAGGCGGGTGAGTTCAGGGCGCTGATCGACGAGGTCTTCGCGACCGGGAAGCCGTTGCGCGGCCGGCTGATCCGCGGGCCCTCGCCGTCGGACCCGCAGGTCGCCCTCGCCGTCGAGGTGTCCCTGTTCCCGCTGCCCGGCCGGGACGGCGGCATCCCCGGACTGGTGGGCGTCGTCGAGGACGTGACCGAGCGGCAGGCCGCGGCGGACCGCCTCGCCGTCCTCAGCGCGGTGCACGCGAGCGTCGGCTCGACCCTGGAGGTGGGGACCACGGCGGACGAACTCGTGCGGGCGCTGGCGCCCGCCTTCGCCGACGCGGCGAGCGTCGACCTGCTCGAGGACGGCACCGGCGGAAGCGCGCCCCGGGCCGGCCCCGTACCGACGGACGTGCCGCTGCGCCGGGTGGCCTTCGCTCCGCCGACCGTCGAGCCGGCCAGGAAGAAGGGCGACAGCCTCCCCTTCCCCTTCCCGACCCCGTACACCCAGGCCCTCAACGACACCCACGCCCGTCTGGTCCAGGTGACCCCGGACGATCCGTGGCTCTCGGCCGACCGGGACGGTTTCGCACCGCTGATCGCGGCGGACGTACGCTCCATGATCGTCGCCCCGCTCATGGCGCGGGACACCCTGCTGGGTCTGCTGACCCTGTACCGGAACCGCACCGAGGCCTTCGACGAGGCGGACCTGGACGTCGCCCGGCAGGCGGCCGACACCGCCTCCGCGCACCTGGACAACGCGCGCAGCTACCGCCGCGAGCGCACCGTGGCCTCCGCGCTGCAGCGCAGGCTCCAGCCCGGGGAGATTCCCCGCCTCACGGCCGTGGAGACCGCCCATGTGTACCTGCCCGAGGGAGCGGGCGGCGCCTGGTTCGACGTCATCCCGCTCTCCGGCACACGGGTCGCCCTGGTCGTCGGTGACGTCACGGGACACGGCATCGAGGCGGCGGCCACGATGGGCCAGCTCCGCATCGCCCTGCGCACACTGGCGCTGCAGGACCTGGAGCCGGACGAGGTGCTGATCCACCTGGACGAGGTCGCCACGCAGCTCCCGGCGGCCGACACCTCGGCCGCGGACCGTCACACGGCGACCTGCGCGATCGTGGTCTACGACCCCGTCTCCCGTCAGTGCACCATGATCCGCGCCGGGCACCCCGCCCCCGTCGTCGTCGACCCCGACGGCTCGCCGCTCGCCGTGGACGTCCCCCAGGGGCCGGCGCTGGGAGGGGGCGGCGAGCAGCCCTTCACCTCGACCGTGGTCCAGCTCGCCCCCGGCAGCCTGCTCGCCCTCTGCACCCGCGGTCTCCTCGCCTCCGGCGACGAGGGCGAAACGGCGGCCGGGCACGACCTGGAGAACGTCCTCGCCACCACCTCCCGGCCCCTGCAGGAACTGTGCGACACCGCCGTGTACCGGATGGCGCCCTCGCGTCAGGACGACGCGGTCCTCCTGCTCGCGCGCTTCCACGCCCTGGCCCCGGAACGGGTCGCGGACTGGACGCTGCCCCCCGACCCCATCGTCGTGGGCACGGCACGCCGGCTCGTCCACCAGCAACTCGCGGCCTGGCACCTGGACGGGGCGGTTCACACCACCGAGCTCATCGTCAGCGAACTCGTCACCAACGCCATCCGCTACGGCAAGGGTCCGGTGCGGCTGCGGCTCATCCACGACCAGCAGCGGCTGCTGTCCGAGGTCACGGACGCCAACAGCGTCAGCCCCCACCTGCGGCACGCCCGCACCAGCGACGAGGGCGGCCGGGGCCTCTTCATCGTGATGCGGCTCAGTTCCCACTGGGGCGTACGGCACAGCCGGCGGGACAAGACGATCTGGTCCGAGCAGCACCTCGACGACGCGTCCTCGGACCCGCCGGCCTCGATGGACGCCTTCGACATGGCGGACGCGGCGGAGCTGTGATGCCGGTCGGCGGCGTACAGGTGCCGTGCCGTCCGGCGGATGCGCGGCGAGACGCCCTGGCCCGGACACCCCTAGCGCGAGGCCCCGGTGCCGCGGCGCAGGGCGCGGGAGCACCAGCCGATGACCGTGGCGTTGACCAGTGCGCCGACGACGACGGCCAGGACGAACATCACGGGGCTGTCCGGCAGCACGATCAGCACGAAGCTGACCGGGGCGGTGGCGAGCAACGGGATGACGCCCGCGAAGGAGGCGTCCTCGGTCTCGCCGGCGCTCACCGCGAACGCCCATGTCAGCAGGGCGGCGCAGAGCCCGAGGTAGACGAGCGCGGCGATGTCGCCGAGGACGTGGCGCAGTCGGCGGGGCAGGGACGGGCCGGGTCCGGTCACGGCGTGGGCTCCTGGGGTGTGCTGGTCGTGGTCGGGGGGTGGTCAGAGGTGGGTGCCGGGTGGGTTCGGGCGGGCGAGGCCGAGGTCGTAGGCGAGGATCGTGGCCTGGACCCGGTCGCGCAGCCCGAGCTTGCGCAGCACCGCGTTGACGTGTGATTTGACGGTGCCGACGGTGATGCCGAGGTGCTCGGCGATCTCCGCGTTGTTGAGTCCCGAGGCGACGAGGGCGAGGACGCCCCGTTCGCGGTCGGTCAGGCCGTCCAGCTCGGCGGGGGTTCTCTCCCCGCGGGGCCCTGCGAGCGCTCCGGACGCGTAGTGGCCGATCAGGCGGCGGGTCGCGGACGGGGCGAGGACGCTCTCGCCGGCGGCCACCACCCGGATGCCCCGCAGCAGTTCGGGGGCGTGCACGTCCTTGAGGAGGAAGCCGGAGGCGCCGGCCCGCAGCGCGTCGAAGACGTAGGCGTCGAGGTCGAAGGTGGTCAGCACCAGGACGCGCGGCGCGTTCCGGCGGCCGGTGATGATCCGGGTGGCCGCGATGCCGTCCAGCACGGGCATCCGTACGTCCATGACGACCACGTCCGGTGCAAGCTCCTCGGCCAGCCGCACCGCTTCGGCGCCGTCGGCGGCCTCACCGACGACCGTCATGTCCTCCTCGGCGTCGATCACGGCGGCGAATCCCGCCCGGACGATGCCCTGGTCGTCGGCGACCAGCACGCTGAGGCTCATCGTGCGCTCCCCTCCTCGCCGCCCGGGGTCAGCGGCAGCAGAAGGCGGACCGTGTCCGCGGGCCCGGTGGTCAGGGTGCCGTCCAGCGCCGCGAGCCGGGCCGTCAGCCGCTCCCGTACGGCCGGGTGGGCGGCGGGTGCGATCCCGGTGGCCGTGATCGTCAACGTACCCTCCGCGGCGTCGAGTTCCAGCACCGCGGGCCGGTCGTCCCCGGTGGCGAGGAGCGTCTCGGCGGCCTGGTAGGCGGCCAGGTCGACGGCGGTGGGCAGGCGCCGGGGCACGTGGCCGGTCAGCCGTATCTCCACCTCGCGGCCGGTGGCCCGGCACTGATGGGCGAGCAGGTCCAGCGCCTGAAGGGTGGGCTGCGGCCGCAGTGCGCGCTCCGCCCCGCCCTCCCGCACCGTGTCGAGCAGGGCCCGCATCGCGGCCAGCGCCTCGCGGGCGCGTTCGGCGGTCGCCTCGAGCCGGCCCGCCTCCGCTTCGGCGACCATGTCGGCGGTGCGCGCCAGCACGGTCGTCTCCAGCCCGCCGGCGATCCGGCGGCGCTCGGCCCACGCGTCCCGGACCGCCTCCTCCGTCCAGTGGGCGAGGCGTGCGTCCCGGGTGCCCCGGGCGGCCCGCGCGCGACGGCCGCGCAGAACCCCGCACCCATGGGCGGCACCGGCCGCGAGGGACGCCCCGGCCGTCGCCGCCGCGACGACCGCCCAGACGGGCAGTGTCGTGCCCCGGTCCAGTACGGCGGCGGTCACGGCCGCCGCGTGCACCACCGCGGCCACGGCCGGCAGGAGCACCCGCCGTCCGTCCCGGCTCCCGTCCACGGCGAGCGCCGCGCACATGGCGAGCATGCTCAGCGCGGGCGGCAGGACGACCGGGCCCGTGTAGTCGCCCGCGGCCATCGCCACCGGCCAGAGCAGCGCCAGGGCGCACAGGACGCCCTGGGCGGCGCGCGGTGCACCGCGCAGCCACAGCAGCGTGATCGCCTGAGCCGCGGCCAGCAGGGCGAACAGCACACCCGCCGACACCTGAGAGCCCGCCGGGGTGCTCTCCGCCCGGACGACCAGCGTCGGCAGCAGCGGTTGCAGCACGAGTCCGACGGCCGCCGTCACCTGCGCCGGACGCCGGCCGCGCGGCCCGGACCGCTCGACGGGGGCGGCGCTGCGGCCGGGCAGGACCGCGCGTACCTCCCAGCCGCCCTCCGCCGTCGGCCCGGTGGCCAGGGTGCCGCCCGCCTCCCGCGCCCGGGAGCGCAGGAAGCCCTGCCCGCGTCCCCCGCCGAGACCCGCGCCGTGCGCCACCGTGCCGGGCAGCGGTGCCCCGCTGGTCACCACGACGTCCGTGCGGTCGTCGCCGTAGCGGCACCGCACCCGCGTGGGCGCGCCCGGGGCGTAGCGCGCCACGTTCGTCAGCGCCTCGCGCACGATGCCGTACGCCGCCTCCGCGACCGCGCCGTCCGGCAGCGGGTCGATCTCGCAGTCCACCCGCTGGTCCAGGCGCCGGAATCCGTCGACCAGGTCGAGCAGCCGCTCCTCCGGTGACGGCAGGTCCTCGCCCGAGGGCGCCGGGGCCCGTACGGAGCCGAGCGCCCGGGTGACCTCGTGGCCGGTGTCGACCGCGAACCGCAGGGCCTCCTCGGTGAGTTCGGGACGGCGGTCGCGCAGCCCCAGCGCGGCGCCCGCGGTGACCACCACGGCGGTCAGATGGTGCGCGCTGACGTCGTGCAACTCCCTCTCCATGCGGCGCCGTTCGGCAGCAGGGAGCCGGTGGCGCTCGGATTCGGCGCGGCTCAGGAGCCGTTCGGAGGCCTGTCGTGCGTGGCGGGTCCGCCGGACGAGCAGGCCGGCACCACAGGCGGTGGCGTAGAGCAGGGCGGTGAGCACGAGGTCGAGTCCGTCGCGCTCGCTGATGCCGTGCAGGGTGAGGCCGTGCAGCAGCTGCCAGAGCGCGAGCGCCACCGCGCACAGCACGGTGGTGAAGGTGTCGCGTGCGGTCGCCACGGTGAACAGGGCGAGCGCGACACCCGCGGTGCCGAGCACCGCCGTCGCCCCGGCGGGCAGCGGCCCGGCGCCCAGCGCGCACGCGGCGGCGGTCAGGACGAGGGCGGTGACCGGGCGGGTTCGGCGCAGGGTGAGCGCGCCCGTGACGGGTCCGGCGACCAGGGCCCACACCAGCAGCGCGGACGCGGCGGGGGCGTCGCCGCGCAGCAGGGCCGCGCCCGGCCACACCACGGCCTGGGCGCACAGCAGCAGGACCGGGAGCAGCCGGTCGTCGGTTCGGTTCATGACAGGCCCAGGCTAGGGCGGCGGCCGGCCGGCCCGGCTCCGGCCACAGGGGGATTCGGCCCTCTTACCTGGGTTGCAGACGGGGCGGGATTCTCCCTCCCGGGGTGCGCGTGCCCGGGGACGTCGACGGTCCGGTCCCCGTGGTCGCGAGGGGCCCGGACGGCGGGCGGGGCGCGGGGTCAGGCCGCCGCCTCGGCCGGAGCCGCCTGCGACCGGGTCCGCACGGCACGGCGACGGGTCGGCAGCCCGAGCGTCGGGTTGACCACCGCCCAGGCCGCGCCCTCGCGAACCAACTCCCTGCGGACGGCGTCACCACAGTGCCCGCACGGGGGCGGGGCACGGGGTCAGGCCGCCGCCTCGGCCGGAGCCGCCTGCGACCGGGTCCGCACGGCACGGCGACGGGTCGGCAGCCCGAGCGTCGGGTTGGCCACGGCCCAGGCCGCGCCCTTGCAGACCAACTCCCTGCGGACGGCGTCACCACAGTGCCCGCACGGGGGCGGGGCGCGGGGTCAGGCCGCCGCCTCGGCCGGAGCCGCCTGCGACCGGGTCCGCACGGCACGGCGGCGGGTCGGCAGCCCGAGCGTCGGGTTGGCCACGGCCCAGGCGGCGCCCTCGCGAACCAACTCCCTGCGGACGGCGTCACCACAGGGCCCGCACGGGGGCGGGGCGCGGGGTCAGGCCGCCGCCTCGGCCGCGGATTCGGCCGGGACCGCCGGGGACGGGGTCCGCACGGCACGGCGGCGGGTCGGCAGCCCGAGCGTCGGGTTGGCCACGGCCCAGGCGGCGCCCTTGCAGACCAGCTCCTTGTAGACGGCGGCGAGCCGTCCGGTCAGGGCCGTGCCGACGGCGCGGTCGTCGGCGGTGACGTACTGGATGATGCCCTCCTTGCGGCCCAGCGAGATGCACTGGTTGAAGTAGCGGATCGGCACGTTCGGGAGCTTCCCGCCGGTCAGCCGTGCCGCGATCGCGTCGACGGCCTGCCACGCGGTGGGCACACCCGAGGCGCAGGACATCCGCAGCGGCTTGTCGCCGGGGCCGGTCACCATGGCGGCGTCGCCGACGGCGTACACCTCGGGGTGCGAGACCGAGCGCATGGTCCCGTCGACCACGATCTGGCCGCTGCCGGTGACCTCCAGGCCCGTGGCCCGCGCGATGGGGTGGACGGCGAAACCGGTGGTCCACAGCGTGAGGTCGGACGGGAGGGAACCGCCGCCGGCGGTGGTGACCCGGTCGGCCTCCACGCCCGTGACGTCGGCGTGCTCGTGCACGGTGATGCCGAGCCGGTCGAAGACCTTGCGCAGGTGCCGGCGGCCCTTGGGGGAGAGCCAGTCGCCGAGTCCGCCGCGGGCGGCGAGGGCGACGTCGAGGTCCGGGCGGGCCTCGGCGACCTCGGACGCGGCCTCGAGCCCGGTGAGCCCGCCGCCGACCACGACGACGCGCTGTCCGGCGTCCAGGCCGGCGATCCGCTCGCGCACCGCCAGGGCCCCGGGGCGGCCCGCGATCTCGTGCGCGTGCTCGGCGGAACCGGGTACGCCCTGGTCGTTCCACCGGCTGCCGAGGGCGTAGACGAGGGTGTCGTACTCCAGCTCGCCCTCGCCGTCCGCGTCCCGCACGGTGACCGCCCTGCGGTCCACGTCGACGCCGGTGACCTGCGCGAGCCTCAGTTCCACGCCGGTTTTGGCGAGCATCCCGGCGAGGGGGCGGTGCTTGACCGGGCGGCCGGCCGCCACCTCGTGGTTGCGGACGCGTTCGACGAAGTCGGGCTCGGCGTTGACCAGGGTGATGGCGACGTCTTCCCGGCGCAGCCGCCTGGCGAGGCGTCCGGCGGCGGAGGCTCCGGTGTAGCCGGCTCCGAGGACGATGATGCGGTGCTGCATGGCCTTGCTCCTGTCGTCAGCGGATTCGCCCCTTGAACCGGACGGCCCGCCGTTTCCTGACAGGAGTGGAATGTGACGCCTGTCACATCGCGGTCAGCAGGCTCAGTAGGCGATGCGCACCAGGGGTTCCCCGTGGTCGGCGGCCGCCCAACGCTCGGTCACCCGTTCGAGCTTGTCGGGGTTGACCTGGTTCCGGACGGCGGAGATGCCCTCACCGGTGACCTCCAGGCACATGACGGCGACGACCCGGCCGTCGACGACCGCCACGAGGGCGGGGTCTCCGTTGGCGGTCGTCGCGTAGACCTCGGGGGAGCCGCCGACCAGCTCCCGCTTGGCCTTGCCCGGCAGGAACAGACCGCGCAGGAACTTCGCGACCGCGAGCGCGCCCTCGAACGGCCTGGTGCGGGCCGGGACCTTTCCGCCGCCGTCGCCGACCGAGACGGCGTCCTGGGTGAGCAGCCGCACCAGCGGCTCGGTCCGCCCGCTGGTGGCGGCCGCGAGGAACTCGTCGACGACCCGGCGGGCGGCGGCCTCGTCGATCTCCGTACGGGCCCTGCCCTGTGCGACGTGCTTCCTGGCGCGGTGGAAGATCTGCTGACTGGCCGCCTCGGTGATGTCGAGGATCTCGGCGATCTCCCGGTGCGCGTAGTCGAACGCCTCCCGCAGGACGTACACGGCCCGCTCGTTCGGGGTGAGCCGCTCCAGCAGGACGAGGACCGCGTACGACACCGACTCCCGCTGTTCGGCGGTGTCGGCGGGACCCAGCATCGGGTCTCCCGCGATCAGCGGCTCGGGAAGCCACTCACCCACATACGTCTCGCGCCGCGCGCGGGCGGAGGCGAGCTGGTTGAGGCACAGGTTGGTGAGCACCTTCGTCAGCCACGCCTCGGGCACCCGGATGCGGTCGACGTCGGCGTCCTGCCACCGCAGGAACGTCTCCTGCACGGCGTCCTCGGCCTCGCTCGCGGAGCCGAGCAGCCGGTAGGCGATGGCCTCCAGCCGGGGCCTGGAGGCCATGAACCGCTCCACGTCGCTCACGCTCAGGGCCATGCCCGGATCCTACGACTTCAAGCCGCTGTCCTCGGCGAGGGTGTGGGCGACCAGGGCGTTGGCGTGGCCGTGGCCCAGGCCGTGCTCGGACTTGAGCCAGGCGACGAGCTCCATGTGCCGGGTCAGCGGCGAGGCGCGGATGAGGTCCTTCCACTCCGCGACCGGACGCCCGTACTTCTTCTCGATCGACGGAAAGTAGCTCGCGGGGCCCTTCACCTGTGCGCTCATGTCAGCCGTCCTTCTCGTCCTCGCGGTGATGTGTCACCAGTGAGGACGGGTGGACGGAGCGGAACTGATCGGCACGAGGGAGTGATCCGCGTCACCTCGCCCGTCTCACGGGGCCAGGCCGATCTCCGCGCAGGCCGCCGCGTAGGGCTGGGTGCAGATGTCCTCGGCGGTGTAGACGCCGTCCTCGATCACCGTGTCCTCGATGTTCTCCTTCGTCAGGGCGACCACCGGGACCAGCATCGCCGGAATGTCCTTCCGCGTGGGACTGTCGATGAGGTCCCGGGCGAGGGCGTCGAACTGGATCGAGCGGTCCTGCACCTTGGCCACCGCCATGTCCGCGGCCCCCGTCGCCTCCAGCAGGAAGGACTTGTACACCGTCATGTACTGCGTGCCCGCGACGACCCGCTGCACGGCCGCGAGATCCGCGTCCTGCCCGGTGACCGGCGGCAGGTCGGACAGGCCCGCGTCCCCCAGCACGTCGATGACGGCGCCGGCCATGCCGTCGTTCGCCGAGTACACCGCGGCGAGATCGCCCGCGCCGACCTCCTTGAGCGCCTTGCGCATGTTCTTCGCGGCGACCTCGGGCAGCCACTTCTCCGTGTCGTACGACTTGACGATGTCCACCTTGCCGCTCAGCTCGCTCAGCGCGCCCTTCTTGAACAGGGCCGTGTTCGGGTCGGCGGGCTCGCCGTTCATCATGACGACCTTGCTCTTCTCGGCGTTCTCACCGAGCGCGTTCACCAGGGCGCGGCCCTGCACCTGGCCGACGAGTTCGTTGTCGTGCGACACGTACGCGTCGATCGGCCCCTCGGCGAGACGGTCGTAGGCGATGACGGGTATGCCCGCCTCCTTCGCCTTCTTCACGTCCGGCGCGACGGCCGCGGCGTCGACCGCGTCCACCAGGATCACGTCGACGTCGTCGGCGATCAGCTTCCGGAACTGCTCGCTCTGCTTGGCCTTGCTGCCCTCCGCGTTGGCGTAGACGACCTCGCCCTGCTTGTTGGTGAGGGAGGAGATCCGCTCCTTGATGAGCGGGTAGTCGAACTTCTCGAAGCGCGCCGTGTCCTTGTCGGGCAGCAGCAGACCCACCGTCATGTCGTAACTCCGCGAGCCTCGTTCCGTGTCGTCGTCGCCGGTGGCGCCGAGGAGACCGCAGCCGGTCAGCGAGAGGGCCGACAGCGTGGCGGTCAGGAACAGGACGGAACGGCGTACGGCGGTGGGGGCGGGGGTGGTTCGGGGGTTCACGTGGAGGGCCTTCCGGGCGGACGTGCGGCGTGGGCGACCGAGTGGCCGGACAGCCAACGTGGCACCACGGTGCGGCGTCAAGGCCGACGGGCGGCTCCGGCCCGAAGGTCGATCAGAAGTGTGTCCGTTGTGGGGTGGTGCGGCACCGGCGCTCACGACCTTCTCGCGCGGTGCGCAGAGAATGTGCGCAGGAGAGGCACACAGGCTGCACACAGTGCGTCGTGGCCCTGGCTAGCGTTGCTGTCCCCTGCTCCGGACCGTTCGCCTTCCGGTCGGTCGGTACGTCAACTCAGGAAGACAGCGGATGGACTACTGCTCCACGTGTCGCCGGCATCTGAACGGCGCCCTGGTCTGCCCGGGCTGCGGTGCCTACGCCCCCGACATCGCGCCCAGCGTCATCGGCGGCCACACGGTTCCCGGTACGGCGAGCGCAGCAGCCGAGCCCGCCGCGGCCGTCACACCCCCCGCCCCGCGCTCCGGTGACACGGCGTCGCGGACGCCCGCGCCGTCGGGCACCGGCACCGGAAGGGCGGCGCGGCGGCGGCAGCTGACCCGCTGGAGGAAGACACAGCGACGGGCCCTGGTCGCCACCGCCGTGGCCCTCGTGGGCGGCGGGCTGACCCTCGCCTCGGTGGACCGGGGCGGCGGGGACCGGGCCCAGGCCAGCACGGCACCCGACGTCCGGGGCATGGGCGGCGCGACGGAAGCCGCGGACGGCACCACCGGCCCGGGATCCACGTCCGCCTCCCCGGACCGTACGCGGCAGTCGCCCCCGGCAGACGACGAGCGCCGGGCGCCGGGCGAGACCGCGCAGACGTCCCCCGCCCCGTCCCGCACCCACACGGACAGCAGCTCCGAGAGGCGTACGGAGGTGACGTCCCGGCCGCGGACGACCGCCCCCGACTCCGTCTCCCGCTCCGGCTCCCGCGCCGAGGCGAACGGGAGCGCGGGCACCGACGCGGGCGTCGACACCGGGTCGGGCTCCGCCTCCGCTTCCGGCTCCGGCACGGCCACCCGCCCGGCCACGCCGCCCCCGGCCGCGGACGACGGCGACGCGGCCGGCGGCACCGACCGGGGCGAGGGCTCCCAGCCCGCCCCCGCCACCCCGCCGGCCGGCGAAGCGGACTCCTCCCAGCTCTGCCTCCTGGTCATCTGCCTGGGCTGACCCACCGCGCCCCGGGCGCCGGCCCTGCGGAACAATCGGGACATGAGCATCGTCAAGATCAACGTACTCACCGTCCCGGAAGAGCAGCGCGAGACGCTGGAGCAGCGGTTCGCCGCACGGGCCGGGGCCGTGGAGAGTTCCGACGGGTTCGAGTGGTTCGAGCTGCTGCGCCCGGTGGAGGGCACCGACACCTACCTCGTGTACACGCGGTGGCGGACCGAGGAGGACTTCCAGCGCTGGATGGCCGGCCGGGGGCAGGCCGCCCACGGCGGGGCGCAGGGTGAGAAGCCACGCCCGGCGGCCACGGACGCCACGCTCTGGTCGTTCGAGGTGGTCCAGCAGGCCGCGCCCCAGCAGGGCTGATCCCACGGCCGTCCGCCCGGTTCAGCGCAGGGCGGCGAGTACGCGGCGGGCGGCTTCGGCGACCAGCGGGTCGCTGGGGGTCGCGTCGCGGCCGGGGCGATCGGTCAGGACGGCCAGTACCAGCGGGGCGCCGCGCCCGGGCCACAGGACGGCGACGTCGTTGGCCCGGCCCCAGTCGCCGGTTCCGGTCTTGTCGCCCACCTTCCAGCCGCGGGGGGCGCCGGCCCGGATGCGCTTGCCGCCGGTGGTGCTGCGCACCAGCCAGTCCGTCAGCAGCGTCCGCTTCCCCGCCTGCAGGGCGTCGCCGAGGACGAGGGAACGGTAGTCGGCGGCGACGGCCCGTGGGGTCGTGGTGTCCCGGGGGTCTCCGGGCGGATTGCTGTTCAGCTCGGGTTCGTAGTGGTCCAGGCGGCTGACGGAGTCACCGAGTCCGCGCAGGTGGGCGGTGAGGGCCAAGGGGCCGCCGAGGTGGCGCAGCAGCAGGTTGGCGGCGGTGTTGTCGCTGTGGCGGACGGCGGCGTCGCAGAGCTGACGGAGGGTCATGCCGGTGCCGGTGTGCCGCTCCGTGACCGGTGAGTAGGCGACGAGGTCGTCGTCCGTGTAGGGGACGCGCTCGTCCAGGCGGGCGAGCGGGCCGCGGTCCAGGACGGCGGCCGCGGCGAGCGTCTTGAAGACGGAGCAGAACGCGAAGCGTTCGTCGGCGCGGTGGACCACGGTGGCGCCGGTACCGGTCGCGACGGCGTACACCCCGAGGCGGGCGCCGTACTCGCGTTCGAGGCCGGCGAGGCTCCGGGGGGTCACCGGGGCGGGCGCGCCCCGGCCCGAGGAGGGCGAGGGCGACGGTGCCGCGGTATCGTCCCGGCCCCGCTCGCGCACCGGCGTGCTCGTGGCGCACCCGGCCGCGGGGGCGAGGGCCGCGGCCAGCAGCAGGGCGCGGCGGGAAGGGTGTGAGGTCACGGGGGATGCTCCCTTTCGGACGGTGCGGTCAGGACTCGGGTACGGCGGACAGCAGCTCACGGAGCACCGGTCCCGCCGAACCGCCGCCGGTGACGCCCTCCTCGACCACGCAGGCCACGGCCACGTTGCCCCGGTGGGCGACCATCCAGCCGTTGTTGTCCTGGTCGTCGGAGACCTCGGCGGTGCCGGTCTTGGCGCCGATGTCGCCGGGCAGGCCGGCCAGAACGCGCGCGGTGCCCTCCGTGACCGTGGCCCGCATCAGTGTGCGCAGCTGGGTCACGACCTTCCGCGGCAGCGGCGTGGTGCGGGTGGTGTCCTCGGTGCCGTCGACGAGCGAGGGCTGGTGGAAGCTGCCCGACACGGCCGTCGCGGTGACCGACGCCATGATCAGCGGGTTGGCCTGGACCCGGCCCTGCCCGATCATCGAGGCGGCCTTCTCCGTGGCGTCGCGCGGCACCGGCACCGAGCCGTCGTACGAGGGGACGCCCACGTGCCAGGTCTGGCCGACCCCGAAGTACTTCTTCGCCACGTCCCCGAGTTCTCCCTCGCCGAGCCGCCCGCGCAGGCTGATGAACGCGGTGTTGCAGGACTCGGTGAAGTCCTTGCGGAAGGTGGCGCCGGGGTGTTCCGACGTCTCCACGTTCTGGAACTTCTTGCCCACCGTCAGGTACTTGGGGCAGTCCACGACGTCGTCCGGCGCCACGGCGCCCTTCAGCAGCAGGGCGCTGCTGGTCACGATCTTCCACGTCGAGCCGGGGGCGTAGGTGCCGGAGACGGCGCGGTTGAAGCCGGAGGCGGGTGAGTTGGCCACGGCGAGGATCTCGCCGTCGTCGATGCGCAGGGCGACGAGCGCGGCGTTCTTGCCGTCGGCCTTCGCGAGGGCGCGTTCGGCGGCCGTCTGCCAGCGGGCGTCGAGGGTGGTGCGGACGGGGCCTTCGTCCTTGCGGGTCTCCTCGCCGCCGAAGGACACCTCCGTGCGTTCGACCTCACCCGTGGCCCGGTCGACGAGGTGCACCGCGCCGCGCGGGCCGCCGTCCGCGCCCTCGGCGAGCTGGGCGAGGACGGGCGCGAGGGACGGGTGGGTGGCGCCGGTCAGGGTCCCGCCGTCGCGGTCGGTGGCCTCGACGGGTGGTCGCTCCTCGCGTTCCAGGCGGAACTTCTCCGTGTCACTGAGCCTCGGGTGGACCAGCGACAGTGTCCACTCCACCTTCCAGGTGCCGTCGTCCTGCTCCCGCAGCGGCAGCTTCGAGGTGTACGTCCAGGTGCCGAGGCCGGTGACGGGCATCTTCGCGGTGAAGGGCACGGTGAGGGTGCCGTCGCCGGTCTCCTCGGGTTTCCCGGCCGTGAGCTCCGGCTTCTCGATGTCGAGCCCGGCGGTGAAGCTGCCCAGCACCTGCTCCGCGCGGTCGGGTCCGGTCGTACGGGCGGCGGCGTCCGGCAGCCGTCCGGCGGACCAGTCGGCGAGGAACGCGCGGGCCTCGGCCACCGCCTCGGGATCGGGACCGCTGTCGCCCGCGAAGGGGCCGACGCCCGCCGCGTACGCCCCGCCGGCGGCGACCGCGGCCACCACCGCGACGGCGGTGAGGGACTTGGTGGTTCTGCGCGGGCGGCGACGGCGGGGGCCGCCCGGGGGGAAGTCGGGGTAGGAGTGCATGCACCGACCACAGCAGCGGTGGGCACCGTCCGTCCAAGACCGCTATCGATCTCGGACCGATCAATACTCGATATGATGACTGGTCGTGGACCTGGTGCGGCACCTGGAGTGCTTCGTGGCTGTTGCAGAAGAGTCACACTTCGGGCGTGCCGCGGCCCGTCTGGGCATGGCGCAGCCGCCGCTGTCGCAGCGCATCCAGCGGCTGGAACGGGAGCTGGGAGTGCGGCTGTTCGAGCGGACCAGCCGTCGGGTGACGATCACCGAGGCGGGACGGCTGCTCCTGGCCGAGGCCCGTGAGGTCCTCTCCCGCTCGGAGTCCTTCCTCGCCACCGCCCGCCGGGTGCGTGACGGCGAGACCGGGCTGCTGCGGGCGGCGCTCCCCCCGGACCTCTCCGGCGAGACCGTCGCCGCCCTGCTCGCGGACTTCGGGCGCCGCCGCTCCGGTCTGGAGCTCGAACTGCACGAGCTGTCCACCGCTCAGCAGCTCGCGCGGCTCGCGGCCCACGAGCTCGACGTCGGCATCGTCCACCATCCGTGTGACGTGGCCGGCCTGGAGCTGGGTCCGGTGCTGCGACGGGAGCTCGGTGTGCTGCTGCCGCGCGGGGCCGGGGCGGCCCGGCGCGACGAGGTGCCCCTGGCCGCGCTGAGCGGCCACGACCTGATCCTGTTCCCGCGCTCCGCGGCCCCGGCCCTCTACGACGACCTGCTGACCACCTGCGCCCGCGGCGGCTTCACCCCCGCCGCCGTACGCCACGGCCAGGGCGACAGTTTCGTCCGGGGGCTGGTGCTGTCCGCCGGGGCCGTCGCCCTGTGCCCGCGCGACGCCCGGCCGTCCTCGGGCGACCCGGACGTGGTGTGGCGTCCCCTCACCGGCGGCGGCCCCGCCCTGCGGCACTCCGCCGCCTGGCCCGCGGGACGCGGCGACGCCGCCGTGCACGCCTTCGCCGAAGCGGCCACGCAGGCCCTGCGTACCGCCGCCGGCGCGACCCCCGACGCACCGACCCGCCCGCTGCACCTGCGCCCGGCATCGGAGTACTGGCTGTGACCGACGCCGTCGCCCGTATCCACGCCGCCTTCGCCGACGCCGGGGTCACCGGCCGGCTGCACGCCCTCGGCATCGACTCGGGCGTGCAGCTCGACGCGGGGGCGGACCAGCCGGTCCCCACGGCCAGCGTCCACAAGCTGTGCGTCCTGGTCGCGCTGCACGAGCAGGACGCGGCGGGCCGGCTGGACCTCACCGAACAGGTGGAGTGCCCGCCCGCCGGACGCACCACCGGCCCCACCGGAGTGGCCGCCATGCTGGACGCGGCCCGGCTGTCCCTGCGCGATCTGGCGTATCTGATGATGGCGGTCAGCGACAACGCCGCCGCCGACCTGCTGCTGCGCCGGGTGGGCCTGGACGCCGTGAACGCCACGACGGCCCGGCTGGGACTCACGCGGACGCTCGCCGTGCACTCCTTCGGCGACATGCTCGCGACCATCAAGGAGGACGCCGGTCCGGACGGGGCCCGGGCGCTCGCCGACCCGCATGTCATCACCCGACTGCGGGCGCTGGACCCCGCCCGCACCAACCGCAGCACCCCGCGCGATCTCACCCGGCTGCTGGCCGCCGTGTGGCGGGACGAGGCGTGCCCGCCGGAGCACGGCGCGGCCATGCGACGGATCATGGGGCTCCAGGTGTGGCCGCACCGGCTGGCCTCCGGTTTCCCGTTCGACGACGTCCATGTCGCCGGGAAGACCGGCACGCTGCCGACCCTGCGCAACGAGGTGGGCGTCGTGGAGTACCCGGACGGCGGCCGTTACGCCGTCGCCGTGTTCACCCGGACCGCGCACACCGCCGCCACCCTTCCGGCGGCCGACGCGGTGATCGGAACGGCGGCGAGAATCGCGGTGGACGCGCTGCGGGCGGAGGAGTTGCGCTCGCGTTGACCAGAAGCGCAAAGGCACATGAATAAGCGCCGGCCAGGTGGAAAACAAAGAGCAGGGCCCCGCACCGAAGTGCGGGGCCCTGCTCTTCAAACCCTGGGTTCGGGTCAGGCGGGAACGATGTTCTCCGCCTGCGGGCCCTTCTGGCCCTGGGTGACGTCGAAGGTCACCTTCTGGCCTTCCTGGAGCTCGCGGAAGCCCGAGGTGGCGATGTTCGAGTAGTGGGCGAACACGTCAGCGCCGCCGCCGTCCTGCTCGATGAAGCCGAAGCCCTTTTCCGAGTTGAACCACTTCACCGTACCGGTGGCCATATAAATCTCCTGAGACAGTGTCGGAACTCGCACTTTACGAATCCCTACATCGTCGCGATGATCACCTGCCCGGAGACCCGGTAGCAAACTGGCAACCACAACTGCAACTGGCGTCAGCCTAGCATGGAAAAGAGCCGCGGCAAGCGAGGAAAATCACTGGAATAAAACACCGACGGCGTGTTTAGGGAAAGACATTTTCCGCAGCGGGAGCGGTCTTTCTGTTCCGGCGGTGACAGATTTTCACCGGGGTCCGTGGAGCGCGCCCGTCCCTCGCCGGCGGAGCTCCTCGTTGGCCCGTTCGGCCTGCTCCAGCTGCTCCTCGAGGCTGATGATGCGGCACGCGGCGTCGACCGGGGTGCCCTGGCCGACCAGCTCACGGACCCGGGCGGCCAGCCTCAGCTGGTGGCGTGAGTAGCGGCGGTGGCCGCCTTCCGAACGCGTCGGGGTGATCAGCCGCGCCTCGCCCAGGGCGCGGAGAAACGCGGGTGTGGCTCCGACCAGCTCGGCGGCCCTGCCCATGGTGTAGGCCGGGAAGTGGTCGTCGTCGAGCCGGTCGGCGACGGGGAGCCGGTCCTGGTCCGGCTGTCGGCCGTCGGCGTACGGCTGACCTTCCGAGGGCATGCGCACCTTTCCGCGGACCACAAGGACACGGTCCGCCACGGGGACGGGTTCCCCGCAGAGGAACTTTAGTCGCCTCGGCGGAAAAACTGTCGCGGCCGAGACAGATGTCCTGCTCACCCGTCCGTGGGAGGGACGCCGGGAGCGGTCGGACCGCCCTCGCCCTGCGGCCGCTTCCTCGTTCTCGTCCCGGTCTCCTCGGCCGTCCGGGTGCGATGCGGGCCCATCTCGCCGAGGACGGCACCGAGTTCGGCCTCGGTGAGCGCACTGCCGGGGAGGGGCCCCGGCGGTGCGGACGGGGTGGCGCGCAGGCCGTCGAGGAACAGGACGAGGGGGCGGTGCCAGGCGTCGGGGGCGGTGGCCGCCGTCAGGGGCGGGACGGCGCGGCCCAGGGCGGCGAGGGCGAACAGCAGGTCCTCGGTGGTGACGTCGGGGCGCACGGTGCCCTGCGCGCGCGCCCGCTCCAGCAGCAGTTCCACGGTGGCGCGGTTGTGGGCGTGCACGGCCTCGAGGACCTCGACGTCCGGCAAGCGGGTGGTCATGAGGTCGTTGGTGCCGCGGTCGGCCGCCAGGGTGGCGAAGACGGTCCGGAGGTATCCGGTCAGGCCGGTCCAGGCGTCGGGGGCCGTCCGGGCGTGCTCGCCGGCCGTCATGGTGTCCGTGAGCTGGCCGTGGAAGACGGCGTCGACGAGGGCGGCACGTGTGGGGAAGTGCCGGTACAGCGTCGCGTTGCCGACCCCCGCGCGGCGCGCGATCACGTCCAGCGGGGCGTCGAGCCCCTGCTCGGAGAAGACCGCGTGCGCCGCCTCCACCAGCCGGTCCCGGTTCCGCCGCGCGTCCCGCCGCCGCCGGGGCGCGGGTGCGGTCGCGGGTGTGCCGCGGCCGGGCGTGGCGCGGCCGGGCGTGGCGCGGCCGGGCGTGGCGCGGCCGGGCGTGGCGCGGCCGGGGGCGGTGGGCTCTTCACCGACGGTCATCGTCTTCCTCCGTGCGAAGCGGGGAGCACTCCCCGACCGGATGCTATCGTCGCCGCATCAAGTGGGGAGTACTCCCCGTTTATGTTCGCGACACGGAGAGGACGTCGACGTGCGAGCGCCCACCCTGGAGGAGTTGGCCCACGGCCACGGCCACGACCCGGCAGCCGACCCGTTCCCCGTCCTCGCGGCCCTGCGGGCCGAGGGCCCGGTGCACCGCGTCCACATCCCGGGGAGCGGGGACGCCTGGCTGGTGGTGACGCGGGAGGCGGCGCGGGCCGCGCTGACCGACCCCCGGCTGCGCAACGACATCCGGTACTCCGCCACCTGGGAGACCGACGGCGGCCACGCCGTCGGCCGCAACATGCTGCAGAGCGACCCGCCGCACCACACCCGGCTGCGGCGGCTGGTGGCGGGCCGCTTCGCACCGGGCCGGATCGCCGCCCTGCGGCCGGGTATCGGGACGGTGGCCCGCCGGCTGCTGGACCGGCTGCCGGAGACGGGCGACGCCGACCTGGTGAGCGGTTACGCGCTGCCGCTGCCGGTCACGGTGATCTGCGACCTCCTCGGCGTACCCGTCGCCGACCGCGCGGACTTCCACACCTGGTCGAACGAGCTGGTCATACCCACCGGCGAGGAGACCGCCGGCGCCGCGGCCGCCGCGCTGACCGGCTACCTCACCGAACTGATCGCCGAGAAGGCCGGCGCCCCCGACGGCTCCCTGCTCGCGGACCTGACGAGGGACGCCGAGGACGGCACGGCCCCGGAGGAGCTCCTCGGCATGGCCTTCCTGCTCCTCGTCGCCGGGCACGAGACCACGGTGAACCTGATCTCGGCGACGGTGCACAGCCTGCTGACCCACCCCCGCCAGCTCGCCCTGCTGCGCGCCGACCCGGACCTGGCCGACGCCGCGGTCGAGGAGTCGCTGCGCTTCAACTCCCCCGTCCACGCGAGCGCGTTCCGCTTCGCGGCGGAGCCGCTGGAACTGGCCGGCACCCGGGTCGCCGCCGGTGACGCCGTGCTCGTCTCCCTGGCCGCGGCCTCCCGCGACCCGCTCGCCTTTCCCGATCCCGACCGCTTCGACATCACCCGCCGCCCCCAGGGCCACCTTGCCTTCGGACACGGCGCCCACCACTGCCTGGGCGCACCACTCGCCCGCGCGGAGGGCGTCATCGCCCTCCGCCTCCTGCTGGAACGGCACCCGGGTCTCGCCCTCGCCGCCGCCCCGGAGACCCTCGTCTGGCGCTCGAGCACGCTGCTGCGAGGGCTGACCGCGCTCCCGGTGCGCCTGGACGGAGCGGCACACCGCCCCTGAGGCCCGGTAATTCGGAGGCGCGTACGACAAAGAGGCGCGAGACTGCGCCGTATCCACGGATCCGCCCGCCACCTCACGGAGCCCGCCACGTCATCCGAACCGCCCGCCGTACCCGCGCCCTCCCGCCCCCTCACCTGGCCCGAGGTCGACCCGGCCCGCGTCCCCTTCGAGTGGGACGCGGCCGAGGAGACCCGCATCGGCGCGCTGATCGCCGCGCGCGTACCACGCGTGGCCGGCGGCGGGGAGGGCCGGTGGACGGACCAACGGCGGTGCGAACGGCGGCTGACCGACCTCTTCGTCGAGGAGTACGGCCCCTGGGCCCGGCACTGGAACTGGGCCTACGGGGAAGGGGGCGGCGGCGGTGTCGTGCAGAGCTGGTGCTGCGGCCCGCACTCGGTGACCACCCCCGAGGAGACCGCGGCCCGTGCCGTCGCGGCCCTGCTGGAGTGGCGGGGGTGGCTGGAGGAGCTCGCCGCACGCTTCGCCGAGCTGGCCCCGCCCCCGGGCGCGGACGCCGAGCGGCGCAGCTGGCACCTGGAGCGGGCCGCCGTACGGCTCATGACGCGGGTGGTGGACCTCACGGGCACGGAGGCCGGGTGGTACGGCCAGTGCCGGCTGGCCCTCGCCTGGTTCCTGACCGCGTACGGCATGGACACCGAGGCGGCACAAGCGGCGGTGGACGACGCGATCGGCGGGCGTTTCCACAGCTGGGTCACGCCGCCGGCGACGCTCGTCGGCTCGGTGGGCGAGGACCTCGCCGTCGGGGTGACCGGCCGGCCGCCCTACCGGGACCACCGGCAGTACGCCCCACTGGAGGAGCGCCATGACCACCGCTGAGCACGACGCGTCGGCGGACTGGTGCCGGGCCAGGGCGCGGGTCGACTGGGCCCGGGCGGGCGCCGCGCACCTCGCCGAGCCGGTCCCACCGGCGCGGGACGGCTTCACCTCCTGGTGCACGGGGCCCGTCCACCGCCGCGACCCGGCCCGCGCGCGGCGCCTGCTGGCGGCGTACGGGGCGGTCCGCGCCGACGCCGTCCGGCGCCCGCCGCTCACCTTCCCCCTGTTGTCCGGCTGGCAGCAGCGGGTCCTCGGCACGCCCGGCCGTCCGCCGTTCCGTACCCGCGACGCCTACGCCAAGGCCGGACGCGAGCGCTACGCCCTGACCCCGCACACCCCGTCGGCCTTCGCCCGCTGTCTGGCGGACGCCGACGACCCCGGCGTCCCGCTGCCCGCCCGCGCCGCACGCGCCTACCTGGACGTGGCCTTCTTCCACCCCTTCGACGACGGCAACGCGCGCGCCGCCCTGCTCACCCTCGCCTTCGTCCTGGCCCGCGAGTCGGTCACCCTGCACAAGGTGGGCCCCCTCCAGACCACCCGCTACGCCGACGACCCCGACGGTGCCGCCGACCTCGCTGTCCTGGTGGCGATCCTGATCCGGTGACGGCCGGCCGGGGCCCCGGGCCCTCCCGGAGCCGACCCTGAGGTGTCCCCCATCCGACCCTGAGATGTGTCAGAAATCTTTGACAGGTCCCTCCGGGGGCTGTCAGCCTTTTCTGACAGGTACGAGGGAAAGGGGCCGCGATGCCCGAGGTCCCGCCGTCGGCACCCACGGGCGACGAGCTGCTGAAGGTGCTCTCCGCGCTCGGCAACCCGCACCGCATGCGGATCGTCGCGACGCTCCTGGAGAACCGCACCTACGTCAGCGCGCTGGCACGCGAGATCGGCATCGGCCGCCCGCTGCTGCACATGCATCTGCAGCGGCTGGAGGCCGCGGGCCTCGTCACCGGCACGCTCGAAGCCGCGGAGGACGGCAAGACCATGAAGTACTACGACGTCACGCCGTTCGTCTGCGAACTCACCCCGCACACCATCGCCCGCGCGGCCGCGACGCTCACCGACGCCGGGGCGGACACCGCCGACCGCAGCACGCACCGGTCGGACCGAAGCGCGAAAGAGGAAGCGAAGTGAACGACGAACTGGTGACGCAGGCCGCCGGAGCCGAGGAACTCGGCGTCCTGGTGGGAGCCGTCGGCGCGGCCGGGTTCTTCACCCTGCTGATCGTGATCGTCTGGCAGGTGGCGGCCACCTGGCGCGCCCGGATGCTGGCCGCGCGCGAGGAGCAGTACAAGGAGCTCGCCACCCGCTACGCGCAACTGCTGGAGGACACCGTGGAGTTGCAGCGCCGTACCACCGACGAGCAGCGGCAGCTGCTGGACGAGCTGACGCAGACGCGGCTGGCGGTCGGCTCGATGGAGAAGATGATGCGCGAGATCGAATAACGGCACCCGCGCGTGCGCGACGGATGTACGGCCGGGAGCTGCAACTCCCGGCCGTACCGAGGAAGCACACGCCCCGGACACACCCCTTCCCGTACACCACGGCAGGTCGTCACACCCTGTGCGCCGTGGTGCGGGTTCCGTGCGCCCCGCGCCGGCCGTCACCGGCCGGCGGTGCGCTCCACACGAAGGAGACTACTCATGCGTGCCCTGTTGCAGCGCATCGCGCGTGCGCCCGGCGGGCGCCGCGGCAAATGGATGGTGCTCGCGGCCTGGCTGATCGTGGCCGTCGCGCTCGGCCCGCTCGCCGGGAAGCTCGGCGAGGTCGAGGAGACCGGTCCGAACGCGTTCCTCCCGCACGGCGCCGAGTCGGCGCGCGTCAACACCGAGCTGGAGAAGTTCCGTACGGACCCGGTCATGCCCGCGGTCGTCGTCTACACCGGTGAGGGCGCGCGGGAGGCGGCGGACGCCGACCGCCCGGGCCTCGCGCGGTTCGTCGCCGCGGGCGAGGAACTGACCGGGCCCGTCCCGTCCGAGGACGGCCGGGCCCTGATGACGGTGGTCCCGCTGGACAGCGAGGACGAGATCACCGACAAGGTCGACGAGCTGCGCGAGATCGCCGGGGCGAACGCCCCGCCCGGCACGGACGTCGAGGTCGGCGGTCCCGCCGCCTCCCTCACCGACAGTGTCGCGGTCTTCGACAGCCTGGACGCGACGCTGATGATCGCCACCGGACTGGTCGTGGCCGTCCTGCTGCTGATCACCTACCGCAGCCCGGTGCTGTGGCTGTTCCCGCTGCTGTCGGTCGGCTTCGCGGCCGTGCTCACCCAGGCCGTCACCTATCTCCTCGCGCGTTACGCCTCGCTGCCCGTCGACCCGCAGAGCGCGGGCGTGCTGATGGTGCTGGTCTTCGGCGTCGGCACCGACTACGCGCTGCTGCTCATCGCCCGCTACCGCGAGGAACTGCACCGGCACGAGGACCGGCACGCGGCGATGCGGATCGCGCTGCGCCGCTCCGGCCCCGCCGTGCTCGCCTCGGCCGGCACCATCGCCGTGGGCCTGGCCTGCCTGGCGCTCGCCGACATCAACTCCTCGCGCTCGCTGGGCCTGGTCGGAGCGGTCGGCGTGGTCTGCGCCTTCCTTGCCATGGTCACGGTCCTGCCCGCACTGCTCGTGCTCGCGGGCCGCTGGGTGTTCTGGCCGTTCGTCCCCCGGTACGGCACGCCTGCGCACAAGGCGCGCACCGTGTGGTCCCGCATCGGGAGTGCGGTGGCGCGGCGTCCGCGCTGGTCGTGGCTGATGTCGGTGGCGGCCACCGGGGTGCTCGCGCTGAGCTGCGCCGGGATCTCCCTGGGGCTCAGCCAGTCGGAGATGTTCCAGGACAAGCCCGAGTCGGTCGTCGCGCAGGAGCGCATCTCGCAGCACTACCCCTCGGGTGCCTCGGACCCGGCGCAGATCGTCACCCGGACCGCCGCGGCGGACGAGGTCAGGTCGGCGGCGGCCGGAACCGACGGAGTGGCCCGGGTCGAGCCCGGCGGCGACCGCACCTCCGACGGCTCCCTCACCACGCTCTCGGTGGTGCTGGAGGACGCCCCGGACAGCGATGCCGCCAAGGACACCATCGATGTGCTGCGCGACGCCGTGCACGCGGTCGACGGGGCGGACGCCCTGGTCGGCGGGACGACGGCGGAGAGCCTGGACACCGCGCGGGCCGCGGACCGCGATCTGACGACGGTCGTCCCGGTCGTGCTGCTCGTCGTCCTGGCGGTGCTGATCGGGCTGCTGCGGGCGCTGGTCGCCCCGGTGCTGCTGCTGGCCACGGTGGTGCTGTCGTACCTCGCGGCACTCGGCGGCTCCAACCTGCTCTTCGAGCATGTGCTGGGCTACGCGGGCGTGGACTGGTCGATCCCGCTCATGGGCTTCGTGTTCCTGGTGGCCCTCGGCATCGACTACAACATCTTCCTCATGCACCGGGTCCGGGAGGAGACCGCCCGCCTCGGCTGCACGCGGGGCGTCCTGGAGGGCCTGACCAGCACGGGAGGCGTCATCACCTCCGCGGGCGTGGTGCTGGCGGCCACCTTCGCCGTGTTCGCCGGGCTGCCGCTGGTCACCATGGCGCAGATGGGCGTGCTGGTCGGCATCGGCGTCCTGCTGGACACGTTCCTCGTGCGCACGGTCCTGGTGCCGGCCCTCGCCCTGGACCTCGGCCGCTGGTTCTGGTGGCCGGGGCGCCTGTTCCGGGACCCGCCGCGCGACGGGACGGAGGTCCGGTCCGCGGACGCCCCGGAGGCGGTGGGGACGGCCTCCCGGACGACGGCGTAGGCAGACGACCGGCGCGGGAAGGCCGGGGCCGGGCCCCGAGCTGCACACGTGGGGACGCGACGGCCCGTCCCGGCCTTCCCTCTGGCCGCAATCTGCCATGCGGCGGGCCGGGCCGCCCGCCGGAACGGGCCGAACGAGGCGACCGCACCCGCCCCACCCCTGATCGCTCGGACATTCCGGGCGCTTTATCCTATTTCTTCGGCCATACTCGGAAACATGGACACGGCAACGTATGTACAACTGGCCGCAAATGAGCACCGGTGGGCCGTCCTCGCGGCCTTCATCGGCGGGCTGATCGTGGCCGGCGCACTGGTCTGGGCCGTACGTGTCGGAATGCGGTACATGGACCGCGAGGAGCCCCGCCCGCGGCCCGAGGACCAGCCGCATCTGCCGGACGGCGGCGCGGTCCACGAGATGCGGGAGATGCGCGAGCCGGACGAGGTCCCGCTGGTGGAGAGGACGGGCTCCCGGCTCATGCCCTACGAGCTCCACCACGCCGCCACCAGGACGGGCAAGGATCAGAGCCGCAAGCGCTGGCTGCCCGGATCCAGCGGCGCCTTCGGCAGCGGAGGCCCCGGGCACGTCTGACGCACGGGCTCACGCAGGTGCGCGGCCGCGGGAGCGGCCGCGCTGTCGGCCGTGCGTCACCCGGCCGCCGGGGCGGCGGGCTCCCCCACGGTGATCTGGACCTGCTCGCCGACCGCGCTCACGCCGTTCAGGGTGGCGGCGGCCTGAAGCCGGTTGGGGCCCTCGGGGAGCGCCCGGGCGGGGGTGCAGGTCCAGCGGCCGTCGGCCCCGGCGGTGTCCGTGCACACCTCGGCGCCGTCCTGGTCGGTGACGGTGACCTGCGCCCACGGGTGTGCCGTGCCGGCGATCGCCGGTCGTGCGTCCAGCGGCACACCGGACTCGGGGCGGGCCAGGGTCGGCGGGGCCAGGCCCACGGTCACCTGGCAGCCGCCGGTCGCCCGGACCACGCCCTTCGCGTCCGCGAGGCGCAGGGCACAGCCGCTCAGCCGGGTGCCCGGCACCGCGTCCGCGGGCACCGCCAGCACGAACGGGAAGGTCCCGCCCAGCCACGGCCGCTCCACCGCGGCGGCGGTGTAGGCGGCGGTACGGCCGTCGGCGGCCACCGCGCCCCGGTAACCGGGCGCCTCGAGGGGCGCGCCCGTGACCCGGGCCCCGGCCGGCGCGGTGAGCGTCAGCGTGGAACCGGTACCGAGGGCCGGCCCCGTGAAGCCCGCGGCCTCGACGACGCCGTCCCGGCCGGGCGGGATCGTCACGTCGCCCCACAGCACCCGGGCCCGTGCCGGAGGGGGACCGTCGGCCGCGGCGGACGTCCCGGCCGGCAGCCACGCACCCGCGAGGATCCCGGCCGCGGCCAGCGCGGCGGCTGTCTTGCTGGACCTGTTCATCGTCGGCGGGCTCCCTGTACGGCCGTCACGGACACACCTGGAACCGATCTTGCGGTGCGTCCGCGCAGGCCGCCCGCACTGGACGGCCGTACGGGTGGCACCACCGGTCCCGGGGCACCCGCTGGAACCTCGTCGGCCGGTGCCGCCGGGAACCCGGACGGGCCCGGGGCACGGCCGCACCCACACCGGCCGACGCCAACACCGACCGACGCCAACACCGACCGACCGCCCACCCCCGCAGACCCCGGGCCCAGCCCCCAGTCACCCCGACCGGCCGACCCTCCCGCACCCCCTCGCCGCGTCGGGGCCGGCCGCCGGGCGGCGACCGGACCGGTGCCGGGTGGGTCAGCGGGCGAGCCAGGCTGCCGTGTCGGGGCCGAGGCGGCCGTCCTGCAAGGGGGCGCTGGTCAGCAGGACCTCGCCGGCGGGAAGGTCGATGGGGTCGGGGGACAGGTTGGCCACGCAGCGCCAGCCGTCTCCGCGGTCGAACTGCAGGACACCCGCCGGAGTCTCCTCCGCCCAGGTCAGCGTCTCGCCGTCCAGCAGCTTGCGGCGCAGTCTCAGGGCCGTGCGGTACAGCTCCAGGGTCGAGCCCTCCACCTCGTCCTGCGCATCGACGGCGTACTCGGCGAACCAGGGCGGCTGCGGCAGCCAGGCACCGCCCGGCCCGAAGCCGTACGACGGCCCGGTCGTGGTCCACGGCAGCGGCACCCGGCAACCGTCGCGGCCCTTGCGGACGTGCCCCGTCTGCTCCCAGATCGGGTCCTGGAGCACCTCGGTGGGCAGGTCGGCCACCTCCGGCAGGCCGAGTTCCTCGCCCTGGTAGACGTACGCCGAGCCGGGCAGCGCCAGCATCAGCAGGGTCGCCGCGCGGGCCCGGCGCAGTCCGGCGTCCGGGTCGACGGCGGGCGCGTGGCCGCCGGCCAGCAGCCAGGCGTTGTCGTCGGTGCCCGGCGGGAGCATCAGCCGGGAGGCGTGGCGGATCACGTCGTGGTTGGACAGCACCCAGGTCGCCGAGGCACCCGCCGCGTGCGCGGTCTCCAGCGAGTCCGTGATCACCTGGCGGAGTTCGTCCGCGTCCCACGCCGCCTGCAGATACTCGAAGTTGAAGGCCTGCCCGAGCTCGTCCGGACGGGCGTACAGGGCGCGCCGGGAACCGGGGACCCAGGCCTCGGCGACGGCCGTCCGGGGTGGGGAGTAGGCGTCGAGGATCTTGCGCCAGTCGCGGTAGATCTCGTGCACCTCGTCCCGGTCGTAGAACGGGTGCGTGCCGGGCGGGAACTCGCCGAGGGCGTCCTCGCGGCTCCGCTCGGGCGAGCCGAGGTCGCGCAGCGGCTCGCTCAGATCCTTCGCGAGGGCGTGCGCCACATCGATCCGGAAACCGTCCACCCCCCGGTCGGACCAGAACCGCAGGGTGGTGCGGTAGTCGTCGCGGACGTCCGGGTGCTCCCAGTTGAGGTCGGGCTGCTCGGCGGCGAACAGGTGCAGGTACCACTGCCCGTCCGGCACCCGCTGCCAGGCGCTGCCGCCGAACACGGACTGCCAGTCGGTGGGCGGCAGCTCGCCCCGCTCCCCCCGGCCGTCCCGGAAGACGTAGCGGTCGCGGGCGGGCGAACCCGGGCCCGCGCGCAGCGCCTCCTGGAACCAGACGTGCTGGTGGGAGGTGTGGTTGGGGACGATGTCGACGATCACCTTCAGCCCGAGCCGGTGGGCCTCACGCACCATGGCGTCGAAGTCGTCGAGGGTGCCCAGGCGCGGGTCGACGTCCCGCGGGTCGGCGACGTCGTAGCCGCCGTCGGCGAGCTCGGAGGGGTAGAACGGGCTCAGCCACAGGGCGTCGACGCCCAGGGCGGCGAGGTGGGTGAGGCGCCGGGTGATGCCGCGCAGGTCACCGAGGCCGTCACCGTCGGCGTCGGCGAAGCTGCGGGGGTAGACCTGATAGACGACGGCCTGTCGCCACCAGTCGGGGTTCCGGGAGGAGAGGTCGGGCGTGGCGTCGGGCACGGGGTGCGGGGGCCGGGGGTCGGACGTGGGGATGCGGTCGGTCACGCGGTCTCCTCTGGGTGCGTGCGGGTACCGGCAGAGAAACTGTCCACACCACCGTAAAAGTGAACACACCGGCGGCAGGGAGCGATCCCGGGGTGTCGCGGAGCACACCGCAGGCCCGGTTCCGCGACCGTGCGCCGGGCGCCCACGGCGCACGGCTACACCGCGGGACGCTCCACCGTCGTCAGGTACAGACGCACATAGCGCTCCACGTCCACGTCCAGGCCGACATCCACGAGCGGCTGCTCACGGACGCCCTCGTGGAGTTCGGACTCGCCCACCCGGGGGCGGCGGTCGACCACGGTCTGGCCACGGGTCGGGCCGGGGGCCAGGGAGACCTCCACGGGAAGGCGGTGCGTCGTCAGGCCCTGCGGGTCGGCGACCGCGCACAGCGCGCCCGCGTCGCCGAGCCCGCCGGCGTCCTCGGCCGGGTCGTCCGAGCGGCTGCCCGGGTGGGCGGGGCGGTGGGCGAGCAGGTCGCCGGCCAGCCGGGTGCCCGGTTCGGTGCTCGCGCGCAGCCGCCGCACCTCCGCACCCGGGACCACGACCCGGGTGAACACGTCCAGGCCGTACATCGTGATCGGCACGCCCGCGGTGAGCAGGACCGCGGCGGCCTCCGGGTCGTGCCACACGTTGAACTCGGCGACCGGCGTGGCGTTCCCGGCGCCCGCCGCGCCGCCCATGAACACGATCCGCTCGATGTTGCGGGTGACCTCGGGGTGGGTCCGCAGCAGCAGCGCGATGTTGGTGAGTGGGGCGGTGGGCACGAGAGTGACCGGGCGCGGGGAGGCGAGGATCTCGCGGCGCAGCAGGGTCACGGCGTCCACGTCGGCGGGGGAGCGGCGCGGGGCGGGCAGTGCGAGGTCGCCCATGCCGTCGTGGCCGTGGACGTGGCGGGCGGAGCGCGGTGCCTCGATCAGCGGGCGCTCGGCGCCCCGCGCGACCGGGACGTCCGGCGCGCCCGCCCGCTCCAGCACGGTCAGCGTGTTGCGCACGACGCCGTCCACGTCGGTGTTCCCGGCGACGCAGGTCACGGCGCGCAGGTCGATCCCCGGGTGGCGCACGGCGAACAGCAGGGCCAGGGCGTCGTCGACCCCCGTGTCGCAGTCGATGATCACCGGGGTGGGCTGACCGTTCGTCACGGCGGGGACTCCTTACCGAGGGCTCGCGTGCCCGTCGACCCTACGCGGGGTCCCAGAGGCCGGGCCCGCGCCGGTCCGAGCGCTCCGCGATCCGCCGCAGCAGCTCCTCCGCCGGCAGGGCCCCGGGCCGCCGCCCGTCCCGCAGCCGTACGGCGGCCAGCCCGTCCTCGGCCTCCCGTTCCCCGAGCACCGCCTGGTACGGCACCAGCCGGGCCCGGCGGATCCGGGCGCCCAGGCTGCCCTCCCCGGGCCCGGTCACCTCGGCCCGCAGCCCCAGCTCACCGGCCCGCCGTACGACCTCGTACGCCCGCTCCTCCTGCGCCGCGCCCACCGGCAGCACGGCCAGCTGCACCGGTGCCAGCCACACCGGGAAGGCACCGCCGTGCACGTCCAGGAGGTGGGCGACCGCCCGCTCCACACTGCCGATGATGCTGCGGTGCACCATGACCGGGCGGTGCCGGGCGCCGTCGGGACCGATGTAACGCAGACCGAAGCGCTCGGGCTGATGGAAGTCGATCTGCACGGTGGACAGGGTGGACTCGCGTCCGGCGGCGTCGGTGATCTGCACGTCGATCTTCGGGCCGTAGAAGGCCGCCTCCCCCTCGACGGCCTCGTACGCGATGCCGGAGGAGTCCAGCACCGCGCGCAGGAGGGTGGTGGCCCGTTCCCACAGGGCCGGGTCGGCGACGTACTTGCCGCCGCCGCCCGGCAGCGACAGGCGGTGCCGGGCCGCGCGGATGCCCAGGTCGGCGTAGGCGCGGGAGATGAGCGCGAGGGCGGCCCGGGCCTCCTCGACCGCCTGGTCCGGGGTGCAGAAGATGTGCGCGTCGTTGAGCTGGATGGCCCGTACCCGGGTCAGCCCGCCCAGCACCCCGGACGGCTCGGAGCGGTACATGCCGCCCAGCTCGGCCATCCGCAGCGGCAGTTCCCGGTGGCTGCGGGACCGGGAGCGGTAGATGAGGGCGTGGTGCGGGCAGAGACTGGGCCGCAGGACGACCTGTTCCGCCCCCAGCTCCATGGGCGGGAACATGTCGTCGCTGTAGTGGTCCCAGTGGCCGGAGAGCTCGTACAGCTCGCGTTTGCCGAGCACGGGCGAGTACACGTGCCGATACCCGGCCGCGCGCTCCGCCTCGCGGACGTACTCCTCCAGGACGTGCCGGACGACGGCGCCGTCGGGCAGCCAGTACGGCAGGCCCGCGCCCATCAGCGGGTCGGTGTCGAACAGGCCGAGCTCACGGCCGAGGCGTCGGTGGTCGTGCACGGTGGGCTCCTCGTGGTCGTGAGGCGAGCACCACGCGCGAGGAAGCCCCGGGGCACTCGCCCCGGGGCTTCGTCAGTGGTCAGCTGTCAGCGCGCCGGGACTCTCTCCGGCGTCGTCGTGCGGGATGCGTGGGCGCGCTGCATGCGCCGGACCGTAGCAGGGGCCAAGGGGCACCCGCGAGCGGGTTTCCGTGCGGGCGGGCTCACCCGGACGGCTCGTCGCGCTGGTGGCGGGGGCGGCCCGGTGGTGCCGTAAGAGCACGTCACGTCCGCTCGTGGACGGCCCGGTTCCCCCAGGAGGCACCCCGATGACCCATGCCCCGGCCGCCGCCCGCGCCGTCCTCGTCTCCGCGCTGTCGGTGACGGTCCTGCTGGCCTCGGCCGCGTGCATGGCCACCGACCGGAACGTGCCGCGCGCACTGCCCGCGGGCGTCTCCCAGCCCCCGGAGCCGTCCCCGTCCGTGACCGCGTCCCCGGCCGCCTCCGCCGGCGGGCGGAACGCGCCGTCCCCGCCCGCGCTGAGCGAGGCGCAGCTGCGGGAGGCGCTGCTCACGGAGGCGGACCTGGGGGAGCCGTGGATGACGAGCCGGGGCGCGGCGACCTGGCGGGACGGCGTGCTCAAGTCGACCACGGAGCACCCCGAGTGCCGACGGCTCCTCGACGCGCTCTACACGGAGGAACTGTTCGGCAGCCCGGCCGGCCCGCGTGCCACCGTCACCCTCGACGACACCTACAACGACACCCAGCTGCGCTATCAGATCGCCGCCCATCCCCGGGCCGACGTCGACCGCGCCCTGACCTGGCTGGGCACCCTGCCGGAGAGGTGCGAACGCTTCGAGGCGACGGCCCCCCGGGCCGGCGCCCAGCTCGTCGAGGTGTCCGAACTGCCCCTGCCGGAGGCGGGCGACGCGCGAGCGGCACTGCGCGTACGGATGACGGGAGAGGCCTTGGGCGGGGCACCGACGTATCTCACCGTCGACGTCGCGGCGATCCGCGTCGGCGACGAAGCGATCACCCTCACGAACGGCGGCTTCGGCGCGGTCCTCCCCGAGGTCACGCAGGCCATGTCCCAACTGGGCGCGGACCGCCTCAAGGAGGTCGCACGACAGGGCCGGGTGCGGGTCTGAACGCCGATGCCCGGGGCGGGCTCGGGGCCCGGTGCGCAACTCCGCCGCCCGAGGCACTGGTGACACGGATCGGGGACGCCTGCATGCTGGGTGAATGCCACAGCATCATCACTCGCTGAAACGGGACAACAACCGCGACCTGACCCTGGATGACCTCGCTGCATTCCTGGACTGTGCCAAGTCCTGCACGGGGCACGGCAAGAAGATCGTTCACGTCAGGACGCACCAGCGGGACAAGATCGACGAGATCTGGATCGACTGCGCGTCGTCGAACTGAGTGCACCGGGCGGTGAGGGGCGGGCCGGGCCCGGTGGGCCCGGGCGTCAGCTCAGGCGGTCCACCGCCTGCTTGGCCTCGACCAGGTCCGCGCCCGTGTTCTCGCGGTACAGCTTGATCGCCTGGACCTGCTTGCCCTGGCGTACCAGGGTGCGGACCTCATCCAGTCCCGGGACCTCGTCGTGGAGTCCCAAGTGGTCCAGGACCAGGTCGAGTTTGCGCTCGATGCGGGCGGCGCGGCGGTCGGCCCGGGAGAGGTGGTTCTGCACCGTCATGATGCCGAGGATCACGACGCAGGTGAGGAAGAGGGCGGCTATGTCCATGGTCGCCCATCCTACGGACGCGTCGCGCTCAGGAGGCGTCGAAGCGCCGACGGTGGGCGACGACGTCGAGGGCGACCTCGAGGACGGTCGCGCCCCGGGCGAAGGCGTCACCGCGCAGCCGGGCGAGCGCCTCGTCCGCGCCGACGCCGAGCTGGGCCATGATCATGCCGACGGCCTGATGCACCCGGTCGTGATCGGCGGCCAGTCCGCTCAGCCAGGGTTCGCCGCCGTCCCGGGGGTCGTGCGGCAGGTCCATGAGCGCCCCCGTCATGATGCCGGCGACCAGCCGGGCCGTGCGGAGCTGGTGGCCGGTGAGCGCGCCGGGGGTGTCGCGGTAGAGGTCGAGGGTGCCGACGCAGACACCGGCGCTGCCGAGGGGCAGGGCGTACACGGCCCGTACGCCGACGCCGAGGGCCTGCTGGACGAAGACGGGCCAGCGGTGGGCGCAGTCGTCGGCGGTCAGATCGCGGACCAGCATGGGGGTGCCGGTCACCAGGACATGTCCGCACGGTCCGTCACCCAACGTGGCCTGGAGCTGGGCCAGGCGTGCGGCGCGGGGGCCGGAGGCGGCGAGGTACACGGGCATGACGTCACCGCGCAGTGACACGCTCGCCCCGTCCACCGGCAGCAGCGTCACGGCCACCGCGCAGAGCCGCCCGGGCACGGCGGCGGGGCCGGCCCCGCGCAGCTCCTCGGCGATCGTCTCGGCGACCCGCTCGTACTCCCCGCCCCCGTCCCCGGGACGGTCCCTGGGCCGCACACCCACCGCCTCCCGTCACCAGCCGAAACGCCTGCCGACTACCCTCCACCCACCCCCCGAAACACCCCGCGCGGCTGAGGGCAGCCGTGCCTCCCCCAGTGCCTCGAGGGCCTGGGAGGTGCCCCCGGGGCGATGGGGGTCCCCGCTCGAGCGAAGCCGGGAGTGGGGGAGGGTGGGCGGTGGGGGTTTCCCGCCCGAGCGCAGCCCGGCTACACCGGCGGCTGTGCCGGCGCCGGCCCCAGCGTCGTCGTCCCCGGCGCCGTACGGTGCCCCAGCCCGGTCCGATACGCGTCCAGCGCCGCCTCGATCCGCCCGGACCGCCGCAGCAGATCCCCGAGCAGCCGGCACAGGTCGGCCAGATCCCCCGCCGCGCCCGCCCGTTCCAGCAGGCTCAGCGCCCGCACATAGTGCTCCTCCGCCTCCTCCACCCGCCGCGCGTCCTCGGCGATGATCCCGAGCAACCGGTGCGCCGCCGCCGCGTGCACCGCGCCCCGCTCGGGCGACAGCCCGCCGAGCACGTCCCGCAGCAGCTCCGCGGCCTCCCGCGAGCTTCCGCGCCGGTGCAGTACGTCCGCCAGCTCGACCGTCAGCTGACTGCTGTAGAGGGCCGCGCGCGTGGTGGACAGCATGTGCAGCGCCTCGCGCATCTCCTGCTCGGCGCGCTGAAGTTCGCCGTTCTGCGCGTACACGTACCCGCGCATCCAGTGGCAGTTGGCCAGCTCGGTACGGAGTTGCAGCCCCCGGTACAGTTCCGCGGCCTTGGCCAGCGAGGCGTCCGCCTCCACCAGGCGGCCCTCGGCGAGCAGCGTGCGGGCCACCGACCGGTGCATGCGCGCCACCAGCGCCGGATCACCGGACTGCGGCGCCAGCGCCAGCGCGAACTCCGCCGCCTGCGCGGCCCGCGCGTGGGCCCCCATGTCCATGTAGGGACCGATCACACTGGCGTAGAGCAGCAGCAGCGCGTCCGGGTCGTGCAGCCCGCCCCGGTTGAGCTCGTCGAGCGTGGACTCCAGCAGGTAGACGGCGTACCGCAGTTCCCCCGCGAGGTAGTGGGCGACGGCCCGCCCGCGCAGCGCCGGCACCCGTGCGGTCAGCGGCGCGTCGGCGAGCCGGGCCTCGGCCCGCTCGAAGTACAGGCGGCCCTCGGCCAGCTCACCGGTCTCCAGCGCGCACTCCCCGAGCCCGAGCAGCGCGGCGGCCTCTTCCTCGGCCAGGCCGTGCGTCTCCGCCTCGGCGAGCAGCCCCGCGTACTGCTGCACGGCCTCCTCCGCCGTACCGGCGGCGAGCGTGCGCTGCGCCTCGGTGAGCCGCAGCCGCATCTCGGTCACGAGCCGGGCGGGGCGTCCGGTCGCCAGTTCGTCGAACTCGACTCCGAGACGGTCGGCGAGATGCCGCAGCGCGTCGTCGGAGGGGCGCACCCGTCCGGCCTCCAGAGTCGAGATGTACGCGGGCGTGTACACCGGCTCGGCCAGCTGTTTCTGGGTCAGCCCTCGCTCCACGCGCAACTGCTGAACCCGGCGTCCGATGGTCCCGGGCTCGTCCCGATCCCCCATGCCAACTCCCCCAGCGGCCCTTGCCGTTCGCGTCCGACAGCCCCTAGGTTAAACCGCGGATTAAACGTGCTTAACCCATCGCTGTTGCGAGGTCGCCGTGCTGGAACCCACACGCACCACCGAGCGCTACGCCCGAGGCTTCGCCGCGGCCGTCGCCGCGGTCGCG
Organism: Streptomyces malachitofuscus; assembly: GCF_055571035.1. NCBI lineage: Bacteria > Bacillati > Actinomycetota > Actinomycetes > Kitasatosporales > Streptomycetaceae > Streptomyces > Streptomyces malachitofuscus. The sequence goes on along the minus strand of NZ_JBVIGA010000023.1, from coordinate 93,561 downwards.
GCGCTGGTCCTGGCAGCGAACGCGGGCCCGGCCAAAGCCGCCGACCCCGTCCCGGAGCCGCGGACCACGGCACCGGTGGAAGCGGCGGTACGGTGACGGCCGTCCGCCACGGGCCGGCCCCCGCCGAAGCGTGAGACGTCCCGTTCTCCTCGTCGGCCTCCCCGACAACACCACGGCGATCAGGACCGCGCACCACCAGGAACACAGCCCCACGCCGCTCAAGCCTGTGTCTGCAGCTGGCGCAGCTGCCGGCGCACATGGTCCAGGGCGCCCTCCCGCCGGCCGGGCACCCTGCCGCGCAACTCCGCGAGCACAGGGCCGAGTTCGCGTGCCCTAACCGGGTCGCCGATCCGGCCCCACTGGTGGTGCGCCCGGTCCACGGCCGCCTCGACGGCGGGCGCGTCCGCCGGCTGACCGGCGGCCAGCCGGGCCGTGGCGACCGACAGCCAGGCACGGCAGCTGCGCGCCGCGTCCCCGGCGAGCATCGCCAGATCCGCCCGTACCTCGGTCCAGTGCATCGCCTCCTCGGAGACCGGCCCGTGCGCCAGACCGGCCGCCTGCTCCAGCCGCGCGGCGAGCGCGTCGGCGTCCGCGTGCCGGCCGGCGCGGACGGCGGCGGTGACGGCCGCGTGCGGGTCGCCCGGGACCGGCCCGCGCTGGGCCAGCACCAGGCCGGCGCCCCCGTCCTCCGGCGCGAGCCGGGCCAGCGCCCGCTGGTGCAGCTCCTCGTCCGGAGGGCGCCGTCCGCTGCGCAGTATCGTCGCGACCGCCTTCATGTACGCGGGTGCCGCGACCGTCCGGCGGGACGGCGGCGGAGCGATGCGACCGTAAACGGTGTTGTCCCGCCCGCAGTCCAGCGGGGACGCCCGAAGGATGCGGCGCGGTCAGCGACTGCCAGGTGTCCGGGTCGGCGTGCAGGTCGAGGATCAGGGTCGTCGCACCCGCCGGGCGCAGCCGCAGCTCCTCCCGGAACCAGTGCCAGGGCAGTGCCGTGTACCGCACGGTGGACGCGGTCGTCCGGGCCAGCGCCAGGTGCGGCAGCCGCTGACGGCGGTCGAGCTGGAGCTGGCCGGTGACGTACACGGTCAGCGGTCCCGGGGCGGCGGCCGCCGCGCGCAGCCGGGTCAGCACGGCCTGCGGCTCCAGCGGGTCGGCCAGTTCGACGACGTTGGCGGTGTCCGTGCCGGACAGCACGGAGGGCGGTACCGCGGCGAGGACCGGGAGCACGGACGCCGCGTCCACCAGCCGCCCGCGGCCCACCGGCGAGGCCGCCAGCAGCAGCACGGTTCCGGGCATGGTCCCCTCCCCCTGTCGATCACCCACGGCACAGCACGGTAACCGCTGCGGCTGCAAAGGGTGCGGTCAGTACGGTGAACGTCCCCCTTCGGGGCCTTCGCCCCCCGTCGCGCGGGTCCGCCGCACCGCGAACGCGGTGGTGTCGTCGGTCAGGTGACCCTCGCAGTGCCGCAGCGTGCCGTCCCGCACGAAGGCGACGAGCCGTGCCGGTGCGACGAGCCGCGGGTCCGTCGCCACGGCCCGCCGCACCTGGTCGGCCAGCCGGTAGAAGCGCCCGTCGCCGTCCCGGGCCTCGGTCACCCCGTCGGTGACCACCAGCAGCGTCTCGTCCGCCGTCAGCGGCACCCGGCGCATTCCGGGCGGCCCGGGGGCGAGGTCGCGGTAGCCGAGCGGCAGCCCCCCGGCGACCGGCAGGATCCGTACGCCGTCGGGGCCGACGGCCAGCGGCGGTTCGTGCCCGAAGACGACGGTGTCCACGACGTCGGTCCGGTCCGCGGGGAAGCCGAGCAGTACGGCGGTGGCGAACCGGTCGCCGTCGGCCCGGCCGAGGGCGGTGGTGTACTCGCGGTGGCGCCGCATCCGGCTCTCCAGCCGGTCGGCCACGGTCGTCAGCTCCCGCTCGTGGTAGCCGGCCTCCCGGAACGTGCCGAGCAGCACCGCCGCCGTCTCCACCGCCCCCAGCCCCTTGCCCTGCACGTCGCCGACGAGGACGCGGGTGCCGTGCGGGCCCGGCTGGATGTCGTAGAAGTCGCCGCCGACGCGTGCCTGGGCGTCCGCGGTGAGGTAGATCCCGGCGTGGTCCAGGCCGCCCCAGCCGGTGGGGAGGGGGCGCAGCACGGTACGGCGGACGGTGTCGGTGACGTCCCGCATGTGCAACGCGCGCGTCTCACCGCGTACCCGCACCACGCAGGCCAGGGTGGCGAGGACGCCACCGAGGGCGACGAGGATGAAGTCCGGCAGTCCCGCCTGGAACTGGTGCGGCCAGGCGCTGTCCACGAGGGTGTAGACACCCATCGCCAGCACGGCGAACAGGGCCGTCCCCCACACCCCGCAGATCGCGGCGGCGATGCCCGGCACCAGCACGATCCAGGAGATGATTCGGAACTCGCCCGTGGTGTTGTAGTCGGCCACGGCGATGGCGGTGAGCAGCAGCAGCGGCGGCACCCAGGCGACGCTGCGGCCCCGTGCCCGCAGCATCTCGTGCCGGTGCACGACGTCTTCACGGCCGGCCCGCGGGTACCGGTCGTGCAGGCCGTGCCCCCCGCTGCCCGGACTCACGGCCCCAGCGAAACACGGGGCCGCACGGCCCGCATCCGGTCCCCGGACGTACGGGTCCGCGCAGCCGACTTGCCAGGGGGGCGCGGTGGGTGTGCCCTGGTAGGCGGGGGCGAGGAGAGAGGAGTGCTCTCATGGCGCATGCGGCACCCCGGACCCGGGGAGCGATCGAGCGGGGCAGCACGACGGACGTCTTCAGCGGACGGGCGCACAGGGCGGCGCTGGTCGCGATGCCCGTCCTCCTCGGGCTGGTGTACGGCTACTGGGCGGCGGCCAACCGACGTCACGGCGGGCCCATCACCGGGTGGAACCTCCTGTTCGGCTTCCTCACCGCGCTCGCGTTCGCCCTGGTCCTCATGGCGCTCCTCACCCTGGCCCCGAAACTCCGCCGGGAACTGCACGCGGTGGCCTGGGCGGCCTTCAGCGGCATCGCGGTCGGCTTCCTGTTCAGCCAGTCCGGCGGCAGCGTGCTGCGCTCCACGGCGCTGTCCCTGGCGGTCGCGGCGGGCGTCTTCGCCACGATGTTCTACCGCTTCTACACCCACGAGGACGCGGAGGGCCACCGCATCACCTAGCCGGGCGTCACAGCTGCGGGCTCACCCGTACGCCCGCGCAGCACTGGCGCACGCCACCGGCACCCCGTTGCCTGGAAGCGTGCCCCTCCGCGCCCCCCTGTCCGCCGTCCTCCTCGCCCTCGCCTGCCTCCTCACCCCCTGCACCGCCCTCACCACCTGGGCGACCCTCGCCCTCGCGGACACCACCCGCTACGTCGACACCGTGGCCCCACTGGCCGCCGACCCCGCCGTACGCACCGCCGTGGCCGACACCGTGGAGGACGAGGTCCTGAGGAAACTGGCCCCGGAGGCACAGGGCGCACAGAACTCCGCCCTCGCCCCCTTCATCCGGGACGCGGTCCACTCCTTCACCCGCACACCCGCGTTCCGCACGGCATGGGAGGCGGGAAACCGGGCCGTCCACGACGCGGTCCTGCACGCCCTGCGCGACGACGCCGCGCCCCGGGGTCCCGTCACCGTGGACCTCGCGCCGGTCACCGCGCAGGTGAGAGAGCACCTCGCCGCCGACCACATGCCCTACGCCCACCGCATCCCGGTCGAGCACACCGAGGTCGCGGTGGTGCCGGCCGGAGAGGTGGCCGGACTCCGGAAGGGGTACCAGGTGCTGCACACCGCCGCCTTCTGGCTGCCGGTCGCGACCGTCGCCCTCGCCGTCGCCGGAATCGCCGTCGCCGCCTGCCGGCGCCGCGCGCTCACCGCCACCGGTCTGGGCACGGCGCTCGGCGGCGCCCTGCTCGCGCTGGCGGTCGCCGTGGGCCGCCGCCTCACCCTGGCCGACCTGCCCGACCCCGTCCACCGCCCGGCGGCGGGCGCGCTCTACGACGCCCTCACCGCCACCCTGCGCACCGCCTCCTGGCTGCTCCTGGCGGTGGGCCTGGCAGTGGCCCTGGCCTCCTGGCTGACGGGCCGCTACGGCGCCCGCCGCGAGCCTCCCCCGCCCCCTGCGACCGCCGCCCCGGACGGCCCGTCCCGGCAACCGCCCGCCACGCTCCCCCGTCCTTGAGGGAGGATTCGGGCATCGCGCCCGCGAGTGGAAGGCCGGAACGTTGGACATTGCGACTGCCGACCCGACGGTCACCGGGGACGGAACGGGACGGCGCGCCGGGGGAGGGCGGCGGTTCGGCGCCTGGTGCGCGGCACTGCTGTTCGCCGGGGTGAGCGTGGTCGTCGGCTGCCGCACCGCGGACACCGACGGCATCACGCCCGTGCCCCAGTTGCTCGCCTTCCTGCCCTGGCTGCTCGTCCCCACCGGCGCCGGCCTGCTGTTCACCCTGCTCGCCCGCTGGTGGACCGGCGCCGTGTGGGGTGTGCTCCTCCTCGGCCTGCTGGCGTGGTTCATCGAGCCGTACGGGAAGACGGGCGACCCGTCGGGGCCGCCCGTCGCCGAGCTGCGGGTGCTGACCTCCAACGTGGAGTTCGGGCAGGCCACCGGCGCGCTGATCGAGGAGGTGCGCCGGGAGAAACCGGACGTCGTGTTCGTCCAGGAGTGCGAGTACACCTGCGACGCGTCCCTGAAGCGGGCGCTCGCGGACGCCTATCCGCACCGGCAGGCCGTGGCGGGCGGCGGTTCCGAGGGCTCCGTCATCCTCAGCCGCTTCCCGCTCGAGCCCACCGGCGGCGTCCCCGGCACCATGGGCATGCCCGGGGCCGTGGCCGACGTCGACGGCCACGCCGTACGGCTCCAGCTCGCCCACCCGATGCCGCCGCTGCCCGACCAGGTACCCCTGTGGCAGCGGGAGCTCGGCCGGCTGCGGGACGCGGCGGCCGCCGAGCCGGACATCCCGACGGTGCTCGCCGGTGACTTCAACGCCTCGCAGGACCACGCGGCGTTCCGCCGGATCCTCGACACCGGTCTGCGTGACGCGGCCCGGCTCGACGGCTCGGACCGCACACCGACCTGGCCGTCGCGGACCGCCCCCGCGTTCGGCGTCCAGATCGACCACGTCCTGGTCTCGGAGGAGTTCGCGGCACGGAAGGCCCGCTTCCTCCCCCTCCCCGACACCGACCACCGAGCCGTGGTGGTGGACCTGACCCTGCACGCCACGTAGCCGCGGGCAGCGCCCCGCACCTGCGGGCAGTCGTGCTGCCGGGGCGGCACCGGGCTGCGCAACGCACCCCGGGCCGGCCCGGCACCGGAGGTTTACCGGTCACCCCCTACCGCGCGGACTTCTGCAACGCCTTCTCCGCCTTGTCCAGCGCCGCCGCGAACCCGTTCGCCCACAGCTGGTTCACCCGCGACCGCTCCGCCGAGTTGGGGGACGCGTTGGTGCAGGACGGACCGGGCCCGCCCCCGGACATCAGCTCGCTGCACGGCCCCGAGTAGTGGTCCGGCAGACCGAGCACGTGCCCGGTCTCGTGCGCGGTCACACGCGTGGAGTTGTAGATCTGGTTCTGCCGGTAGTCGAGGAAGATGTACCCCCGGCCGTGACCGTCGGTGGACGCGTACGAGCCGCGCGAGTCGTTGCCCTCGTAGTACGAGAAGTCCGCGCCCGACGTGCCGGCCTGGAGTCTCACGTTCGAGACCGAGCTGTTCCAGATCTGCGTGCTGCGGGCTATCTGCGTGGCGAACGAAGGCGCCCGGGAGGCGTTGTAGACGACGGTGACGGCCGCCGCGCTCGACGGGTTCGCCGCCCGCTTCTCGGCCGCCGACTTCAGCACGGCCTCGAAGAACGCGCGGTTCGCCGCCGCTTCCTCCGAGGAACCGTCGTACGCCGCGATCGAGGCGAGCGACCCGGTGTCGAGCGGGGCGGGGGCCGCCGTGGCCGGGGCGGTGCCGAGGCCGAGGGCCGTGAGGCTCAGACCCGCGGCGGTGAGAACGGACATGGGCATGCGCATGCGCATCGATGACTCCTTGTGGTGGGGGTGAGTCACATGTCATCGGTGAGTGTCCGCGCCCTCACGGCGGCTGTGATGATGGCAACCGGTGATAGGTCCGCGCTATCGCCGGACTCCGGCCATGCCGTCGCGCCCGCCCGACTCCGCCTGAACGGTCGGGATTTGTATGTCTGGTGAAACCTGAACTTCCGGCTTACCCTCCCAGGGCATGGAGCTCGAGGTCAGGCACCTCAGGGCGCTGTGCGCGATTGCCGACACCGGCAGTCTCCACCGCGCCGCACGCCAACTCGGCGTGGCCCAGCCCTCGTTGAGCACGCAGTTGCGGCGCATCGAACAGGAGCTGGGCGGTGCCCTGTTCGTGCGCGCGCGCACCGGATGCCGTCCCACCCCACTGGGCCGGCTGGTGCTCAGCCGCGCCCGCCCGCTCGTCACCGAGCTGCGCTCCCTGGTCACCGAGGCCCGCGCCGCCGCCGTCGGCGGCCGCCAGCTGCGCATCGGCTCCACCGCGAGCCGGGCGCTGGCCGGCTGGCTGCGACGACTGCGCCGGCACTGGCAGGAACCCACCCTCCACATGGACGTCTCCCCCAACGCCCTGCTGCGCATGGTCGCCGACGGACAGCTCGACGTCGCGTTCGTGCACGAGGTGGAGGGCTGCCCGCTGCGCATCCCGGAGGGCCTGCGCACCCGGGTGCTCATCGAGCGCGAGCCGCAGTTCGTCTCCCTGCCGGCCGACCATCCGGCCGCCGCGCACCCGGTCGTCCGCCTGTCCGACCTGGCCGGCGACCGCTGGATGATCGACCCGACGGTCGACGGCGAGTGGGACGCCGTACGCCGGATGCTGCGCGCCGCGGGGATCAGCCCGCGCGTGCTGCACGGCGACTACCACACCGCCGCGTCCCTGGTCGCCACCGGCGAGGTCGTCACCGTGTGCCAGCCGACCTCGCCCTCCCGCCCAGAGACGGCGGTCCGCCGGCTGTACGGCGATCCGCTCGGCGTACGGCTGCTGCTGGCGGCCCGCACGGACACGGAGCTGGAGGGCGTCTATCCCGACCTGGCCGACGCCTATCGGGAGGTGGCGCGCCAGGCACCGGCGTACCGGGAGTGGCTGGAGGAGCTGGTGCCCGGCCCCTGACGGAGCCCACCGGCCGCTCCCGGCACCGGACCGTGTCGGACCGGCGTCAGACGCCGATGTCCCGCCCGTCCGCGCGCCACACCGCGACCACGGCGGGCCGGACGTAGCTGCCGGGCCCGTCGGGCCAGGTGCTCGCCGGGCTGTCGACGGTCGCCCCGTCGACCTCGCCCGGGTGCTGCACGGCGACCAGGACCCGCCGGTCCTGGATGACCGGGCCGCAGGTCTCCGCGCCGTTCGGCACGGTGAGGAACTGCTTCAGCTCACCGCGCCGGTCGCCGCGCGTGGCGACGCCGAAGAGGCCGTCGTGGGAGCCGAGGGCGCTGCCGTCGGTGGAGATCCACAGGTTGCCGTGGTCGTCGAAGGCGACGTTGTCCGGGCAGGAGATCGGACTGACGGAGTCCTTCGGGAACCCGGCGAAGTACGTCGCCGGGTCCTCCGGGTCACCCGCGACCAGGAACAGCGACCAGGCGAAGGTGGTGCTGTCCGGCCGGTTCCAGCGCTCGGTCAGCTCCAGGACGTGGCCGTGCTTGTTGGCGTTGCGCGGGTTGGCCTCGTCGGCCTTGGGATTGGCGTCGACCCCGCGCCGGGAGTTGTTGGTGAGGGCGACGTACACCTTGCCGGTGACCGGGTTGGGCTCGATGTCCTCGGGCCGGTCCATCTTGGTGGCGCCCACCTTGTCGCCGGCGAGGCGCGTGAAGACGAAGACCTCCTCGGCGGTCATGCCCTCGACGTGCGAGACGGCGCCGTCGGCGGTGGCGGTGGCCAGCGGGATCCAGCGTCCGCTGCCGTCGAACTCGCCGTCCTCGGGCAGCCTGCCCGTGCCGTCGATCTCGTGGGCGGGCGAGTCACCGGTCAGCTTGGCGACGTACAGCGTGCCCTCGTCGAGCAGCGAGAGGTTGTGCTCCCGCGCCCAGCGGCTGTTCCCGTGCCGCATCCGCTTGCTGCCGACGAACTTGTAGAAGTAGTCGAACCGCTCGTCGTCGCCGGAGTAGACGACCGGACGCCCGTCGTGCGTCAGCCGCACGGTCGCCCCCTCGTGCTTGAACCGGCCCAGCGCGGTGTGCTTGCGCGGGGTGGAGTCGGGGTCGTACGGGTCGAGCTCGACGACGTAGCCGAAGCGGTGCGCCTCGTTCGGCTCCTGGGCGAGGTCGAAGCGCTTGTCGAACCTCTCCCACTTGCGCTCGGTGGTTCCGGTGCCGATGCCGTACCGCTTGTCGGTCGCGCTGCTGCCGTGGGCGAAGTACTGGTTGAAGTTCTCCTCGCCGTGCAGGGTGGTGCCCCAGGGCGTGGTGCCGCCCGCGCAGTTGTTGAGGGTGCCGAGCACCTTGGTGCCGGTCGGGTCGGCGGAGGTCTTCACCAGGTCGGACCCGGCGGCGGGGCCGGTGAGCCGGAACTCGGTGGTGGCGGTGAGCCGCCGGTTGAGGTGGTGCCGGACGACGGGCGTCAGCTTCCCGCTCCGCCGCTCCTCCTCCACGGCGACCACGGCGAGCCCGTGCGCGGCCCAGGCGATCTCCACCTGCTCGCGGGTCGGGTTCTCCGGGTCGTAGTCCCGGAACATCAGGACCTCGTCGGTGTACTCGTGGTTGGCGACGAGCACCTGCCGGTCGCGCTCGCCGCGCAGCGGCAGCAGGGCGAGGAAGTCACAGTTGTACCCGAACTGTCCGGCCTGCGCCTTGGCGCTCTGCCGCTCCGGGTCGAAGGCGGGAGCACCGCGCAGGATGGGCTCGCCCCAGCGGATGACGACGTTCTGCCGGTAGCCCTCCGGCACGGTGACGGCGTCGTTCGTGTTCGGCGCGACGGGCGTGAACCGCAGACCGCGGGCGCCCTTGGGTGTGTGGTGGTGGCCGTGACGGCCGGCGGCGGGCGCCGCCTGCGCCTCGGGGGCGGCCGCGACACCGGCCGCCCCGGCGCCCGCCGCGGCGACGGTGACGACCGCGGCGGCGCGCATCATGGACCGGCGGCTGAGGGCGCCGGCGATGACGTCACCGACGTACTCGTTGGAGCTGGTGTTGGGCACCTCGTGGAAACAGGCGTCACCACACCGGAAACGACAGGTCATGGCGGACCGGCCGCCGGGGTGGGAACCGGACGGCGTTCCGATCAACGGCAGCAGCTTTCGCACGTGTTCTCTCCTTGGGTGCCCGTGGTGTCAGCGAGACCGTAGGAGCACAAATGTGCGGTAGCCGGGCGCCCTGATGAACGGGGGGTGAACCTGCGGCAGCGTTACGGAAGGCGCGCCGGACGGTCGCAGGGCGGACCCAGGGGACCGGATCGCGCTCTTGACATATACGATTCCGCAAACCCAACCCTGCCCAAGATCGCCCTTGCGGGCCGCTAACCTTACGTGTCCGTCCTGGCCAGGGATTGACGGGCATCAACTCACGCGAAGGGTTGCGCACATGGGCATTCTCACTCTCCTGCGGAACGCGTTCGGACGGTCACGCAAAGCGAGGACCGCCGAAGCGGAGGGTGCGGCACCGGCCGCCGAAGCGACGGAAACGGCCGCTCCGACATCGCCCGAACCGGCCCCGGAACCCGCCGCGAGCACACCGGCGTCCCCGACGATTCCGTCCCCCTCCCCGGAACCGAACCCGGCACAGGCCACGCCTTCGGTCCCGGAACCCCGCGACGAGCACGACCTCGTCAGCGCCGCGTTCGACAACATCGCGGTCCCCGGTCCCACCCGCTCGGAGGACACCCCGTCCCCCGCGTCCCGGACCGAGGCAGAACCCGAACCGAAGGTGCAGGCAGAGCCTGAGCCCAAGGCCAAGGCAGCACCCGCCCCCGCCCCCGAGCCGAAGCCCGCCGCAGAGGCCGCCCCGCAGCCCGCCCCCGAGCCGAAGCCCGCCGCAGAGGCCGCCCCGCAGCCCGAGCCCGAGCCGGAGCCCGAGCCGAAGCCCGCCGCAGAGACCGCCCCGGAGCCGAAGGCCGAAGCAGAGACCACCGAGGACGCGCCCGCGGCCGCCGACGGCGAGGAGACCCCACAGGGGCCACCCGCACCCGACAACGAAAGCGGTACGGGCGGTGCGGGTGGGAACGAAAACCCGGCCGAAGCCGAAGGCGAGGCCGAACCGACAGCCCCCGAACCCACCGCGGCCGCCGGCACCGGCGCGGGCGGGACCGAACCCCCCGCCGAAGCCGAAGCCGAGGCGGAACCCCCCGCCCAGCCCACCGCAGCGAAACCCGCCACCCCCGCCACCAAGCTCCGCGACACCACCCTCACCACCGCCTACAAAGCCGCCGGCGCCACCCTCAAGAAGCACGACCTCACCGGCACCCGCGCCAAGGTCTACCTCGTCCTCGACCGCTCCGCGAGCATGCGCCCGTACTACAAGGACGGCTCCGCCCAGGCCCTCGCCGAGCAGACCCTCGCCCTCGCCGCCCACGTCGACACCGAGGCCACCCTCCACGTCACGTTCTTCTCCACCGAACTCGACGGCACCGGCGAGCTGACCCTCACGGACCACGAGAACAAGATCGACGAGCTGCACGCCGGCCTCGGCCGCATGGGCCGTACCAGCTACCACGCCGCCGTCGAGGCGGTCCTCGCGCAGCACGCCAAGGAGCCGGCCGGCACCCCCGCCCTGGTGGTCTTCCAGACGGACGGTGCCCCCGACGCCAAGACCCCGGCCACCCAGGCCCTCACCGACGCGGCGAAGAACCACCCCACCGTGTTCTTCTCCTTCGTCGCCTTCGGGGAGCACGACAACAAGGCCTTCGACTACCTCCGCAAGCTGAAGACGGAGAACGCCTCCTTCTTCCACGCGGGCCCCACCCCCCGCGAGCTCACCGACAAGGAGCTCTACGAGGGCGTCCTGGCCTCCTGGCGCCCGTAGCGCAAGGCCGTCGCCCAGGGCCGCCCCTTCCCAGCACGCAAAACGGGAAGCGGGCGGCCCCCGCGTTTCAGCTAGGATTTCAAGGTTCGTAGACGACCCGACAGCCGCCGATCGTCACCACGTACCGACCCGGGAGCAGCCCGCGATGGCTCGACACCTCATCACCAGCGCCCTTCCGTACATCAACGGGATCAAGCACCTGGGCAACATGGTGGGGTCGATGCTCCCGGCGGACGTCCACTCCCGCTATCTGCGTCAGCGCGGTCACGAGGTCCTCTACATCTGCGCGACCGACGAGCACGGCACACCTGCCGAGCTGGCCGCCAAGGAACAGGGCATCCCGGTCGACGAGTTCTGCGCCCAGGCACACGAAGCCCAGAAGGCGGTCTACGACGGCTTCGCCCTGGCCTTCGACTACTTCGGGCGCAGCTCCTCGCCGCAGAACCACGAGATCACGCAGGAGATCGCGCGGGAGCTGAAGGCGAACGGGTTCATCGAGGAGCGGTCGATCCGCCAGGTGTACTCGAACGCCGACGCCCGCTTCCTGCCCGACCGCTACATCATCGGCACCTGTCCGCACTGCGGCTACGACAAGGCCCGCGGCGACCAGTGCGAGAACTGCACCCGTGTCCTGGACCCGACGGACCTGATCGACGCCCGCTCGGCGATCAGCGGCAGCAGCGACCTCGAGGTCCGCGAGACCAAGCACCTCTTCCTCCTCCAGTCGGCCCTCGCCGGCGAGGTCGAGGCCTGGGTCGACGAGCGGGCCGACAACTGGCCCGTCCTCGCCTCCTCCATCGCGCGCAAGTGGCTCACGGAAGGGCTGCACGACCGGGCGATCACCCGTGACCTGGACTGGGGCGTGCCGGTACCGGCGGACACCTGGCCGGACCTGGCCGCCGAGGGCAAGGTCTTCTACGTCTGGTTCGACGCCCCGATCGAGTACATCGGCGCCACGAAGGAGTGGGCGGACCAGGACCCCGAGAACCGCGACTGGCGTTCCTGGTGGTGGGAGTCGGACGCCGACGTCCACTACACGCAGTTCATGGGCAAGGACAACGTCCCCTTCCACAGCGTGATGTTCCCGGCGACCCTGCTGGGCACCCGTTCGCCGTGGAAGAAGGTCGACGTCATCAAGGCCTTCAACTGGCTGAACTACTACGGCGGGAAGTTCTCCACCTCGCAGCGGCGCGGTGTCTTCACGCACGACGCGCTGGAGATCCTGCCCGCCGACTACTGGCGCTACTTCATGATGGCCAACGCCCCCGAGTCGGACGACTCGTCCTTCACGTGGGAGCACTTCACGGCCACCGTGAACAAGGATCTGGCGGACACGCTCGGCAACTTCGTCAACCGTGTCCTGTCCTTCTCCCGCAAGCGCTTCGGCGACGAGGTCCCGGCCGGGGCCCAGCCCGGCGAGGCGGAGTCGAAGCTCGGGGCGGAGATCGCCCGGCTCCTCGCCGAGTACGAGGAGCACATGGAGGCCATCCAGTTCCGCAAGGCGGCGGCGGCGCTGCGCGCCCTGTGGTCGGCCGGCAACTCCTATCTGGAGGAGAAGGCGCCCTGGCTGGAGATCAAGACGGACAAGGACGGCGCGGCCCTCACGCTCCGCACGGCGATGAACCTCATCCACCTCTACGCGGTGGTCTCCGAGCCCTTCATCCCGGCCTCCGCCGAGGCGATGCGGTCGGCCTTCGCCCTGAAGGACGACACCGCGACGTGGGTGACCCCGGACGAGGCCCGTGCCCTCACCACCGTCCCGGCCGGTACACCGTTCACGGTCCCCCCGGTTCTCTTCGCGAAGATCACCGAGGATGACCTGGAGACCTACAAGGAGCGCTTCGGCGGCTCGGACCAGTAACCGCCCGAACCACCGTCACCACCCCACGAACGAAAGGCCCGGAAGCACGATGCTTCCGGGCCTCTCCGCGTCACATGTGCGTTGCGGATCAGCGTTCCGAGGCGTAGCTCACGAAGTGCGCCAGTACCGGCTCCAGCCGCTGCTGCTGGTCGTCTGCCAGGACCGTGCCACGGCGGAATGGGCCGCACGCGAAGTCAGCTTCGGCCCCCGTCAGTGGCCGTTGCTGACCCTGCGGCCGCTGGTCGCGGGACCGCACAACATGCCGGTGCTCACCAACCCGGCCGGGACACGCCGCAGGACATCGCCGGCCCGATCATCGAACTCGTCGCACAAGGCCTGGGCAAGCACCCGGCAGCACAACTGTGGAGGAAACTGGTGGCCGTGGACCTCTCCTTTTACAAGTCCGACCTCTCCGAGGAAATCCGCAACGAAGGCCGCGCCGAGGGCCGCGCCGAGGGCCGAGCTCAGCGCGCCGCCGAGGATGTCCTCGACATCCTGGAAGTACGCGGCATCGACATCCCCGAAGCCGTCCGGGTACGCGTCACCGGCTGCGACGACCCCGAGATCCTGCGCCACTGGCACCGGCGGGCCGTCACGGCCCCGACGGCCGAAGAGATCTTCGAAGACGAGTAGAGCAGGGTGCCGTTCGCGATCGTCCCGTGTCTTGAGGAGGCGTCCGCCGCGTAACGCGATCGCTACAGCAGGGGCCCGGGAGAGGCCCGGATCTTCTCCCGGGCCCCTCTCCTTGCGAAGATCATGTGAAGGCGGCCGATGTCCGGCCGCCGCCACTCACGTGGGGGGATTCGTTCCATGGCACTTTTCGGCAACGCGCACACCGTCGACCCGGCCAAGGCCCAGCAGGACTACGCCCGGCTGCTCGGCCACGGCGAGCAGGTGCACGCGGCGTTCCTGCTGATCCGCGACACCATCCTGTTCACGGACCGCCGGCTGATCCTGGTCGACAAGCAGGGCATCACCGGCAAGAAGACCGAGTACCACTCGATCCCGTACCGCAGCATCACGCACTTCGCGGTGGAGACGGCCGGCACCTTCGACCTCGACGCCGAGCTGAAGATCTGGCTCTCGGGTTCCCCGGCCCCCATCCAGAAGACCTTCACCAAGGGAGTCGACATCTACGAAGTCCAGGCGATACTGACGCAGTTCGTGGCGCGCTAGGCGCCGCTTTCACGGAGGGGGTACATGGTGGAGCGCGTCTCGCACAGGGGCCGTTGGAGAACCGCCGCCGTCTTGGTCGCCGCGCTGCTCGGCAGCACGGTACTGGTCGCACCGGCCCACGCGGCCGGGGAGACCGTACCCGCCGACTTCAACGGCGACGGCTATCGGGACGCCGTACTGCGCGTCCCGGCGGCCACGGTCGGCGGGAAGGAAGGCGCCGGGGCGGTGATCGTCCTGTACGGCTCGGCCTCCGGGCTCTCCGCCGCGTCCCGGGCGTTCATCACCCAGGACTCACCCGGTGTCCCCGGCGCCCCCGAGCGCGGCGACGCCTTCGGGTCCTCCACCGCCTCCGCCGACCTCGACCGCGACGGCTATGCCGACCTGATCGTCGGCGCGCCCTACGAGGATCTTCCCGAGGGTGTGGACAAGGGCCTGGTGAGCATCCTGTGGGGCAGCGGCTCCGGCCTGCGGACGGGACGGGCGCTGCCCAGCCCGGACTGGATCGACCGGTACGGCCGTGACGTGGCCGCCTCGGGCAAGGAGTCGTCTGCGAACAGCCTGCTCACGGTCGGCGGCTGGAACTACAGCCTGACCTACCCGGGCCCGTTCTCCCGCTCGGCGGAGCCCGCCGCGTACATGGGCATGGGCATGTGGCTGGGGTCGCTGGCCACCGGCGATCACAACGGCGACGGCCGCGCCGATCACGTCGCGTTCTCCGGGCGCGTCGGCCCCTCCGGCGGCATGGTTTTCGTCGATCCCGACGACAGCACGAGCGACGCCCTCACCGAGGGTGACGGCCTCGTCGGCGCCATCGGCGACGTCAACGGCGACGGGTACGGCGATCTCGTCACCGGCGACCCCGACGAACCCGAGCGACGGGGGGTCGACGGGGAACTGGGGGGCCGGGTGCTGATCTGGTACGGCTCCGCGCAGGGCATCGGTACCCATGACGAGCCGGTCGTGATCTCCCAGGACAGCCCGGGGGTTCCCGGCGCCGGCGAGAAGGACGACCGTTTCGGCGCCTCCGTCACGGTCTCGGACCTGGACGGCGACGGCGTCGGGGACATCGTGGTGGGCTCGCCCGGTGAGGCCCTGGGCTCCGTCGCGGGCGCGGGGATGATCACGGTCGTCCCCGGCGCCCGCAGCGGAACCCCGGGCGCGGGGTCGGTCACGCGCCACCAGGAGACGACCGGTGTCCCGGGAGGCAGCGAGCCCGGCGACAACTTCGGTACCACCGTCTCCGCGGGCGACGTGAACGACGACGGGCACCCGGAGCTGATCGTCTCCGGGAAGGGGGAGAACGACTCGGCCGGTGCCGCCTGGGTGCTGCCCGGTGGGACGAACGGGCCCACCGGGACCGGCAGCAAGATGTTCACCACGTCCCAGTTCGGCCTGCCGGCCTCCGGCCACCAGCTGCTCGGCGGTGACGACCTGCCGCTGCTCTGACCGCGCGCACCATGCACGGCGGCCCGGACCCCCTGAGGGGCCCGGGCCTCTTCGCGTGTCCGGCTACTTCGGCTGCGGCTTGCGCACCGAGAGGTGGAGTTCCTTCAGGCGGGCCTCGTCCAGTTCGGTCGGGGCGCCCATCATCAGGTCCTGGGCGTTGCCGTTGAGCGGGAAGGCGATGGTCTCGCGGATGTTGGGCTCGTCGGCGAGGAGCATGACGATCCGGTCGACACCAGGCGCGATGCCGCCGTGCGGCGGGGCGCCGAAGCGGAACGCGCGGAGCATGCCGGCGAACTTCTCCTCGACCGTCTCGCGCTCGTAGCCCGCGATCTCGAAGGCCTTGAGCATGATCTCCGGCTCGTGGTTCCGGATCGCGCCGGAGGACAGCTCGACACCGTTGCAGACGATGTCGTACTGCCAGCCGAGGATGTCCAGCGGGTCCTGGGTCTCCAGGGCCTCCAGGCCGCCCTGCGGCATCGAGAAGGGGTTGTGCGAGAAGTCGATCGCGCCGGTCTCCTCGTCCTTCTCGTACATCGGGAAGTCGACGACCCAGCAGAAGCGGAAGACGTTCTCCTCGAAGTGACCGGCCCGCTTGGCGGCCTCGACCCGCACCGCGCCCATGATCTTGGAGACCTCGTCGAACTCGCCCGCGCCGAAGAACACCGCGTGGCCGGGGGCCAGCGAGAGCCGCTTGGTGAGCTCCGCGACGTTCTCCTCGGTGAGGAACTTCGCGATCGGGCCGCTCAGCGAGCCGTCCTCACCGACACGCACCCACGCCAGGCCCTTGGCGCCCTGCGAGACCGCGTAGTCACCGAGCTGGTCGAAGAACTTGCGCGGCTGGCCGGAGACGTCCGGAACCGGCAGGGCCCGCACATGCTTGCCGGCGAAGGCCTTGAACTCCGAGCCCTCGAAGATGTCGGTGATGTCGACGAGCTCCAGCAGGGCGCGCAGGTCCGGCTTGTCGGAGCCGTACTTCAGCATCGCCTCCCGGAACGGGATGCGCGGGAACGGCGACGTCACATGGCGGCCGTTGCCGAACTCCTCGAACAGCTCGGTCATCAGCTGCTCGATGGGCTGGAAGACGTCCTCCTGCTCGACGAAGCTCATCTCGACGTCGAGCTGGTAGAACTCGCCCGGCGAGCGGTCCGCGCGGGCGTCCTCGTCGCGGAAGCAGGGCGCGATCTGGAAGTAGCGGTCGAAGCCGGAGATCATCAGCAGCTGCTTGAACTGCTGCGGCGCCTGCGGCAGCGCGTAGAACTTCCCGGGGTTCAGACGGGACGGGACCACGAAGTCACGGGCGCCCTCGGGAGAGGTGGCGCTCAGGATCGGCGTCGCCATCTCGTTGAAGCCCAGCGCCGTCATCTTCTGGCGGATCGCCGAGATGACCGACGTGCGCAGCAGGATGTTGCGGTGCATGCGCTCGCGGCGCAGGTCCAGGAAGCGGTACTCCAGACGCCGCTCCTCGTTGACGCCGTCCTCGGCGTTGATGGTGAAGGGGAGCGGGGCGGCCGCGCCGAGCACCTCGACGGTGCCGACCTCGACCTCGACCTCACCGGTCGGCAGCTCGGGGTTGATGTTCTCCGTGCCGCGGGAGACGACCTTGCCGTCGACGCGGACCACGGTCTCCTTGGACAGCTTGTCCAGCGCCTCGTACGCCTCGGTGCCGGGACGCGCCACGAGCTGCGTGATGCCGTAGTGATCGCGCAGGTCGATGAAGAGGATGCCGCCCAGGTCGCGCCGATTGTGCAGCCAGCCACTCAGCCGGACGTCGGTGCCGACGTCAGAGGCGCGGAGCTCGCCGCAGGTGTGGGACCTGTACCGATGCATCGTCGTTCATCCAGCCTTCGCGGATCGGGGTCTTTGTTTCACGTGAAACTCCCCCAAGCCTACCGGCCGACCCGGGGCCGCTTATCCGCCCTTACCCGTCGGGCGGGCTCCGGCCTTCGGTGGAACTTTTCGACACCCTCTTCATAAAGTGGTGCAATGCGCACTGGTGAGCCCCTGCCCGCCCTGGGGGACGTCCTCGCCGCCCTCGACACCGGACTGTGGCACTGGGACACCGCCGCCGGGCTGGTCACGGTCGACACCGTGGCAGCGCGGCTGCTGGGGCTGCCCTCCCGGCAGGCCACCCTCACCGAAGCGCAGGTCCGGGCCCGGCTGCACCCCGTCGACTGGAACGAGATCAAGGGAGTGGTCCAGCTCGCCGTCGCCGAGGGCACCCTCGCCGAGGTACGCATCCGGATCATGGACGACCAGCAGCGGGTCGTCCGGATCGTGCGCAGCCGCTCCAAGCCCTCCTACGACCGCACCCGCAAGGGATACGTCCTGACCGGCTCCCTCCAGGAGGTCACCGATCCGATGCCGGGCACGCCCGCCGGGCGCAGGGCGGTCACCGGCGACTGGCGGCGCTCACGGGAGGCGTTCCTGCTGGACGCGGGACGCGCGCTGGCGGAGGCACGGTCGACCGAGGAAGTGCTGCGGGTCGCGGCCAACCTGTCGATGCCCGGTTTCTCACCGGACGGACTGGCCGTGTTCGGCGTGGAGGGTGACCGGCTCACGATCATCGGCCACCACGGGCACGAGCCCGGCGCCGACAACCCGTTCACCTACATGCCGCTGGACACGGACTACCCGGCCGCCGAGGTGGTGCGCACGGGCCGCGCGGTCTATCTCTCCTCCCCGGAGGAGTACAAGAGCCGCTACCCCCTCACCTGGCCGCTCGCCCAGCGCTTCGGCCGCCAGTCCTGGGCGTTCCTGCCGCTGACCGCGTCCGGCCGCACGATGGGAGCCTGGCTGGCGGCCTTCGCCTACCCGGTCGCGTTCACCCCGGACGAGCGTTCGGTGCTGACCACGGTGGCCCGGATGCTGGCCCAGGCACTGACCCGCGCCGGCACGGCCGAGAGCGAGCGGGCGCTGACCGACGGCCTGCAGCGCTCGATGATGCCGAAGCTCGGCCAGGGCATCCCGGGCATGAGCGTCGCCGCCCGGTACGTCCCCACCGGCGGGGGCCTCCAGGTCGGCGGCGACTGGTACGACGTCATCCCGCTGCCGAGCGGGCGGTTCGCGATGGTCATCGGCGACGTCCAGGGCCACGACGTACGGGCCGCCGGGCTGATGGGCCAGCTGCGGATAGCCCTGCGGGCGTACGCCTCGGAAGGCCACCGGCCCGACGCCGTGCTCGCCCGCGCCTCCCGCTTCCTGCACGGCATCGGCGAGGCGGACCCCGAACTGCGCTTCGCGACCTGTCTGTACGCCGAGGTCGACCCGGTGAGCGGCGTGCTGGAGATCGCCCGCGCCGGGCACCCGGACCCGGTGATCCGCATGGCCGACGCGACGGTGCTGACCCGGCCGACGGCGGGCGGGCTGCCGCTCGGCATCGACCCGGACGCCGACTACCCCATCACGCGGATCGTGCTGGAGTCCGGCGAGACCATGATGATCTGCACGGACGGGCTGATCGAGACCGGCGGCCACGACCTGGACACCGGCTGGCGACGGCTGCGCACCATCCTCGAGGAGCACAAGGGGAACCAGGAGGAGCTGGCCGACGCCCTGGTCCAGGCGGTGCACGGCCCCTCCTCGCACCACACCACCGGCCCGCTGGCCGACCGGCGCGAGGACGACATCGCCGTCCTGCTGCTGTCGCGGCAGGGCGAGGGCTGCGGCTGCGGCGCGGAATCGGACACGGTACGGCCGGCCGTGCGCCGCACGATGCTGACCGTGGCCCAGGCCGAGCCCGAGCGGGTCGCCGTGGCCCGGCACCAGCTGCGCGAACTGCTGCACGACTGGTCCTCGACGGACCAGGTGGACTCGGCGGTGCTCCTCCTGTCGGAGATGCTCACCAACGTCCTCGTGCACACCGACGCCGACGCCCTGCTGCTCGCCGAGGTCACCGACGGGGGAGACGGCCGCCGGATCCGCGTCGAGGTCACCGACGCGGGCGACGACCTGCCGCACCTGCGCCGGCCGGGCGAGCTGGCCTCCTCCGGCCGGGGCCTGGTCCTGGTCGAGCTCCTCGCTCACACCTGGGGCGTCGACCCGCGCGGCGAGGGCAAGAGCATCTGGTTCGAGCTGTACGAGAAGGACGGCGCGCGAACCGGCTGAGCGAACGGGACGGCCGCCGGCGGACGTCGTGGTCTCCGCCGGCGGCCGGTTCCGTGAGGGGCTCAGGCGCCGTCGTCGCCGGTTCCGGGTCCGGCCTCGGTCATGCCGTGCACGGCCGGGATCGTGCCGAGGCGGCCCTTCTGGAAGTCCTCGAAGGCCTGCATCAGCTCGTCCTTGGTGTTCATCACGAACGGGCCGTAGTGGGCCATGGGCTCACGGATGGGCTGCCCCCCGAGGAGGACGACCTCCAGGTCCGGCGTGTGCGCGTCCTGCTTCTCGTCCGCGCGGACGGTCAGCGAGGAGCCGGCGCCGAAGACCGCCGTCTGGCCCAGGTGGATCGGACGGCGCTCGGTGCCGACCGACCCGCGCCCGGCCATGACGTACGCCAGGCCGTTGAAGTCCTCCCGCCAGGGCAGGGTGACCTCGGCGCCCGGTGCGAGCGTCGCGTGGATCATCGTGATCGGCGTGTGCGTGATGCCGGGGCCCTCGTGGCCGTCCAGCTCACCGGCGATGACCCGCAGCAGCGCGCCGCCGTCGGGGGAGGTGAGCAGCTGGACGCTGCCGCTGCGAATGTCCTGGTAGCGCGGCGCCATCATCTTGTCCTTGGCGGGGAGGTTCACCCACAGCTGGAGACCGTGGAAGAGACCGCCGGACACGACCAGGTGCTCCGGCGGCGCCTCGATGTGCAGCAGACCGGCGCCCGCCGTCATCCACTGGGTGTCGCCGTTGGTGATGGTGCCGCCGCCGCCGTTGGAGTCCTGGTGGTCGAAGACCCCGTCGATGATGTAGGTGACGGTCTCGAAGCCGCGGTGGGGGTGCCAGGGGGTGCCTTTGGGCTCCCCGGGCGCGTACTCCACCTCACCCATCTGGTCCATCATGATGAACGGGTCGAGATGGCGGTAGTTGATGCCGGCGAACGCCCGGCGCACCGGGAAGCCCTCGCCCTCGAATCCGCTCGGCGCGGTCGTGACGGCGAGCACGGGACGTGCCACGGCATCGGCGGTCGCGGTCACTCGGGGCAGCGTCAACGGGTTCTCGACGGTCACTGCAGGCATGTCGGTACCTCCTCGGGTACACCCACTTTAGTTGAGCATTGAACTTCCTGCCACCCGGAACGGAGAAAGCCCGGAGGGAATTCCCTCCGGGCTCTGGACGGGCGCGAACCTGCGGCTTCAGCCGTCTGCGCGGCAATGGCCTCAGCCGTACATCCGGCGCATGGCGAACTCGACCATCTGCTCCACGGCCTTGGCGTCGAACACCATCCGGTGCTCGCCCTCCATGTCGAGCACGAAGCCGTAGCCGGTGGGCAGCAGGTCGATCACCTCGGCGCCGGTGATGACGAAGTACTTGGACTCCTTGCCCGCGTACCGCCGCAGCTCCTTGAGCGAGGTGAACATCGGGATCACCGGCTGCTGGGTGTTGTGCAGGGCGAGGAATCCGGGGTTGTCACCGCGCGGGCAGTAGACCTTGGAGGTGGCGAAGACCTGCTGGAAGTCCTCCGCCGCCATCTGGCCGGTGGTGAACGCGCGCACGGCATCGGCGAGCGAGGGTGCGGACGGCTCGGGATACAGCGGCGCCTGCTGCCCGTACCCGCCCGGCATCTGCTGCTGCGGCGGGACGTAACCCTGTTGCGTCCCCGCGCTCTGGTCGTAGCCGTACATGCCGCACAGACTACTGACCCGCCGGGAGGGCTGGGTCACAGATGTCCGGATCGGGGTTGCTTCTTATTACCGACGGGTAGCATCATCGTAGCTACTTGTTGGTACGTGAACTAGGTGCGAGGAGTCAGTGCCTCGCCGATCTCTCTAACGGAGCCGTCGCCATGGGGCACTACAAGTCGAATCTCCGCGACATCGAGTTCAACCTCTTCGAAGTACTCGGGCGCGACAAGCTGTACGGCACGGGCCCGTTCGAGGAGATGGACGCCGAGACCGCGAAGAGCATCCTCGACGAACTGACCCGGCTCGCGGAGAACGAGCTGGCCGAGTCCTTCACCGACGCCGACCGCAACCCCCCGGTCTTCGACCCGGAGACCAGCACCGCGCCGGTTCCGGCGTCCTTCAAGAAGAGCTTCCAGGCCTTCATGGACTCCGAGTACTGGCGTCTCGGCCTGCCCGAGGCCATCGGCGGCACCACCGCCCCGCCCTCGCTGATCTGGGCGTACGCCGAGCTGATCCTGGGCGCCAACCCGGCCGTGTGGATGTACTCCTCCGGTCCGGCCTTCGCCGGAATCCTCTACGACGAGGGCAACGAGGTCCAGAAGAAGATCGCGCAGATCGCCGTCGAGAGGCAGTGGGGCTCCACCATGGTCCTCACCGAGCCGGACGCCGGCTCGGACGTGGGCGCCGGCCGCACCAAGGCCGTGCAGCAGGAGGACGGCTCCTGGCACATCGAGGGCGTGAAGCGGTTCATCACGTCCGGTGAGCACGACATGACGGAGAACATCTTCCACTACGTGCTGGCCCGCCCCGAGGGCGCCGGCCCCGGCACCAAGGGCCTGTCCCTCTTCCTCGTCCCGAAGTACCTCTTCGACTTCGAGACCGGCGAGCTGGGCGAGCGCAACGGCGTCTACGCCACCAACGTCGAGCACAAGATGGGCCTGAAGGCCTCCAACACCTGCGAGATGACCTTCGGCGACCGCCACCCCGCCAAGGGCTGGCTGATCGGCGACAAGCACGACGGCATCCGCCAGATGTTCCGCATCATCGAGTTCGCCCGCATGATGGTCGGCACGAAGGCGATCTCCACCCTCTCCACCGGCTACCTGAACGCGCTGGAGTACGCCAAGGAGCGCGTCCAGGGCCCGGACCTGGCCAACTTCATGGACAAGTCCGCGCCCAAGGTCACCATCACCCACCACCCCGACGTGCGCCGTTCGCTGATGACGCAGAAGGCGTACGCGGAGGGCATGCGCGCCCTCGTCCTCTACACCGCGTCCGTCCAGGACACCATCGCGGTGAAGGAGGCGGCGGGCGAGGACGTGTCGGCCGAGCACGCGCTCAACGACCTGCTGCTGCCCATCGTCAAGGGCTACGGCTCCGAGAAGGGCTACGAGCAGCTCGCCCAGTCGCTGCAGACCTTCGGCGGCTCCGGCTTCCTGCAGGAGTACCCGATCGAGCAGTACATCCGGGACTCCAAGATCGACACCCTGTACGAGGGCACCACCGCGATCCAGGGCCAGGACTTCTTCTTCCGGAAGATCGTCCGCAACCAGGGCGCGGCCCTCAACTCGCTCGCCGAGGACATCAAGAAGTTCCTGGCGCTCGGCGAGGGCGGCGAGGAGCTGGCGGGCGCCCGCGAGCACCTGGCCAAGGCGGCGGTCGAGCTGGAGGCCATCGTCGGCCTGATGCTCACCGACCTGGCGGCCACCGAGCAGGACGTCAAGAACATCTACAAGGTGGGCCTGAACACCACCCGCCTGCTGATGGCCTCCGGCGACGTGATCGTCGGCTACCTGCTCCTCAAGGGCGCCGCGGTCGCCGCCGACAAGCTGGCGACGGCCACCGCCAAGGACCAGGCCTTCTACACCGGCAAGATCGCCGCGGCCCGGTTCTTCGCGGCCAACGTCCTCCCGGGCGTCACCCTGGCCCGCAAGGTCGCCGAGGGCGTCGAACTGGACCTGATGGAACTGGACGAGGCGGCGTTCTGACCCTTTCGGGGCCTCACGGTACGTCATCGGTACAGAACCCCACGAGACCCGTCCGGACCCGACGAGGGCCCGCTCCCGCACAGGGAAGCGGGCCCTCGCCCTCGTTAAGGTGAACCCCATGAGCGAACCCCCCCGCTTCGATCGCGGCCACACCGACGACCTCATGTCCTTCCTGGCAGCCAGCCCCACGCCGTACCACGCCGTGGCGAACGCCGCCGAGCGGCTGGAGAAGGCGGGCTTCCGGCAGGTCGCGGAGACGGACGCCTGGGACGGCTCGTCGGGCGGCAAGTACGTGCTGCGCGGCGGCGCGATCATCGCCTGGTACGTCCCCGAGGGCGCGCCCGCGCACACCCCCTTCCGGATCGTCGGCGCCCACACCGACTCCCCCAACCTGCGGGTGAAGCCCCGGCCCGACAGCGGTGCGCACGGCTGGCGCCAGGTGGCCGTGGAGATCTACGGCGGTCCGCTGCTCAACTCCTGGCTCGACCGCGATCTGGGCCTGGCCGGCCGGCTGTCCCTGCGCGACGGCTCCACCCGCCTGGTCAACGTCGACCGCCCCCTGCTGCGAGTCCCCCAGCTCGCCATCCACCTGGACCGCTCGGTCAACGCCGACGGCCTCAAGCTCGACAAGCAGCGGCACATGCAGCCGGTCTGGGGCATGGGCGGCGACGTCCGCGACGGCGACCTCATCGCCTTCCTGGAGGAGAGTGCCGGGCTGCCGTCCGGCGAGGTCACCGGCTGGGACCTGATGGTGCACTCCGTCGAACCGCCCGCCTACCTGGGCCGCGACCGCGAGCTGCTGGCGGGTCCGCGCATGGACAACCTGCTGTCCGTGCACGCCGGTACGGCCGCGCTCGCCGCGGCGGCGGGCCGGGGCACGGACCTGTCCCACATCCCCGTCCTCGCCGCCTTCGACCACGAGGAGAACGGCTCCCAGTCCGACACCGGCGCCGACGGCCCGCTGCTCGGCGGCGTCCTGGAGCGTTCGGTGTTCGCGCGCGGCGGCTCCTACGAGGACCGGGCGCGCGCCTTCGCCGGCACCGTCTGCCTGTCCTCCGACACCGGTCACGCCGTCCACCCCAACTACGCCGAGCGGCACGACCCGACCCACCACCCGCGGATCGACGGCGGCCCCATCCTCAAGGTCAACGTCAACAACCGTTACGCCACCGACGGTTCGGGCCGTGCGGTGTTCGCGGCGGCCTGCGAGACGGCGGACGTCCCCTTCCAGTCCTTCGTCTCCAACAACGCGATGCCGTGCGGCACCACCATCGGTCCGATCACCGCGGCCCGGCACGGCATCCGGACCGTCGACATCGGCGTTGCCATCCTGTCGATGCACAGCGCACGCGAACTGTGCGGCGCCAACGACCCGTTCCTGCTGGCGAACGCGCTCGTCGCGTTCCTTGAGGGCTAGTCAGCCGCCGTACGCGGCAAGGGCGCATGGCCGCCGCCCGCCCGGGTACCCGGTGCGCACCGGAAACACCGGACAGGGAGGCGACACTCATGGGCCTCGGCGGATGCATCATCCTCATCGCCGTGGGAGCAATCCTCACGTTCGCGACCGACTGGGACATGCAGGGTGTCAACCTTGACCTGGTCGGCATCATCTTCATGATCGTCGGTCTGATCGGCGTCGCGACCTTCAGCAGCATCGCCCGGCGTCGGCGGGTCGTCGTACCACCCGCCACCCCGGTCGTCGACGACACGACCCGCCCTCACCACCACACCCGCGACGGCTACAGCGACGGGTACGGGGTCTGACCCCGGGGGCGGCCCGGTGCGCACGAGGGCGCGGGAGAGCGGGGCTCTCCCGCGCCCGCTCCGTACGAGCCGGTCCTCAGCGCACGGCCGCCTTGCGCTCGGCCTCCGTCAACGGCGGTCCCTCAAGATGCGCCTTCCGGGGGCCGAGGAGCGTCGGGACGAGCATGTCCGGTGAGAACAGCCGGGTGGCGGGCTTCTCCAGACTCATCACGTCCAGCAGCGCGCCGAGCGCACGCGGATGGCGCGCACCGGTGGCGACGGCCCGGTCCACGTACCGGGCGAGGAGCCGCTCCACGGCGGTGGGCGGTGCGCCGGCGGCGCCCGGGTACAGGGCGTCCTGTCCCACGGCGAGATCCCACGCGGCGGCGACGGGACGTGCCGCGACCCGCTGGAGACGCCGGGCGGTCCCGGGCGCCCGCAGGCCCGTGGAGCGGAGCACGTCCCGGACGGCGACGGCACTCTGCGCGGCCACGGTGATGCCGTGCCCGTACACGGGGTTGTAGCCGGCGACGGCGTCACCGAGTACCAGGAACCCGTCCGGCCAGCGGCGCATCTTCTCGTAGTAGCGGCGCTGGTTGGCGGTACTGCGGGTCGCGGCGACGTCACCCACCGGCTCGGCGTTCGCCAGCAGCTCGCCGATGACGGGGTCACCGAGACCGAGGGCGAAGTCCACGAAGGCGTCCGGATCACCGCTGGGTTCCCCGCCCCGGGTACCGGCCAGCGTGACGATCCAGCGGTCTCCCTCGACGGGCAGAACGATGCCGCCCGTGCCGGGCGCCTTCGCCGGATTGGCCTGGACGTTGACGAGCGGGAAGTCCATCCCCGCGGTGGACCCGGGAGCGCGGAACAGCCGTGTCGCGTAGGCGACTCCGGCGTCGATCTCCCTTTCGGCGACCGCCGGCAGTCCCAGTCGCGTCAGCCACTGCGAGGCGCGGGATCCGCGTCCGGAGGCGTCGACGACGATGTCGGCGGACAGCACGCTCTCCCGCTCACCGGAGCGCACCCGCACGCCGGTCACCCTGGTGGCGTCCCCCGTCGGTCCGAGCGCGGTGGTGCCCTGCCGCAGCGTGATGCGGTCGTCGTCGAGCACGCGGTCGCGCACGACGGCGTCCAGCAGCTCACGGGAGCAGACGAGATTGCGGTGGTGGGTGGACGTGAAGCGACGGAACCAGACCTCGTTGGGGGCGCGCGAGACCATGTCCCCCATGATCCGCACCAGCCGCCCTCCCCTGGCGACGACCTCGCCGACCAGCCCGGGAAGCAGCTGGTCGAAGGCCCGGACCCCGCCGCTCCACACCAGGTGCGCGTGCCGTGCCTGCGGCACACCGCGCCGCGGCCCGGCACCCTCGGGAAACCGGTCCCGCTCGACGACGGTGACATCGGCGCTCTCCGCGAGGGCCGCCGCGGCGAACAGCCCGGCCAGGCTGCCGCCCACGACGAGGGCGGTGGGTCGGTGACGGGTGGTTGTCTCAGGCATGGTTGCTCCCACCGTAGCCGTCTGCCGATCTCCGCAGCCACGCCTTTCCGTGAGCGGCCCCGGCGCCCTCCGTCGGGTCCGGGTGAAGGGGCTCGGCCCGTCGGCCCATTCGCCGGGTTCCGGGGGCGGGGCGGGGGAAGCCCTGACGGCATGAGATTTCTCGTGCGGGACCGGATCCTCGGGATCGGGGACGACTACTGGATCGAGGACGACCGGGGGAACAAGGTCTTCCTCGTCGACGGCAAGGCGATGCGGCTGCGGGACACCTTCGAGCTGAAGGACACCGAGGGCCGGGTGCTGGTCGACATCCGTCAGAAGATGTTCGCCCTGCGGGACACGATGGTGATCGAGCGGGGCGGCGAGCCGCTCGCCACCGTCCGGCGCAAGCGGCTGTCGCTGCTGCGCAACCACTACCGGGTGGCCCTGGCGGACGGCAGCACCGAACTGGACGTCAGCGGCAGGATCGTGGACCGGGAGTTCGCCGTGGAGTACGACGGCGAACTGCTCGCCGTGGTCTCCCGCCGTTGGCTGCACGTCCGGGAGACCTACGGCGTCGACGTCGTACGGGAGGACGCGGACCCCGCGCTGCTGATCGCGGTGGCGGTGTGCGTGATCCACCTGGCGGAGAAGGAGCGGGAGGAGTAGGGCCTGTCCGGCGGTTCACGTCGGAGGAAACCGGCGGTGGTCGGAAGCCCGGCGAGCGAGGACCGGTGTGTCCGGCTGCAAGGCGGAGCAGGGCGTCGACGCGCTGGGCCCCCGCTCACGGGGGTCCCCGCTCGGGCGAAGCCGAGAGTGGGGGAGAAGCCGAGAGTCGGGGAGAAGCCGAGAGTGGGGCAGTCGGCAACCGACGGCAACGCCGCGGACAGGCGTGCCGGCCCTCGCGTCCCCGGCATGATCCGCCGGACAGGCCCTGGTGCCGCCCGGGGGCGGAAGGGCTGACGGCTACGCGCGCGGGTGCCCCGGAGCGGCCAGGCCGAGGACGCGGTCCTTGAGGGCCGGGAAGCGCTCGCGGGTGCCCGCCACCGTCGCCGGGTCGAAGTCGACCGTGAGGACCTCCTCGCCGGGGCCCGCCTCGGCGAGGACCTCGCCCCAGGGGTCCACCACGATCGAGTGACCCGCCTGCGGAACTCCGGCGTGCGACCCCGCCGTTCCACAGGCGAGGACGAACGACTGGTTCTCCACGGCCCGGGCCCGCGCCAGCAGCGTCCAGTGGGACCGGCGGCGCTCCGGCCAGCCCGCCGGGACGACGAAGGTCTCGGCACCGGCGTCGACGAGACCGCGGAACAGTTCGGGGAAACGGAGGTCGTAGCAGGTCGCCACGCCGAGCACGGTGTGCGGCAGACGGACCGTGACGAGCGCGTCGCCCGCTCCCATCAGCACGGCCTCGCCCTTGTCGAAGCCGAAGCGGTGGATCTTGCGGTAGGCGGCGGCCAGGTCCCCGGAGGGGGAGAAGACGAGGGAGGTGTTGTAGAGGGTGCCGTCGCCCGCGGCGCGCTCGGGCACGGAGCCCGCGTGCAGCCACACGCCCGCGTCGCTCGCGGCCTTGGCCATCGCCTCGAAGGTCGGCCCTTCGAGCGGTTCCGCCTCGCTGCCGAACGCCTCGTACGCGAACGCGCCCGTGGTCCACAGCTCCGGCAGCACGACGAGATCGACACCGGCCTGATCCCGCACCATCGCGGCGACCCGGCGCCGGCGCGAATCGACCGATTCGTCCTCGTTCACGGCGACTTGGAGCAAAGAAGCGCGCACACTACCACCGTCCTGGCATTCGACCCGTGCCCACGGGCCTACGATCGTCACGAAAGCACTGCCGGGGTGCCTCACAGCAGCGTAACTTGGGGGCACCCCCGGTTCGAGCGAAGCCGAGAACTGGGGGAGACTCGAGACACCCACGCAGTGCAGCCACCGCCCACTGGCACCGCCGCCACAACCTGCCCGTGTACCGACCGCCGAGGGGTCCCGTTTCCGTGAGCCTGCATCCCGCCCTCCAGCCCTACGCCGACGCCTGGACCCACTCGATCGAGGCGATATCCGAGCTGGTGCAGCCGCTTCCGGAGGCCGACTGGAACCGGCGGACGCCGTGCCCGGGCTGGTCCGTCCGCGACGTCGTGTCGCACGTCATCGGCCTGGACTCCGAGATGTACGGCGACCCCCGGCCCATCCACACGCTGCCGCGCGACCTGTTCCACGTCACCAACGACCACCAGCGGTACATGGAGATGCAGGTCGACGTGCGCCGTCACCACACGGCGCCGGAGATGACCTCCGAGCTGGAGCTCATGATCATCCGCCGTAACCGGCAGCTGCGCAACGAGAACCGGGAGCCCGGCACCAAGGTGCGCGGCCCGCTGGGCACGGAGCTGACGCTGGAGGAGTCCATGCGCCGGCACGCTTTCGACGTGTGGGCGCACGAGCAGGATCTGCGCACGGCCCTCGGCCGGCCCGGCAACCTCGACTCGCCCGGCGCGTACATCGCCCGCGACGTGCTGCTCGCCGAGCTGCCGCGCGTGGTCGCCGAGCAGGCGCGGGCGCCGCGCAGTTCGGCCGTGGTCATCGACGTCCACGGCCCGGTGGAGTTCCTGCGCACGGTCCGCGTCGACATCCAGGGCCGCGGCACCCTGGAGACGGCCCCGGCCCTCGGCCCGGCCGCCACCCTCACCCTCGACTGGGAGACCTACGTCCGTCTGGCCTGCGGCCGGGTGACCGCGGAGGCGATGGCGGACCGGCTGAAGACGGAGGGCGACCAGGACCTGGCCGCGGCAATCCTCCGCCACTTCGCGGTCACCCCCTGAGGCCTCGCCCCCACGCGGGCAGTCGTGCCGCGGGGCGGCACGGGTGGGCGCGACGGCAGCCGTAAGCGCCGGGCCGCGCGTCCCACCCCCGCCCCGCCCCACACCGTGCACCTACACGGGCACGTGCACCGACGTCACCCTGCTCGCCACCAACCGCTCCCGCTCCGCCCGCGCCGCCCGCCTGCGCAACCGCAGAATCTGCGAGACGCCCAACGCCTGCAGCACGAACACCGACGAGAACGCGACGCCGTAGTCGTCGCCGGTCGCGTCCAGCAGCACCCCGACCGCGAACAACGTCGTCATGGAGGCCGTGAAGCCCCCCATGTTCGTGATCCCCGACGCCGTCCCCTGCCGCTCCGGCGGATTCGCGGGCCGCGCGAAGTCGAACCCGATCATCGAGGCCGGCCCGCAGGCCCCCAGCACCGTGCACAGCACCACCAGCAGCCACATCGGCGCCGTGTCCGCCGGACAGGCCAGCGTCGCGGCCCACAGCAGCGCCGTCGCACCGACCGTGCCCAGCGCCAGCGGCAGCCGCGCCCCGTGGTGCCGGGCGATGATCTGGCCGTAGACGAGGCCGAAGGCCATGTTGGACAGCACCACGAGGGTCAGCAGTTCGCCGGCGGCCGCCCGGGACAGCCCCTGCGCCTCGACCAGGAACGGCATGCCCCACAGCAGGAGGAACACCATCGCCGGGAACTGTGTCGTGAAGTGCACCCACAGCCCGAGCCTCGTCCCCGGCTCCCGCCAGGACGCGGCGATCTGCCGGCGTACGTAGGCGGCTCCCTGATGCGGAACGGGCTCCGGCTCCTGGCCCTCGGGGTGGTCCTTCAGGAACAGCACCAGCAGGACGAACACCACGGCCCCGGCGAGCGCGCTGCCCGCGAACGCCGCCGTCCAGCCGACGCCGTGCAGCAGCCGTGACAGGACCAGCGTGGAGACGAGGTTGCCCGCCATGCCGGCCAGCCCGGCCAGCTGCGCGACCAGCGGCCCGCGCCGCGCCGGGAACCACCGGGTGCCCAGCCGCAGCACGCTGATGAACGTCATCGCGTCCCCGCAGCCGAGCAGCGCCCGCGAGGCGAGCGCCATGCCGTACGACGGCGAGAAGGCGAAACCGAGCTGCCCGGCCGTGAACAGCACGACGCCGATGCCCAGCACCTTCTTGGTGCCGAGCCGGTCGACGAGCAGCCCCACGGGTATCTGCATGCCCGCGTAGACCAGCAGCTGGAGGATGGAGAAGGTGGACAGGGCGGAGGCGTTGACCCCGAACCGGTCGGCGGCGTCGAGGCCCGCCACCCCCAGGGACGTGCGGAAGATGACCGCGACGAAGTAGACGGAGACGCCGATCCCCCAGACGGCGAGGGCCCGCCGTCCGCCGGGAGGGCCCGCGGACGCCGCGCCGGACCCCTCACGGGCAGCGCTCATCGCACCTCACCCCTGGCCAGGTGGGAGAACCAGCCGACATGCCGGTGGACCACGCCGACGGCCGCCTCCGCGTCGCCCGAGCGCAGCGCCCCGAGAATCTCCTCGTGCTCGGCGAGGGTCTTGGCGATGCGGTCGGGGTGGGAGTGCATCACGGCGACGCCCATGCGCAACTGCCGGTCGCGGAGCTGGTCGTAGAGGCGGGAGAGGATCTCGTTGCCGCCGCTGCGGACGATCTCGGCGTGGAAGCACCGGTCGGTGACGGACGCGGCGGCGAAGTCACCGGCGGCGGCCTGCTCCTTCTGCCGGGCGAGCAGCTGCTCCAGGCGTTCGATGAGGGCGGGCGGCGCGGGGACGGCCTTCCGCGCCGCGTGCTCCTCGACGAGCAGCCGGGTCTCTACGACGTCGGCGATCTCCTGGGCGGAGACCGGCAGGACCAGCGCGCCCTTCTTCGGGTAGAGCTTGAGCAGCCCCTCGGCCTCCAGGCGCAGCAGCGCCTCCCGCACCGGGGTCCGCGAGACCCCCACCGCCTCGGCGAGCTCGCCTTCCGTGAGCAGCGTGCCGCCCTCGTAACGACGGTCCAGCACCGCTTGCTTGACATGGCTGTAGACGCGCTCGGCGGCGGGCGGCTGCTTCACATGGGCCAGGCTGGTCATGCGGACAGGATAGATACAACACGTACGCGTGGAAGCGTGCGTCCACGATGCGGACTCGGCCCATCCCCGGAAACTCACCTCACGGCGAGCACAACCATCCGCCACCGGCAGGAGTCGGACATGTGCGGCCCCATGGCCGGCCGCACCTCAACTCTGCCGCACCACTGGGGCATTCAACTCAATCGGGGTACCTCACTTGAAGATCGGCATTCAGGGCATCCGTCTCCGCAGAGCCGTCGGCGTCGCCGTGACCACCGGCGCCGTGCTCTCGTCCGGCGCCCTCTTCGCAGCGCCCGCGCAGGCCGCTCCCGTCCAGGCGGCCGCCGCGCCCACGATCGTCGCCAAGGGCGGCTTCGTGATGAACAACGCGAACGGCAAGTCGCTGTACACCAAGGCGGCGGACACGCGCCGTTCGACCGGCTCGACGACGAAGATCATGACCGCGAAGGTCGTGCTCGCGCAGAAGAACCTGAACCTCGACGCCAAGGTCACCATCCAGAAGGCGTACAGCGACTACATCGTGTCGAAGAACGCCTCCTCGGCGCGGCTGATCGTCGGTGACAAGGTCACCGTCCGCCAGCTGCTCTACGGCCTGATGCTGCCGTCCGGCTGCGACGCGGCGTACGCGCTGGCCGACAAGTTCGGCTCGGGCAAGACGCGTTCGGCCCGCGTGAAGTCGTTCATCGGCAAGATGAACGCCGACGCGAAGAAGCTGGGCCTGAAGAACACCCACTTCGACTCGTTCGACGGCATCGGCAACGGCAAGAACTACTCCACGCCGCGCGATCTGACGAAGATCGCGAGCAGTGCGATGAAGAACTCGACGTTCCGCTCGATCGTGAAGACGAAGAAGTACACGGCGAAGACGCGGACGAAGTCGGGCGGCACCCGCACGATGGCGCCGTGGACCAACACCAACGGGCTGCTCAGCAGCTACAAGGGCACGATCGGCGTGAAGACCGGCTCCGGCTCGGTGTCCAAGTACTGCCTGGTCTTCGCCGCGACGCGCAACGGCAGGACGGTCATCGGCACGGTCCTGGCGTCGTCCTCCTCCGCCCAGCGCGAGAAGGACGCGAAGAAGCTCCTCAGCTACGGCTTCGGCAAGCTCTGACCCGCCGGGGACCGTGCGTCCGCACGTCCCCGGGGCCCCGGCCGCGCACCGACCCGGGCCCCGGGGCGTCTCCGGCCCCCCAGGGGTACGGCCTCACCGGGGGGCCGGGGCCAGAAGCCGCTCCGTCGCCTGCCGCAGCGCCGCCCGCCGGCCGGGGTCGCGCACGTCGTCGTGCGGTTCCGCCTTCCGGGCGCCGTGGAAGTAACCGCCCGTCCCGGTCTCGGCGGGGGGCGCGGTGACCAGGCGCAGCACCGCGTCCGCCCCTTCCTCCAGGGTGGACGCCGGTTCCAGTCCCGTCTCGGCGACCAGTGCCGTGGGCATCAAATCCGCCGGGTGGACGCAGTTGACGAGCAGTCCGTCGCCCGCGGTCTCGGCCGCGAGGTCCACCGTGAAGGAGGCCAGTGCCAGTTTGGCCCGGCCGTACGCCGCCCAGTTGTGGTAGAAGCCGGCCATGTCCAGGTCATCCAGGTCGATCTCGGCCTGGGCGGCGGAGCCGACGTTCACCACGCGTCCCGCGCCGGAGCGGCGCAGCGCGGGCAGCAGCAGGCGGGTGAGCTCGTACGGGGCGAGATAGCCGACGGCGAACCGCAGTTCATGGCCGTCCTTGCTGAGTTCCCGTTCGGCACCCTCGGGCCCCGGACCGACTCCGGCGTTGTTGATCAGCACGTCCAGTCGCGGCCACTCCCCGGCGACCCGGGCGGCCAGGTCACGGACCTCGGCCATCGAGGACAGGTCGGCGGCGTAGGGGTGCGCCCGCCCGCCGTGCCGGTCGCCCAGCCGGCGGCACAGGGCGTCGAGCCGCCCGGCGTCACGGCCGTGCAGCAGCAGGGTGGCGCCCCGCTCGGCCAGTTCCTCCGCGAGGCGCAGGCCGAGTCCCGAGGTCGCCCCGGTGACGAGGACGGTCTTTCCGGTCAGGTTCATCGTTCAGTTCTCCGCTCCGGGCCGGTGGCCCTCCGGCAGGTTGCGCCACGGGGCCCGTGGATCGGCCTGCGCCCGCAGCAGGGCACGGGCCACGGTCTGGTCGGCGGCGCCGGAGCCACCGTCGCGGGCGTGGTCGAGCAGTCCGTCCGCCACCGCGTACGCCCGGTGCTGGCCGAAACTCATCCGGCGCATGCCCGGGCGGGAGTCGGACGGCTCACGGGCCGTGGCCAGCCCGGGTGCCAGCTCCTGCCCGAACACGGAGGTGGAGCGGCCCAGTCCGGGCAGCCGTGAGGCCACCTCGGGCAGGTCCGCGGCGTCCGCGTCCCGTGGATCGAGGTAGACGACCATCGCGTCGCGGCGCGGATACAGCAGCCGGGAGGAGCCGACCTTCGCGCGGTAGCGCGGCGCGCGCCGCTCCAGTGCGCGCAGCAGCAGGCCCCATGCCCGGGGGGCGGCGTCGGCGTCCTCGAGGTGGAAGTAGTAGCGGGCCACGGGGCCGTCGGGAACGGTGCCCGCGGAACCGTCGACGAGGAAGAACCCCGCCGACAGCGCCGGGCGGGCGCAGGGGTAGTCCAGCACCGCGGTGCCGTCACCGGCGTCCCGCACCGCCGTCGCCGGCACCAGCGTGCGCACCCCCTCGACGAGGACGGTCCGCAGCTCCGGGCCGGCCGCGGGCGTGACGTGGGCCGACGGTATCCGCAGGGCGGTCTCCCGGTGCGGGACGGCGTCGGCCAGCAGTCGTTCGTAGGCCTCGTCCCGGAGGGTGCGCGGGCGGGGTCCGGAGTCGGGGGCCAGGCCCGCGTGCAGCACCTCGTAGAGGGTGTTCGCCATCCGGTGCCGGAGGGCGGACTCGTCGTCCGCGCGCACCGTCGTGCCCGCGAGGGTGGCCGTCGGTCCGGAGAGGTCCGCCCGTGCGCCGCGCAGCGCGGCACCGAGCCGGGGATGCAGGGAGAGCGGGGGCACCGTCAGTCCTCCAGGCCGAGTGTCGTGGTGAGGGAGGCGGGGCGCAGCAGCACCGTGCGGCCGATCCCGAGGGCCGCGCGGTCGACGGCGGAGAGGACCGACGCGCGGGAGGCCCGGGCGAGGACGCGGTCGATCAGATGCCAACCGGCGAAGGCGGCGGCCCGGGTGGCGAGGTCCGCGCCGACGGACCGGCCCGCGGCGGTGTAGCCCGCGCGGAACCACACGATCAGGGGCCGCACGCGTGACAGTTCGCGGGCGCCGTGGCCGACGGTTCCCGCGTCGGACGCCGCACCGCGGGGGAGCCGGGTGACCACCCGGAAGAGCCATTCGCCGGCGTAGGCGCCGAGGTCGCGCGCGGGGTCGCCGCGGCGCAGTTCCTCCAGGTCGACCAGGCGGGCCGCGCCGTCGGTGAACAGCACCTGGTCGAGCCGGAAGTCACCGTGCACGGGGCAGGCTTCGGCCTCCTCGTCGCCCTCGCCCAGCGCACGGATCGCCGCCACCAGCTCGGGGTCGCCCTGGAGGAGGGCCCATGCCTGGAGCGCGGCGCCACTGGCGGTGCGGTGGGCCTCCAGGGAGAGCGCGGTGAGTTCGTCCGCGGGCGGGAGCTGTGCGGGGGCCGGGTCCAGGGCCACCCGGCCCGTGGGGTCCAGTCCGTGCAGGGCGCCGAGCAGCCGGCCGGCGCCGCGGGCCTCGGGCTCCCCGAAGGCGTCGTCGTCGGCGAGTTCGGCGCCGTTGCGGGCGGACGCCAGCAGCTCGAAGGCGACCAGCCCGTCCTCCTCGCTCCAGCCCAGACAGCGCGGCCCGAGCGGCTCCGGCACGTCCGCCCGGCGCATCAGCTCCTCGAAGGCGAGGGTGTTGGCCAGCCGGCGGCGGACGTCCGCGTCGTCGGCGGGACGGCCGAGGTGCTTGACGAAGACCCGGGCCCCGGTGGTGGTCGTGCCCGACCAGTTGTCGTTGCGGCCGGTGCGGGAGGTGACCCGGTCGGGGTCGAACGCACCGAGCCCGAGGCGGCGCAGCAGTGCTCCGACGGCGGGGGCGGCCGACAGGTCGGTGGGGCGGGCCCGGTAGCGGTTCGCTCGGACCGAGGTCATCGCAGCTCCTGTGGCAGGGGGCGGGGTGCGGCGCCGGACGCCGCCGGGGTCACGTCCTCCAGCCGCTGGTGACGCCGTACGGCGCCGTGTGCGGCGAGCGGGGCGCCGAGGACGTCCGCGTCGCCCACCACGACCGTGTCGAGCACGCCGGGATGCAGGTGCAGGGCGGCGGCCTCCCGTACGTCGTCGGGGCCGACGGCGGCCAGCCGGTCGGCGTGGGTGTCGATCCAGTCCAGGTCCGCGCCCTCGGCGAGCAGGTTGGACAGGAACGTGGCGGTGGCGGACGGGGACACCCGGGCGGTGGCCAGCCGGCCGGTCAGCAGACGCGCGGCGGCGCCGAGCGCGGCATCGTCGAGGCGGTGCTCCGCGAGCCGGGACAGTTCCGTACGCGCCTCGGCCAGCGCCGCGGCGGTGTGCTCCTGGGCCACGGCGAGCCGGATCAGGGCGGTGGGCTCCCCGGCGAGCACCTCCACGGCGGAGCCCACGGCGTAGGCGTACCCCTTGTCCTCGCGGAGACTGCGGCTCAGCCGGGACCCGACGCCCCCGCCCAGGACCGCGTTGGCCAGGTCGAACGCCGGACGCCGCGGGTCGGTCCGGCACGGCGCGGGGCCGCCGAGGAGCACCTCGGCCTGGCTGGAGCGGGGCCGGTGGACGAGCTGCACCGCGGCGGCCGGCGTGTGCGGCGGGGAAGAGCTCGGGTGCGGGGGCGGCGGGCCGAGGGGGCCCCACGGCTCCAGGGCGAGTTCGGCGGTCCGCACCGCCTCCTCGGGGTCGAGATCACCGACCAGGACGAGGGTGGCGGCGCCGGGCCGGACCCGGGCGCGGTGCAGTGCGGCGACACGGTCCGGGTCCACCTGCTCGAGGTGCCCGGGACCGGGCAGGTCGCAGGGCAGGGAGGCGGCGGGGTACCGGTGGCGCAGCAGCGCCGACAGCGCCGTCCAGCGGGCGTCTGTGCGGGCCACGGCGATCTCCCCGGCGAGGCGGGCGCGCGCCTCGCGGACGACGTCCTCGCCCCGCGGCGGCCGGGCCAGCCGCTCGGCCAGCACCCGCAGCACCGGCTCCAGGCCCGCGGCGGGGGTGTAGCCGAAGACGCCGACGCGGTCGACGTCCCGGCCGGAGTCCAGGGAGGCGATCCGCCATGCGTCGGGCAGGGCGTCCTCCTCGGTCCCGGTGTGCCGCAGCAGGGTGTCCCCGAGGACCTGCGCGGTCGCGGCGTGCCGCTCTTCCCGCACCGGGCACGGGATGCTCAGGCGGATCTCCACGAGGGGCGCGACACCGTCGCGGACGGCCACCAGCCGGGTGCCGCCCGGCAGCACCGTGTCGACGACGGCGGCGGTGGTGGTCCGTGGGGCGGGGGGTGTGGTCGTCATGCGGTGGCCGCCTTTTTCCGGTCGCGGTGCCGGTGGGTCGTGTCGTTCGGCTGCCGCCCCGGCACCAGGAAGAGTTCGGCGCGCGGCTCGCTCAGCAGGGCCCGCAGCGCCTCGCGCACCGCGTCGTCGGGCACCGCGCCCACGCGCGCGGGGAGTTCGTCGACGAGAGCGGCGCGGCCGTGCAGCAGTTCGTACGCGCCCAGGGTGCGGGCGCGGACCAGCAGGTCGGCGTCGCGGCGGGTGATGCGGGCCGCGAGCCGCTGCCGCGCCAGGTTGACGCCGGGCAGTGCGCCGGGGGTGCCGGCCAGGCGCTCCAGTTCGGCGTCGACCTCGGCCAGCACCGCCTCGGAGCCGGTTTCGCGGTGGTGCGTCACGACGAGGGCGAGGGTGTCGGGCGTCCGGGCGTCGAGGGAATCGAACAGGCCGCAGCCCGCGGTGACCCGCACGGCGACGCCGCTGTCCCGCACCAGTCGCGCGGACAGCGGGGCGGAGGGGCCTGAGGTGAGGAGTTCGCACAGGACCATGCGGGCCAGGTAGGCGTCGGTGCGCGGGTCGGGCAGCCGGTGGCCGAGCGCGAGCGCCGGCAGGGGCGCGTGCGCGTCGTGGTGCTCCCCCCGGACGCCGGAGGTGCGCGGCGGCTCGTCGAGCGGTACGCGGGCGGGTGCCGGGCGCGCGGGCAGGGGGCCGAAGTGACGGTCGACGAGGGTGGCCGCGGCCTCGGGGTCGATGTCCCCGGCGACGGTGAGCACGGCGTTCGCGGGCACGTAGTGGGTCCGGTAGAAGCCGGCGGCGTCCTCGGCCGTGGCCGCGTCGAGGTCCTCCAGGGCGCCGTACCCGTTGTGGGTGTTGGCATGACTCCGGTACAGCAGGGCCGGCAGCGGGATCCAGGGGAAGCCGCCGTAGGGGCGGTTGTCGATGTTGAGCCGGATCTCCTCCTTGACCACCGCACGCTGGTTGTCGAAGGTCTCCTCGGTGATGCGCAGGCGGGCCATCCGGTCCGCCTCCAGCTCCAGCACCCGCTCCAGCCCAGCGGCGGGGAGCAGTTGGTAGTAGTCGGTGTAGTCCTGGTGGGTCGAGCCGTTGACCGTGCCGCCGAGGCCCTGCACGTAGTCCCAGTGCTCCAGCTTGGGGTGGTGGGCACTGCCCTGGAACATCAGGTGCTCGAAGAGGTGGGCGAACCCGCCCCGGCCCTCCGGCTCCGAACGGAAGCCGACGTCGTAGTGGACGGCGACGGCCACGGCCGCGCCGGCCGAGGGGGCGAGCAGCACGCGCAGACCGTTGCCGAGCGTCAGCCGCTGCGTTCCGGTCACCGACTTGCTCCTTCTGATGCGCTTGCTCCGCGACAATGGCCGACGGGGGCGCGGCGTATGCCACGCCCCCGCCGTAAGGTTGTTCTGCGGGACTGGGGTCAACTCGATGCTTGGCGGCTCAGTTGACTCCAGAACCGCAGTTCAACACCGTCCTGCCCAGGTCAGCAGCCCTTCTTGTAGGTCAGCAGACCCGTGGCGACCGTGAGGGCGATGGTGGCCGGCGCCTCGTCGTTCTCCGGGGTGGCGGCCAGCTCCTCGGCGTCGGTGTAGACGGTGTAACCCTCGATGAGCTTCTCGGCGTCCATGGGACACTCCTTCTCTTGTGGCGTATGCGGCCCGACGTTTCCGCCGAGCGCCTTGCGAGAACATTTCTAACACCCTCGGATCGCCAAGGGAAAGGATTTTCGAGGGTTTTTTCGACGCTTTTCAGAAGCCTTTTCCGGGCACGCCGAAAGGCCGAGTGGCACACCACTCGGCTCGTTTTCAAGTGTTCAACGATTCACTGGCGCACCCGGTTCGTCAGGGCACGGAATTCCATTCCAGCGTTCCGGATCCGTTCCTGTCGCACTCGTCCTTGACGATGCCGAGGACGGTCGGGACCCACCAGTCGTCCCAGCCGACGAACTCGCAGTAGTCCCGCAGATGGGTCAGGATGCCCAGCGTGGCGGCCGGCCCCGTACCCCCGGGCAGCGGCTCCCCGTATCCCCGCACGAAAGCCCGTCCGAGCAGGGACCATTCCTCCGCGTCACGGCGTCCGGCCGCGGCCAGGACGACACCGCGCAGCTCGGCCAGTTCGCCGAGGACCCAGCCCGCGTCCAGACAGGGCGGGCCCGCCGCCATGTCCTCGCCGATCAGCAGGACCCCCGTCCCGTCCGCGCGGTCCGGCACGACGAGACCGGTCCCCGGTTTCCCGTGCAGCACGCGCGCGTCCTCCGGCCCGGTGCCGAGAAAACCGTGGCACCAATGCTCCAGAAGGCTCCACCGCCCCTCCCCCAGAACTCGTCTCGCCATTCCGTGCAATTTCACGGAATGATCCGTTCCTTTTCCGTCGCCGGCCATCCATTCCGCCAGCCGGGACATTCCTCGGTGACGCTCACGGACCAGTTCAGCGGCCGGCAGCGAATTCACCGTGCGCAATGCCCTCCCGAGTTCCTCCAACAGCGTCGCGGCCGGGCCGTAGGAGTCGCCGCGCGGCCGGGTCATGAGCAGGTTGGCCAGGGACTCCCCGCCGTCCGCCGCGAAGACCAGCCGGGTCCCCTCCGCCTCCGGCAGCGACAACGCGAGCCCCGTACCGGCGAGCTCCCGCAGGCGCCCCGCGAGGGCCGGCGAGGGGGGCCGTACGGCGTCCGCCCGCTGTGGCCCCGCCGAGCGCAGCCAGCGATGGCCGGATCCGTCCGGTGCCCGCAGGATCGCGGTCTCGGTGAAGCCCGTTCCGTACCGCTCGACGAGCGGCCACCCGTCCGGGTCCCTCACACCGGCACCTCGTTGCCGGGGCGGGCGGGGGAGGTGCTCAGGCCCTCGATCAGGGTGAGCAGCTTGGGCAGTTCCGGGGGGACGTAGGCGTCGTCGCGTCCGGTGGTGCTGCTCGAACCGGGCTCGGGCGGCAGGACGCACACATTGGGACGGGCGGCCGCCTCGGCGAGCAGACCGGTGATCACCGGGTTGTCGATGGCGCCCGGCGGCAACGACGGCGCGATGCCGACGGGAGCCCGGGTGCACTGCAGCGCCAGCATCGCGGGACTGTCCCCGCGGCCCGCGACGAAGCGGCTGACGAAGTCGACCGTGGCCGGGTAGACGGCGACGGCCTCCGCCCACATGGCCCACTCGACGTGCGGGGCCTTGGTGAGCGGCTCGTCCGGCCACACGTCCCGCACGGCCTCGTGCTCCCCGTAGGCGGACAGCGCCGCGCGGGTCACGAAGCGCTCCGCGCTCCGCGTCACCACCACGCGGGTGTCGACCTGGGGAAGCACCAGTTCGAGCCACCGCACCCAGTACGGCAGCAGGGCCACCCCGACCGCCCCGGTGCCCACCAGCAGCAGCCGCCGCGGCGTGAAGGCGAACGACGGTGCCGGGGCCGTCTCCTGACGCTCGCTCACCCGGTGCCCTCCAGTTCCGCGACGACGTCACGCAGGTCCCTCAGCGCCTCCTCGGGCCCCTCCCGCAGCAGCACCCCGCCGGGCGAGAGCACGACCTCGTCCACGCCCGCGCGGTGGTACGCGGCGATCCCGTCCGCGATCTCGGCGGGCGAACCGGTGAGGAAGGTGCCGGAGGAGAGCAGCTCCCCGGCGCCGGCCTCCGGGTCCTCGGGATCGGCCGCCAGCCCCGCGGACCGCAGCATGGCCGTGTAGTGGCGGGTGCTCAGGTGGTCGCGGTTGGCCGCGAGGATCGTCCGGCGCGGATCACGGCCCGGCCGCGCCACCGCGAAGTGGACCATGGACACCACGCGCGGCACGTCCTGCCCGCCGTGCTCGGCCCCCTCGCGCAGCGCGGGGAGGAGTACGTCCTGGATGTGGGTCAGGGGCGTCAGCCAGGTGATGGCGGCGTCGGCGACCTCGCCCACGACCCGGGCCATGCCCGCCCGCAGCACGCCGGCCGCGACGGTGACCTCGGGGTGCCCGGACGGCAGCGGGGGCAGCATGCCCTCCAGGAAGTGGTACGTGCCCGACTCCCGCACCGCCTCGCCCCGCACCAGGGAGCGGACCATCGAGAGGTACTCGCGGCTCGCGGTGAGCGGGCTCTCGTAGCCGGAGCCGCGCAGCGAGGCCACCATCTCGGGGCTTCCGGGGCCGAATCCGACCGTCATCGGCTGTCCGGTCAGCAGGGCGACCGAACGTGCCTGGACGGCGGCCTCGTAGGGGTGGCGCAGGCCCATCACGGTGACGGCCGTGCCGGTGGGGACGCGCAGACCGCGCCCGGCGAGGTAGGCGTACAGGTGGTAGGTGTCGTACGACAGGCTCTGGCCCATCCACAGGCGGGACAGGCTCGTGTCGCGGACCAGTCCGGCGAAGCCCTCGATGGTGTCCGGGCGCACCGGCATGATCGGGAAGAAGACCGAGACCGTCCCCCGGCGCGACGCGGTCATCCGCGCTCCTCGCGGCCGAGGAACTCGACGCGGTCGATGAGGCCGTCGTGCACCCGGTAGAGCGCCAGCACGTCCAGGCCGGGCAGTCCGGGGCCCGACACGTGCTCCCGGTCGGCGATCCAGTCGCCGTGCGCGACCCGGCCGGTGGAGACGGCCGTCGCGGGCACCTGCGCGAACTGGTGGGCGTAGAGCTCGCGCAGCGCCTCCTTGCCGGAGACCACCGGGGCTCCCTCGGCCAGCACTTCGGCACCGTCCGCGTAGCAGTCCAGGAACGCCTCCAAGTCCTGCCGGTTGAAGGCGTCCGTCTGGCGGTCCACGACCCGCTCCGCCGGGGAGCGGGTGGGGCGTGTCGCCGTGTCCGGGGACATGTTCTCTCCTCGTGGGGTGGTGCCGGCCGGGCCGTGGCCCGCGCCGGCGGTCACTGGGTCTCAGCGGTGTGGCGCAGCGCCCGGGTGATCGCGTCGGGTGAGTCGGCGGAGATGTAGACGGTGTCGACGGCCTCGTCCCTGCCGTCGCCCAGGTCCATGGGGACGGGCGGGTCGAGCCGGAGGCACACGGTCACGGTGCTGCCGAGCGAGCAGGCCACGGCGGCCGGCTCGCCGGGCACCCGGCGCAGCCCCCGGCCGGTGATGGTCCGCATGCTGCGCGCCGCCGACCGCACCCTCCCGCGCGGCAGGTCGAGACGGCCCATGAACCCGGTGTGCAGGACCACCCGGGACCCGGAGACCGTGTGCGGGTGGCGGGACATCGCGGCCAGCACGCCGAAACCGGTGAGGATCAGCACGACTTCCAGCAGGGCGTGCGGGGGCCGTGCGGGCGGCGGGATGATCTCGGAGACGAGGAAGGCGAGCGGGATCTCCGTGAGGGTCAGGGCCATGACGGTGGAACGCAGTTCACTGGAGTGGGATATCGCCGCCTGCCCCGGGACGGCGGAGGCCGGGCGCCGCCGCATGACCGTGTCGAGGAGGGCCCGGGAGAGGATCGCGGCTCTGCTGCGCAGCGGCGGTTTGGGGGCCACGTGCGGCGGTGGGGGGTTCTGCACGGCTTCTCCAGACGTTCATGGCCGGGCGGCCCTTCAGGGCTCCACGGCGGTGGAGCGGGCCCGCGGAATCCACTGTGGTGAAGAGGGTTTCCGACCGCCTCCTTCACATCAGTGGAGACCTCTCGTCGGAAGAGTAGACGGCACAAGATCGGACTGCAACCGTTGTCCAAGACAGGTAGGATCTGGTCTTCACCTGAGTTGATACGGGGCTATCGGGTGGGGGGAGGCAATCAGGGGCGCAGCCGTGACCGGGGCGTGTCCCTGCCGACGGGTGAGAGGCAGGAGCGGAACCGATGAGTGAGGACCTGGCCCGAAAGACGCTGGCCCAGAAGCTGAACCGGCTGTTCGCCACGGTTCGCTCCAAGGACGGCCCCGAGTTCAGCAACGAACACGTGGCCGCCGCCATCCGGCGCACGGGCGTGGCCATCTCGCAGAGCTACATCTGGCAGTTGCGCAAGGGGAGCAAGCTCAACCCCACACTCCGCCACCTCCAGGCGCTCGCGGACTTCTTCGGCGTGCCCGCCGCCTACTTCTTCGACGACGACGTGGCCCAGCGGGTGGAGAGCCAGCTCAGCCGGCTCATCGAGGAACAGAACAAGCTGGCACGGCTCGCCGAGAGCGGGGACGTGAAGCTCATGGCCATGCGGGCCGGCGAGCTCTCCCCCGCCCGCAGAAAGCAGGTGATGGAACTACTGGATGTGGTCTACAAGTTGGAGCAGGCGGAACGAGCCGCAGAGCAGAACTGACCACTGCTCCGGTACCGACACACTCAGGGGGACACGTGCGCTGGCTGACGGAACACCGGCTCAGGAAACTCTGCAGACGCAGCCTGCGGTCCCTGGGGCTACGGGCGCCCTTCCGTGTCGAGGAACTGTGCGCGCGGCTCGGGGAGCAGCGCGGCCGCCCGCTGCGTCTGGTGCCCCACCCACTGCCCGTCCCGGGACCGTACGGTGCCTGGATCGCCACCGACTCGGCCGACTACATCCTCTATCAGCGCGAGACCACCAAGCTCCACCAGGACCACATCGTCCTGCACGAGATCGGCCACATCATCGCCGGACACCACAGCGAGTCCGACGAGGACCTCCGGTGGGCCGACGAGACGCCCGACCTCTCGCGCGAGACGGTCAACCTGATCCTTCGGCGCACCTCGTACGACTGCCGCCGTGAACTCGAGGCGGAGACCATCGCCACGATCGTCATGGAGCAGATCGTGTCCGACGGCTTCACGGCCCTCCCCGGCCCGGACGGCGTGGCCGCCGGCATCCGCAGCGCCCTCGGCGACCGGCGGGGCTGGCTGTGAGCGGCGGCTCGCTCGCCACCCTCGCCCTGCTCGGGGGCGCGTCGACCTGGAAACTGCGCCAGCTGGCCCGCGCGCCCTCGGACCGCTCCCTGCTGG
Source organism: Streptomyces malachitofuscus (assembly GCF_055571035.1). Taxonomy (NCBI): domain Bacteria; kingdom Bacillati; phylum Actinomycetota; class Actinomycetes; order Kitasatosporales; family Streptomycetaceae; genus Streptomyces; species Streptomyces malachitofuscus. Next base: position 49,979 of record NZ_JBVIGA010000023.1, on the reverse strand, counting down.
CCGTGGTGCTCTGCCTGCTGTGCACGGCCGGCAGCTTCTCCGTGGGCCTGCACGAGGTGACACGTGAAGTGGACGCGCTGCTGGGCCAGGGCGGCTCCCTGCTGCTCACCACGGTGCTGCTGCTGGACACCGCCTACTGGCTGATGATCTTCGTCCTGTACGCCGACCGGCCGGAGAACCCGCCGCGGCGGCGGGTCCGCCTCGAGTCCGCGCTGCTGGCCGCCGTGGTGCTGGTCCTGCTGTGCTCCGTGGCCGCCACACCCGCGCACCTGAGGCCCGACGCCTATGAGGACGCGGACGTACGCGTCACCAGCGTCGCGGTGTTCTTCGGCGTCTCGCGGCTGTACCTCGCGTACGTCTTCGGCACGACCCTGTACCTGCTGTGGAACCACGTCCGCAGCTCCCGGGAGAGGCTGCTGTCGGCCGGGCTGCGGCTGACCGCGCTGTCCCTGGCCTTCATGACCGCCACCGCGTCCCTGCGCGGACTGAGCACGCTGGCCCGGTGGAGCGGCCTGCCGTTCCCCCGGCCCGTGGAGGAGGGGGCCTCCCTCCTGCTCGCCGCCGGCACCCCGCTGCTCGCGCTCGGCGTGAGCGTCCCGGGCCTCGCGGCCCGGGTGCTGGCCCTGCGGGCCTGGCGGCACCGGCGCAGAAGGCACCGGGAGCTGTTCCCGCTGTGGTCCCTGCTGCACTCGGCGTTCCCCGACAGCTCGCTCGGCCGGGGCCCCGGTCCGCTGTGGCGGGAGTCCCTGTCCCTGCGGTCGACGAACCGGCGGTACTACCGCCGGGTCGTCGAATGCCGTGACGGGCTGGTCCGGGTCAGCCCCTACCTGGCCGACCTGGGCGTGCGCGAGGGGGCATCCCCGGAGGACGTCGCCGCGTACCTCCCGCGGGCGCTGGAGCACCAGGCCGCCCGGTGCCCCACCGAGTCGCGTGCGGTGGGCCTGGCCCTGCCCAGCGACGAGAGCTTCGGCGCGGACGCCCACCAGCTCGCCGCCGTCTCCCGGGCCCTGGCTGCGAGCCGGTGAGCACGCCGGCCGACGGAGAACGGCTCCCCGCCCGGTGGGCGGGGAGCCGTCGCCGTCGGGGCCTCACGCCCAGGTGATGAGCCGCTTGGGCTGTTCCAGGATCGCGGCCACGTCGGCCAGGACCTTCGAGCCCAGTTCGCCGTCGACCAGACGGTGGTCGAAGGAGAGGGCCAGCGTGGTGACCTGACGCGGCTTGACCTTGCCCTTGTGGACCCACGGCTGGGGCTTGATCGCGCCGACCGCGAGGATCGCCGACTCGCCGGGGTTGATGATCGGCGTGCCCGTGTCGACGCCGAAGACGCCGACGTTCGTGATCGTGACCGTGCCCGCCTGCATGGCGGACGGGGAGGTCTTGCCCTCGCGGGCCGTGGACACCAGTTCACCCAGGGACTCGGCCAGCTGCGGCAGCGTCTTGGCGTGGGCGTCCTTGATGTTCGGCACGATCAGACCGCGCGGCGTGGCCGCCGCGATGCCCAGGTTGACGTAGTGCTTGACCACGATCTCCTGGGCCGCCTCGTCCCACGACGCGTTGACCTCGGGGTTGCGCTTGATCGCGACCAGCAGGGCCTTGGCGATCAGCAGGAGGGGGTTCACGCGCAGACCCGCGAACTCCTTGTCCTGCTTCAGCTCCTCGACCAGCTTCATCGTGCGCGTCACGTCGACCGTCACGAACTCCGTGACGTGCGGCGCGGTGAACTTCGAGCCCACCATCGCCGCCGCCGTGGCCTTGCGGACCCCCTTGATCGGGACACGGGTCTCGCGGCCGGTGTCGTACGACACGGGGGCGGCCGGGGCCGCGGCCGGGGCGGGGGCCTGCACGGCCTCCTGCTCCGGCGCCGGAGCCTGCACCGTGGCCACCGCCGCGTGCACGTCCTCACGGGTGATGATGCCGTCCGGGCCGGTCGGGGTGACCGTGGCCAGGTCGACGCCCAGGTCCTTCGCCAGCTTGCGCACCGGCGGCTTGGCCAGCGGCCGCTCCTGAGGGACGGCCGCTCCGGCGCCGTGGCCGTTCAGCTCCGCCTGGACCGCCACCGCCGCCTGGCGGGCGGCGGCGTCGTCCGGGGCCTGCTTGCGCGGGCGGCGGCGGGTCGAGGACGTGGCCACGCCGTAGCCGACCAGCACGGGCTGGCGGGCGGCGGGCTTCTCCCCGGCTTCCTCGGCCGGAGCGGCGGGCGCGGGGGAAGCGGCGGGCGCGGGGGAAGCGGCGGGCGCGGCGGGCGCCTCCTCCGCCGGGGCCGCGCCACCCGAGACGTCCACCGCGATGATGGACGTGCCCACGTCCACCGTGGTGCCCTCGGGGAAGTGCAGCTCGCGGACCACACCGTCGTAGGGGATGGGCAGTTCGACGGCCGCCTTCGCCGTCTCGACCTCGCAGACCACCTGGCCGTCGGTGACCGTGTCCCCCGGCTGGACGTACCACTTGAGGATCTCGGCCTCGGTGAGGCCCTCGCCCACGTCCGGCATCTTGAACTCGCGTACGGACGCGTTCGTCATCGTCGTCACGACCCTCTCCTCAGTACGCCAGCGAGCGGTCGACGGCATCGAGCACCCGGTCCAGGTCGGGGAGGTAGGACTCCTCCAGACGGGCCGGCGGGTACGGGGCGTGGTAGCCGCCCACCCGCAGCACCGGGGCCTCCAGGTGGTAGAAGCAGCGCTCGGTGATCCGCGCGGCGATCTCCGCGCCGGAACCGAAGAACACCGGGGCCTCGTGGACCACGACCAGCCGGCGCGTGCGCTCCACCGACGCCTGGATCGAGTCGAAGTCGATCGGAGAGACCGAACGCAGGTCGAGGACCTCCAGGGAGCGGCCCTCCTCGGCCGCCGCGTCGGCGACCTCCTGGCACAGCTTCACCATCGGGCCGTAGGCGGCGAGGGTGAGGTCCGTGCCGTCGCGCAGCACGCGCGCGGTGTGCAGCGGACCCGGGATCGCCTCGGTGTCGACCTCGGCCTTGTCCCAGTAGCGCCGCTTGGGCTCGAAGAAGATCACCGGGTCGTCGCTCTGGATGGCCTGCTGCATCATCCAGTACGCGTCCGACGCGTTCGACGGCGACACGATCTTCAGACCGGCCACATGCGCGAACAGCGACTCCGGGGACTCGGAGTGGTGCTCCACCGCGCCGATGCCGCCGCCGTACGGAATACGCACGACGACCGGGAGCTTGACCTTGCCCAGCGAGCGGGCGTGCATCTTCGCCAGTTGCGTGACGATCTGGTCGTACGCCGGGAAGACGAAGCCGTCGAACTGGATCTCCACCACCGGGCGGTAGCCGCGCAGGGCCAGACCGATCGCCGTGCCGACGATGCCCGACTCGGCGAGCGGGGTGTCGATGACGCGGCTCTCGCCGAAGTCCTTCTGCAGCCCGTCCGTCACCCGGAACACGCCACCGAGCTTGCCGACGTCCTCGCCCATGACGAGGACCTTCGGGTCCGTCTCCAGCGCACGCCGCAGCGACTCGTTGACCGCCTTGGCCAGGGCCATGTTCTTGGATGTCACGGTTCCCGCCATGTCACTTACCCCCGTCCTCGTCCGCGAACGACGCCTGGTAGGCGGCGAACTGCGCCCGCTCCTCGTCCACGAGCGCGTGGCCGTCCGCGTACACGTTCTCGAAGATGGCGAAGTGGTCCGGGTCGGGCATGGCACGGACCGCTTCGCGCACCCGCTTGCCCAACGCCTCGCTCTCGGCCTCCAGCTCCGCGAAGAATCCCTCGTCCGCGTGGTGTGCGGACTCCAGGTGGCGGCGAAGGCGCAGGATCGGGTCCTTGGCCTCCCAGGCGGCCCGCTCGTCGTCGTGGCGGTAGCGGGTGGGGTCGTCGGAGGTGGTGTGCGCGCCCATGCGGTACGTGAACGCCTCGACCAGCGTCGGGCCCTCACCGGCGCGGGCCCGCTCCAGGGCCCACTTGGTGACGGCCAGGTTCGCCAGCACGTCGTTGCCGTCCACGCGGACGCCGGGGAAGCCGAAGCCCTGCGCGCGCTGGTACAGCGGCACACGGGACTGCTTCTCGGTCGGCTCGGAGATCGCCCACTGGTTGTTCTGGCAGAAGAACACCACCGGGGCGTTGTAGACCGCGGAGAAGGTGAAGGCCTCGGCCACGTCGCCCTGGCTGGAGGCGCCGTCGCCGAAGTAGGCGATGACGGCGCTGTCCGCGCCGTCCTTGGTGATGCCCATCGCGTAACCCGTGGCGTGCAGCGTCTGGGAGCCGATGACGATCGTGTACAGGTGGAAGTTGTTCCCGCCCGGGTCCCAGCCGCCGTTGTTCACACCGCGGAACATGCCGAGCAGGTTGGTCGGGTCCACCCCGCGGCACCACGCGACGCCGTGCTCACGGTAGGTGGGGAAGACGTAGTCGTCGTCGCGGAGCGCCCGGCCGGAGCCGATCTGCGCCGCCTCCTGCCCGAGCAGCGAGGCCCACAGGCCCAGCTCGCCCTGGCGCTGCAGGGAGGTGGCCTCGGCGTCGAAGCGACGGGTGAGCACCATGTCGCGGTACAGACCGCGCAGGTCCTCGGCGGTGATGTCGGCGACGTACTTGTCGAACTCGGCGTTCTTGACGCGCTTGCCCTCGGGCGTCAGCAGCTGGACGAGGGCGGGCTCGGCGCTCTTCCTGGCGCCGGTGGCCTTCTTGGTGGTGCTGGTGGTGCGCTTGGTGCCGGTGGTGCCGGCCTTGTTTCCGGCGCTGCGTCGCGGTGTGCGCGCGGCAGTGCTCTCCACGGTCACGTGTGCTCCTCCGTCGGTCCGGCCCCCGGGGTTGCCGGCAGGCCAGTGCGGCTCACCTGCTTCTCGACCACCGGGCACGGGGTGGGTGCCACTCGGCCGGGAACAGGCGTGACAGGTGCCCCGGCGAGCGCCCTGCAAGAGGCACGGTACCCAGTGCTCCACATTTCTGTGAAACCCCTCTGACCTGCGATTTTGCTTGGATTTCCAAGTAAATCGGGGTAGGCCCTGACGGCGTGCTGGTCACAGCCTTGCAGGAGGCCGGAGCAACGGCACGTTATCCCGGCCACCCCGGGCACGGGAAGGGTCGACTTCAGTGACGGCACGGCGTGCCGCGCGGGGTGGCACGGGGTGTACGGAGTGGTGTGTTGGGTGAGGGCGCAAGCGTGGAGCAGCCCGGAGCGGGGCCGGTCAGGCGCCCGCTCCGCCGGGCACGCCGCCCGCGTCCGCTCCGCCCACGTCGGCGCCGCCGGGGCCGGTGCCGCCGTTGTCCGCGCCACCGTCCTCGGTGCCGCCCGTCTCGGTGCCGCCGGTCTCGGTGCCGCCGGGGCCGGTGCCGCCGTTCTCCGTGCCACCGTCCTCGGTGCCGCCCGTCTCGGTCGGCTGGGTGGCCGACGGCTCACCCGAGGGCTCCTCCGTCTCCGTCTCGGTCGGCGTCTCCGTCGGCTCGTACGACGGCGTCCAGTCGCCGTTGCCGCCCGAGCCGGTACCGGGGTCCGTACCGGGGTCGGTCGTCTCCTCGGTCGTCTCGTCGCTCGGCGACTCGCTGGCCTTCTCGTCCTCGGTGGTCTGCGTGACGGACGGCGACTTGTCGGTCGTGCCGCCGCCTCCGCCCCCGCCGCCGTTGTTGAGCGCCAGCGCGACCCCCGCCGCGACGGCGATCACCGCGAGCACCGCGAGGATCCACAGCTTGCCGCGCCCGCTGCCCCGGTTGCCGTTGCCTTCGAAGCCGCCGTCGTCCCCGCCGCCGTACCCGCCGGGCAGGATCGGCTGCGGAATCGCCGTCGTGCCGGCGGCGTCCGGGTGCGGCAGCACGGCCGTCCCCGCGAAGCCGGCCGCCGGGGTGGGCGGGCCCTCGTGCATGTCCACCGGGCCGGTGTTCCAGGTGCCGGTGTGGCCGCCCTGGTCGTAGAGCATCTGCAGCGCGTACTGGACCAGCCCGCGCATCTCCTCGGCCGTCTGGAAGCGGTCGTCGGGCTCCTTGGCGAGGGAGCGCATGACCAGCCCGTCCAGCTCCGGCGGGCAGGCGTCGGAGGCCTCCGACGGGGGCGTGGGGATGTCCTGGACGTGCTGGTAGACCACCGACAGCGGCGTCTCACCGGTGAACGGGGGCCGCAGCGCCAGCAGTTCGTACATCAGGCAGCCGGTGGCGTACAGGTCGGAGCGGTGGTCGACGGCCTTGCCGAGCGCCTGCTCCGGGGAGAGGTACTGCGGGGTGCCCATGACCATGCCGGTCTGCGTCATCGTCGTGGACGCGCCGTGCAGCGCGCGGGCGATGCCGAAGTCCATCACCTTGACGGCGCCGTTGTTGGTGATGATGACGTTGGCGGGCTTGATGTCGCGGTGCACGATGCCGTGCTGGTGCGAGTAGGCGAGGGCCTCCAGGACACCGGAGACGATGATCAGCGCCTGTTCGGGTCCTGGCGCCTCGGCGTTCATCAGGAGGTCGCGGATGGTGCGCCCCTCGACGATCTCCATCACGATGTACGGCACCGACTGGCCGCCGATGACGTCCTCGCCGGAGTCGTACACGGCGACGATGGCGTGGTGGTTGAGGCCGGCCACCGACTGCGCCTCGCGCGTGAAGCGGGCCTTGGCCACCGGGTCCTCGGCGAGGTCGGAGCGCAGCAGCTTCACGGCGACGGTGCGGCCGAGGCGTACGTCCTCGGCGGCGAACACCTCGGCCATGCCGCCCCGGCCGAGTCTGTGGGTCAGCCGGTACCGGCCATCGCCGACGAGCCCGCCGTTGCCCCAGTTGTCCGGCGCGTCCGACATGCCGCCGCCAGTCGCCTCGGGGTCGGACGGGCCCTGAGCGCGCTGCTGCTGTGCCATCAGTCCTCGCCGTCGTTTCTGCCCGCGGTGCGCGCGGTGTTGTTACGGTCTCCGTCGGCCACGCTACAGCCTTTGCACAAGGCTCTGGTCCGGGACGGGCTGCCGGGACCGGCACGAGACGGACCGGTCATGAAACCGGCAGTCCGTACTGTCGTGCAAATTCGGTGTACCGGTCGTACGACCGCTGTAACGCTTCCGCGACGCTTCTTTCGCGTACGGTCACGGAACGGGCACCGCGCTTGACGTGTCAGTGGCCTGGGGCAGACTTGGCCGGGAATAGCACATTGGATCTACGACGAAACAGTCGACGAAGCAGCCACCGACGGCGGCGCCGGAGAGGCTACGGGGGACGCGGAACATGAGCCAGGACGGCGCACAGGGCCAGTACGCGGGGCGGGCGCTCGCCGGTGGACGGTACCAACTGCGGGACCTGCTCGGCCAGGGCGGAATGGCGTCGGTGCACCTCGCCTACGACAGCGTGCTCGACCGTCAGGTCGCCATCAAGACGTTGCACACGGAACTCGGCCGGGAGCAGGCGTTCCGTGAGCGGTTCCGCCGCGAGGCCCAGTCCGTGGCGAAACTCACGCACACCAACATCGTGTCGGTCTTCGACACCGGCGAGGACGATCTGGACGGCATGACGACGCCGTACATCGTCATGGAGTACGTCGAGGGCCGCCCGCTGGGCTCCGTGCTCGACGAGGACATCCGGCAGCAGGGCGCGATGCCCGCCGACAAGGCGCTCAAGATCACCGCGGACGTGCTGGCTGCGCTCGAGATCAGCCACGAGATGGGGCTGGTCCACCGGGACATCAAGCCGGGCAACGTGATGATGACCAAGCGCGGCGTGGTCAAGGTGATGGACTTCGGCATCGCCCGCGCCATGCAGTCCGGTGTGACGTCCATGACGCAGACCGGCATGGTCGTCGGCACCCCGCAGTACCTCTCGCCGGAGCAGGCGCTCGGCCGGGGCGTCGACGCGCGCTCCGACCTGTACTCGGTCGGCATCATGCTGTTCCAGCTGGTCACCGGGCGGTTGCCGTTCGAGGCCGACTCGCCGCTGGCCATCGCCTACGCGCACGTCCAGGAGACGCCGCCGACCGCGTCCTCGATCAACCGTTCGCTGCCGCCGGCCGTGGACGCGCTGATCGCCCGTGCGCTGCGGAAGAACCCGAACGAGCGCTTCCCCAGCGCGGAGGCCATGCGCGGGGAGTGCCTGCGGGTGGCGCAGTCCTTCCAGCCGGCCCCGCCGAGCATCGTGCCGGGCGCCCAGGGGCAGAGCGGCGCGGGCGTCGGCTCGGCGGTGTTCCCGCCGGTCGACCAGGCGACCCCGGCGCCCACGGGCAACGTCCGGACGCCGTACCAGCCGACCCCGCCGCCGAATCCGTACGGCACGCCGGCCCCGGCCCCGTCGTACGGATACCCGCAGCAGGGTGGCTACGGGACGCCCGCCCCGTCGGCGTACTCGGCGCAGCAGGGCGCGTCGACCCCGCCGCCGTACAACATCACGCCCCAGACGTCCGGGACGGGCGGCTCGGGGGGCGGCAGCCGGAACAAGCCGGTGATCATCGGTTCCATCGCCGTCTCGGTGCTGGCCGTCGGCGGCCTGGTCGCCGCGCTGCTGATGAACGGCGGCGGCGAGGAGGACCCGCAGGCCAGCGGAGGCAACAGCGGCTCCGCGTCGGCGTCCGCGTCCGCGAGCAAGGCGGCGGGTTACCGCGGACCGGACACCTCGAAGACGATCGACAAGGAAGAGTGCGAGGAGCCGCAGGAGTCGTACAACGACCCCGAGAAGATCCGGCTGCCCAACTTCAAGTTCAAGTACATCGGGTCGGTGAAGGAGTGCTTCCAGGCCGCCGGCTGGGGCGACTTCAAGATCGTCAAAGTGAATGAGAACACCTACGGCGAGGGTTCGGTCCGGGAGCAGTTCCCGCCGGCGGGCACGGACGTCGACCCCGAGGACATGCCGGAGATCACCCTCAAGGTCTCCACGGGCAACCCTGCGTCCTGACCGCCGCGGTACGCGACACGGCGAAGGGGCCCGGCATCGGCTGCCGGGCCCCTTCGTGCCGTTCGGGCAGGGACGGTGGGACGGTTACAGGTACGGGCCGCCGGAGCGGCCGCCCAGGTGGGGCTCCTCCTGACCGCCGTCGCCGACCCCGGGAGGGAGGGCGCGGCGCATCTGCTCCAGCTGGGCACGCGCCGCCATCTGCTGGGCGAAGAGCGTGGTCTGGATGCCGTGGAAGAGACCCTCCAGCCAGCCCACCAACTGGGCCTGCGCGATCCGCAGTTCGGCGTCGCTCGGGGTGGTTTCGTCCGTGAAGGGCAGGGAGAGCCGCTCCAGCTCCTCGACCAGCTCCGGGGCCAGACCGTCCTCCAGCTCCTTCACCGAGCTGGCGTGGATCTCCTTGAGCCGGGCCCGGCTCGCCTCGTCCAGAGGGGCCGCTCGCACCTCCTCCAGCAGCTGCTTGATCATGCTGCCGATCCGCATGACCTTCGCCGGCTGTTCGACCTGTTCCGTCACCGGGGTCTCGCGGGAGTCCTCGTCTCCGCTGCCGCCGCTGAGCGCCATGCCGTCCTGGCCGACGACCAGGATCTGCGGATTCTCCGGCGACCGTTCGTTCCTCGGCATCTCCATGCCCTCATTGTCGCGCACACCCGAAGTCCGCCTCGGCGGCGCCCCCGGAAACGGCGACTGCCGCGGATCCACCCGACGGCGGTATCCGGAATGCCGGGATCGTTCCGGAGTGCGAGGCTGTTGGGCGTCCATCCGGCCCATCTTGCCGACGGTGTGACCGAGCACCGGCCGGCGCGGGAGGTCACGGTCGTGACTCCATGGCTGCGTGTAATGGGGGCGGCGGTTGTTCTGGGGGCGGGGGCGGCGGTGCTGCCCTGCGGCCCCGCCGCGGGGGTCTCCGGTGCGGCGGTGGCGGCCGCGTACGGAGCGTCGAAGGTCGGGGCCGAGCCCGCGTCCCGTTCTCCCTCGGCCCCGTCCGCGCCCTCCTCGTCGTCCTCGGCCCGGCCCTCGGCGCCCTCCGGGCAGCCGTCCAGGGCCGGGAACCGGCCGGGCGAGGGCAGGGAGCGGCCCGGTCGGCCCGAGCGGGCCGAGGAGTCGCGGGACACCGGGCCGCGCGGGCGGGAGCAGCGGGGCGAGGCACAGGACGAGGACGCGGGCGCCGACGGCCGGGCCGATCGGCCGGACGGGCCGCGTCCGGGCCGCGAGGAGGCCGTGTCCCGGGCGCCCGGGAACGACACGCCGGCGTCCCAGGAGGCGGTCCCGGTGCCCTCGGCGACCTCCCCCACGGCGGCGCCCAACACGGTCGCGAGCACCGAGCCCGTCCTGCGCATCCTTCCGCTCGGCAGCGGGCTGGTGCTCATCGGCCTCGGCTTCGGCCTCGCCTTCGTCGCCCTGCGCATGCGCCAGGCGTCGGGCTGAGGACCGGCGGGACTCTTGGGTCCCCCGGCCGGTTCAGCCCGGCGTGACCAGCAGGACCTTGCCGATGTGGCCGCTGTCCTCCACCACACGGTGCGCGGCGGCCGCGTCCGGCATCGGGATCTCGCGGTCGATCACGGGACGCACATGGCCACTGGTGACGAGCGGCCAGACGTGTTCCCGTACGGCGGCCACGATCGCCGCCTTCTCCTCCAGGGGCCGCGCCCGCAGCGAGGTCGCGCTGATGGCGGCACGCTTGCCGAGGAGGGCGCCGATGTTCAGCTCGCCCTTGACACCGCCCTGCATGCCGATGATCGCCAGCCGGCCGTTCACGGCGAGGGCCTGGACATTGCGGTCCAGGTACTTGGCGCCCATGTTGTCCAGGATGACGCCCGCGCCCGCGCCGTCGGTGGCCTGCTTCACCTCGGCGACGAAGTCCTGCTCGCGGTAGTTGATCAGAATGTCGGCGCCGAGCTCGGCGCACCGCTCCAGCTTCTCCTTGCTGCCCGCGGTGACGGCCACCTTCGCGCCGACGGCCTTGGCGAGCTGGATCGCCATGGTGCCGATGCCGCTGGAGCCGCCGTGCACGAGGAAGGTCTCGCCCGGGCGCAGGTGGGCGACCATGAAGACGTTCGACCAGACCGTGCAGACGACCTCCGGGAGCGCCGCCGCCTGGTCGACGGTCAGTCCCTGCGGGACCGGCAGCAACTGCCCGACGGGCACCGCGACCTTCTCGGCGTAGCCGCCGCCCGCGAGCAGCGCGCAGACCTCGTCGCCGACGGCCCATCCGCTCACCCCGGGACCGAGCGCGGCGATCCGCCCGGAACACTCCAGGCCGGGATAGGGGGAGGAGCCCGGCGGGGGCTCGTAGAAACCCTGCCGCTGGAGGATGTCGGCCCGGTTGACCGCCCCCGCCACCACCTCGACCAGGACCTCGCCCTCGCCTGCCACGGGATCGGGGACCTCGTCCCACACCAGCGCCTCGGGCCCACCGGGTTCGGGAATCGTGATCGCATACATGAGGGGGACGGTACTCCCGGAGCCACGGGCCCAGGCGTGCGACCGACGGAAATCCATGTGCGCGACCGATGAGTTTGCGCGACCGTGAGGGTCTCTCCCTGCGTAGCCCCAGCACGCGGAAGGACCCGAAGCATGAGCACCCAATCGTCCGGCCCGGCGATCGAGACCGTGGGCCTGGTCAAAACCTTCGGTGAGACACGGGCCGTCGACGGGGTCGACCTGACCGTGCCGGCCGGCACGGTGTACGGCGTCCTCGGACCGAACGGCGCCGGAAAGACCACCACCGTGAAGATGCTCGCCACCCTCCTGCGGCCGGACGGCGGCGAAGCCCACGTCTTCGGTCACGACGTCGTCCGCGAGGCCGACGAGGTGCGCGGCCGGGTGAGCCTCACCGGTCAGTACGCCTCCGTGGACGAGGACCTCACCGGTACCGAGAACCTGGTGCTGCTGGCCCGGCTCCTCGGCCACCGCAAGCCCGCCGCCCGCACCCGGGCCGCCCAGCTGCTGGAGGCGTTCGGCCTCACCGAGGCGGCCGGGAAGCAGGTCAAGCACTACTCGGGCGGCATGCGGCGCCGTATCGACATCGCCGCGTCCATCCTCAGCACCCCCGACCTGCTGTTCCTCGACGAGCCGACCACCGGTCTGGACCCGCGCAGCCGCAACCAGGTGTGGGACATCGTGCGCGCGGTCGTCGCCCAGGGCACGACGGTGCTGCTGACCACGCAGTACCTGGACGAGGCCGACCAGCTGGCGTCCCGGATCGCCGTCATCGACCGCGGCAAGGTGATCGCCGAGGGCACCAAGGGCGAGCTGAAGGCGTCCGTCGGTGCCGGGTCGGTCCATCTGCGGCTGCGGGACGCCGACCGGCGGCCGCTCGCCGCGGACCTGCTGCGCCGGGCGCTCGACGCCCAGGTGCAGACCGAGCCCGACCCGGTGGCGCTCACCGCCCGGCTCACCACGGCGGCGAGCGACGACACCGCCGCCGAGCAGGCCGCCCGCGCGCTGAACGAACTGGCCCGCGCCGGCATCACCGTCGACAACTTCTCACTCGGCCAGCCCAGTCTGGACGAGGTGTTCCTGGCCCTCACCGGCCACGACACCCAGCAGCCCCAGTCCGGATCCGCCGACGCCCACGACCCGAAGGACGAGGTGGCGGCATGAGCACCACGACCACCGCCGAGAGCAGCGAGCTCGCCCCGGTACGCACCGATTCCCTGGCCGATCTGCTCGTCGCCAAGGAGCGACCGCCGCGGCCGAGCGCCTGGTCGGCCTCGCTGACCTTCGGCTGGCGCGCCATCCTCAAGATCAAGCACGTGCCGGAGCAGCTCTTCGACGTCACGGCGTTCCCGATCATGATGGTGCTGATGTACACGTACCTGTTCGGCGGGGCGCTGGCCGGATCGCCGAAGGAGTACATCCAGTTCCTGCTGCCGGGCATCCTGGTGATGTCGGTCGTGATGATCACGATGTACACCGGTGTCTCGGTCAACACGGACATCGAGAAGGGTGTCTTCGACCGGTTCCGCAGCCTGCCGATCTGGCGGCCGTCGACCATGGTCGGCTATCTGCTCGGCGACGCCCTGCGCTACACCCTGGCGTCGCTCGTGATGCTGACCGTCGGCATGATCCTCGGCTATCGCGCCGACGGCGGAGTGGTCGGCGTGCTCGTCGGGATCGCGCTGCTGGTGCTGTTCTCGTTCGCCTTCTCGTGGATCTGGACGATGTTCGGGCTGCTGCTGCGCACCGAGAAGTCGGTGATGGGCGTCAGCATGATGGTGATCTTCCCGCTCACCTTCCTGTCCAACGTCTTCGTCGACCCGCGCACCATGCCGGGCTGGCTCCAGGCCTTCGTCAACAACAGCCCCGTCACCCACCTCGCGTCCGCGGTGCGGGGGCTGATGGCGGGCGACTGGCCGGCCGACGAGATCGCCTGGACGCTGGGCTGGTCCGGACTGTTCGTGGTGGTCTTCGGACCGATCACGATGCGGCTGTACAACCGGAAGTAGGAGGCCGGGCCGGGCCGCGAGGGAGCGGCTCAGCCCCGGGGAAGCGGGCGGATGTCGGGGGCGACCTGTGTGCCCGGCGTCGCCCGCACGATGGTGATCAGCCGGTCCGTCAGCTCCAGCGTCCCGACGTCCGGATCGTCGTAGCCGAGCACCCGGTGCCCGCGTACGACGCTCACCACCAGGTCGTTCGTCTCGCGCGGGGTCTTTCCCACCTCGGCCTTTATGACCGGCCGCTCCACGATGTCGAGACCGGTCCCCTGCTGGATGAGGTCCTCCATGACCATGCCGGCCGAGGGGCTCAGCACCGACAGCCCGAGCAGCCGCCCGGCCGCGCTGGCGCTGGTGATGACCGCGTCGGCACCCGACTGCTTCAGCAGCGGGGCGTTCTCCTCCTCGCGCACCGCGGCGACGATTTTCGCGCCCCGGTTGAGCTGCCGCGCCGTCAGCGTCACCAGGACGGCCGTGTCGTCGCGCTGCGTCGCGATGATGATCTGCCGGGCCCGCTGCAGTTCGGCCCGCTTCAGCACCTCGCTCCGGGTGGCATCCCCTATGACGCCCGCGAAGCCGTCCGCCGTGGCGGCCTCGATCGCCTTGGCGCTGGGATCGACCACGACGACCTGCTCCTTGCGCAGCCCCGTCGCGCAGACCGTCTTGATCGCCGACCTGCCCTTGGTGCCGAACCCGACGACAACGGTGTGATCGCGCAACGTGGACCTCCAGCGGTTCAGTCGCCACTCCTCCCGGGTGCGTTCGGTGAGGGCCTCAAGGGTGGTGCCGACCAGGATGATCAGGAACAGCACGCGCAGCGGCGTGATGACGAAGATATTGGTGAGCCGGGCCGCGTCACTGACCGGCGTGATGTCGCCGTACCCGGTGGTGGAGAGGGTGACGGTCGCATAGTAGAAGGCGTCGAGGAGATCGAGGGACCCGTCGGAGTTGTCGTTGTAGCCCTCGTGGTCGGCGTACACGATGAGCGCCGTCACGACGAGCACCACCAGGGCCATCGACAGCCGCTTGGTGACCTGGCGGATCGGATGTTCCACCATTTTCCTCGGGAGTTTCACCCGATGGGTCACCAGATGTTCGTCCGCCTGGCGAGCGATGACGTCCTGGCCCGGAAGTTTCACGTGAAACACACCCCGATTCCCCCGGACGCCCAGGGCAGATCGATCAGTTCCGCCTCCTCGCCCGGCCCCGATCCGCCGGGGGGTACGACGGCGAGTGCGTCGGCCGCCGCGATGCCGCGCAGCATGGCCGGACCGTTGTAGAGCAGCGGCAGCGCCCGGTCGCCGCGCAGGGCGACGGGGATCAGCCGGGTGTCGCGGGGGTGTCCCTGCACCCCGTCCCGCAGCGGCAGCGTGTACGGCTCCGGCGCGGGGCGGGCGGCGAGGGTCCGCAGCAGGGGCTCGGCGAGGGTGAGCAGGCCGGAGACGGCGGCCAGGGGGTTGCCCGGCAGGCCGACGAGGTACTGGTCCTCCCGGGTGCGGGCCAGGAGCATGGGGTGGCCCGGGCGCACCGCGACACCGTCCACGAGAAGTTCGGCGCCGATGCGGCGCAGCGTGGGGTGCACATGGTCGACCGGACCGGCGGCCGTGCCTCCGGTGGTGACGACGACATCGGCGTCGCAGCCGGTGATCGCCTCGTGCAGTGCCTCTTCGTCGTCCCCGACCCGGCGTACGTCGGCGACCTCCGCGCCGAGCGCGCGGAGCCAGGGCGGCAGCAGCGGGCCCAGCGCGTCCCGGATCAGCCCGTCATGCGGCAGGCCCCCGCCGAGCAGTTCGTCCCCGAGGACGAACACGGCGGCGCGGGGGCGCGGGACGGCCATGAGCGTGTCGTACCCGGCGGCTGCGGCCATGCCCAGGACGGGCGGGGTCACCAGCGTGCCCACGGGGAGCAGCTGGTCGCCGCTGCGGCACTCCTGGCCGCGGGGGCGGATGTCCTGACCGTGGCTGACGGTGTGCGGTGCCCGGTCGGCGGCGATGACGTGCAGCCGGCCCTTGTCGTCGGTGCGTCCGTGCTCGCTGCGGAGCACGGCGGTGGTGTCCGGGGGGATACGGGCGCCGGTGGCGATACGGACGGCCTCGCCGTCGGTGAGCGGTGCGTGCTCGGCGTGCCCGGCCAGGACGCCTTCCTCCCGCACGCCCCAGGGGCCCGGGCCGGATACCGCCCAGCCGTCCATCGCGGAGGTGTCGAACGAGGGCAGGTCGGTGAGGGCGGTGAGGGGGACGGCCAGGGTGAGGCCGAGGGCGGAGGTGAGGGGGACGGCCTCGGGGGTCAGGTGGCCGGTGCGCCTGGCGCCCTGGCGCGGGGCGCGTTCGGCGAGGGCCCGTGCCTCGGTCCAGTCGGTGGCGTGGTGACGCGGAGGGCGGCCGGTGCCGCCGGGGGTGCGGTCGCCGCCGGCGCGGTCGCGTGGTTCCTTCACGAGGGCGAGCGCCTCCTCGACGTCGAGGTCATCGGCGTCCTCATCGGCCCGGGTGACATGCGCGGTCATTCTGCTTCCGGGCGGGTGTCGGGGGTGGCGTCGGGCGCCACGCCCGCGGAGGATGCCGTGTCCGGGGTGTCCTCGTCCGCCCAGCGTCCGGCGAGCGCCGCTGCCTTGCGGGCGGCCTCGGCCACGACGTCCGGGCCGCCGCCCGCCCGGGCGGCCGCGTAGCCGACGAGGAAGGTGGTCAGCGGAGCGGCGGGCCTGGCCACGCCGTGGGCGGCGTCGCGGGCCAGGTCGAGCAGCACGCCGGTGTCGACGTCCAGGTCGATGCCCAGCTCGTCCTTGACTGCGGAGATCCATTCGTCCAACACGTGTCCATGCTCCCTGATGCGTGCCCTGGCAGTGGCGATGTCGTCCCAGGTGTCGCAGTCGAAGGACGCCACCGGGTCGGGGATACGGGTGAGACCGAGAGCGCGGGTCAGCCGGCGCAGGGGAAGTCCGGTCAGATCGCCGTGCCGTCCGGTGAGCACGGCCAGTTCGCGGCGCAGGGACGAGGTCCGGTACGCGGCCACGAGCGGCTGGTCCCGGCCGTCGGAGTCGGTCAGCAGCACACCGTCGGCCGTGCCGCGGCGCAGGGACGCCAACAGCGCCTCGACGGTGCGCCGTTCGAGGAAGGGCAGGTCGGCGGAGAGCAGGACGACATGGTCGGCGGTGATGTGCCGCAGCCCGGCGTCGAGCGCGGCCAGGGGGCCGCCGCCCGTGGGCTCCTCGCGGGCCCAGACCACCGGCCGGGCGGTGGGGCGGGGACCGGCGACGACCACCGTGGTCCGGGCGTCGGCGCAGGCCGCGAGCACCCGGTCCAGCAGCGCCCGTCCGCCGATGCGCACACCGGGCTTGTCCGCGCCGCCGAGCCGCCGGGCGGCACCGCCGGCGAGCACGACGGCGTCGTACGCGGTATCGGGCCCCCCGGGAGGGTCGCCGGAGGGATCGCCTGAGGGATCACCGGGTGGTTGGAACTCGGTCACCCCCCGAGTATGCGTGCCCCCGCGATCACAGGGAACGCGGGGGCACGCGGACACGGCCGGGGAGGCCGCGGACGGACGGTGGACTCACAGAGTCCGCAGCAGCACCGCCGGTTGCTCCACGCAGTCCGCCACGTGGCGCAGGAAGCCGCCCGCCGTACCGCCGTCGCAGACGCGGTGGTCGAAGGTGAACGAGAGCTGCACGACCTGGCGCACCGCCAGCTCGCCCTCGTGCACCCACGGCTTGGGGACGATGCGGCCGACGCCGAGCATGGCGGCCTCCGGGTGGTTGATGATCGGTGTGGAACCGTCGACGCCGAACACGCCGTAGTTGTTCAACGTGAAGGTGCCGCCGGTGAGTTCCGCCGGTGTCAGTGTCCCGGCCCGGGCGGCCTCGGTCAGCCGGGCGAACTCCGCCGTGAGCGACTCCGCGTCCCGCGTGTGCGCGTCCCGGACGACGGGGACGACGAGCCCCCGGTCGGTCTGCGCGGCGAAACCGAGGTGCACGGCGTCGTACCGGACGATCTCCCTGGCCTCGGTGTCCACCGAGGCGTTGAGCTCGGGGAAACGGGCGAGCGCGGCGGTGCAGATCCGGGCCAGCAGGGCGAGGACGGAGATCTTCGGTCCGCCGGCCGCGTTCATCGCGGCGCGGGTCCGCATCAGTTCGGTCGCGTCGGCGTCCACCCAGCAGGTCGCATCCGGAATCTCGGTGCGGCTGCGGGAGAGCTTGTCGGCGACGGCACCGCGAATGCCCTTGAGCGGGATGCGGGTGACGGCCGGGGCACCCTCGGGGGCGGCGGCCGGCGTGGCAGCCGCCGGGGCGGCGTGCGTCCGCGGTCCACCGGCCTCGGGGCCCGTGCGGCCCTGCGCGGCGGCGGCCCGCAGCGCGTACTCGACGTCGGCCCGCAGGATCAGCCCGTCGGGCCCGGAACCGGTCATCTCCCGTAGATCCAGACCGTTCTGCCGGGCCAGCCGGCGCACCAGCGGGGAGATCACGGGGACGGGGCCGTCCGCGGCCCCGGACGTGCGGGCCCGGGTGCCGGCCGGCTCCACGGGCCTCGTCGCCCCGGTGGGCCGGGGCCGCCCGTTCGCCGCGGATACGGCGGGTGGGGCGGACGACGCGGCGGACGCGGGCCCCGCCGGACGGATCCGGCGGCGACGGGCCGGTGCCTCGGAGGTGCCGTAGCCGACCAGGACGTTGCCGGAGCCCTCCGCGGCCGGTGCGCCGTCGCGTGTCTCCCTGGCGTCCGCGGCGGGTGCGGCGTCGGCGGTGTCCGCACCGCCGGCCGGGCGGCCCTCGGCCGTCTCGCCCACCGCGACCGTCAGCAGCGGAGCGCCGACGGGCAGTTCCGTGCCCTCGGCACCGAACCGGGCGGTGACCACACCACCGTAGGGGCAGGGCACCTCCACCATCGCCTTGGCCGTCTCGACCTCGACGACCGGCTGGTCCACGGCGACGACGTCGCCGACCTCGACCAGCCAGCGCACGATCTCCGCCTCGGTGAGTCCCTCACCGAGGTCGGGCAGCTTGAACTCCAGCACCTGTGCCATCAGCTCTCGGCCTCCCACTGCAGGCGCCCCACGGCGTCCAGGATCCGGTCCACACCGGGCAGGTGGTGGCGCTCCAGCATCGGCGGCGGATACGGCAGGTCGAACCCGGCCACACGCAGCACCGGCGCCTCCAGATGGTGGAAGCAGCGCTCCGTGACCCGGGCCGCGATCTCCCCGCCCGGGCCGCCGAAGCCACCCGACTCGTGGACGACGACCGCGCGTCCCGTCCGCCGTACCGAGGCGCACACCGTCTCGTCGTCGAACGGCACCAGGGAGCGCAGATCGACGACCTCGAGGTCCCAGCCCTCGGCCCGGGCCGCCTCGGCCGTCTCCATGCAGACGGGTACGGACGGCCCGTAGGTGATGAGAGTGGCGCTCCGGCCGGAGCGCCGCACCACCGCACGGCCTATCGGTTCAACGGCCGTCGGCTCCTCCGGGTTCCAGGCGTCCTTCGACCAGTAGAGCCGCTTGGGCTCCAGGAAGACGACCGGGTCGTCGGAGGCGATGGCGGCGCGCAGCAGCCCGTAGGCGTCCGCGACGGTCGCGGGCGTGACGACATGGAGCCCCGGAGTCGCCATGTAGTACGCCTCGGAGGAGTCGCTGTGGTGCTCGACCCCGCCGATGCCGCCGCCGTAGGGAACGCGGATGGTGAGGGGCAGCGGCATCTTCCCGCGTGTGCGGTTGCGCATCTTCGCGACGTGCGAGACGAGCTGCTCGAACGCCGGGTAGGCGAACGCGTCGAACTGCATCTCCACCACCGGGCGCAGCCCGTACATGGCCATGCCCACGGCCGTGCCCAGGATGCCCGCCTCGGCCAGCGGCGTGTCCGTGCAGCGGTCCTCGCCGAACTCCTTGGCGAGTCCGTCGGTGACCCGGAAGACACCGCCGAGCGTGCCGACGTCCTCGCCCATGACGTGCACGGACGGGTCGGCGGCCATGGCGTCGCGCATGGCGCGCGTGAGGGCCTGCGCCATGGTGGCCGGCTTGGCGGCGACCGTGGTCATCGCTGCGCCCCTTCCTGGCCGGCCTCGGCCGCGAGCTCGGCCCGCAGCTGCTCCCGCTGCTCCAGCAGCTGGGGAGTGGGCTCGGCGTAGACGTGGGCGAAGAGGTCCATGGGATCGAGCGCCGGGTCCTGGTTCATACGGGCGCGCAGGTCGGCGGCCATGGTCTCGGCGTCCTGGCGGGCGGTCTCGACGCCCGCGTCGTCGAGCAGTCCGCGCCCGGTCAGCTCCCGCTCCAGCAGCGCGATCGGGTCGTGCTGCTTCCAGGTCTCGACCTCGGAGTCGCCGCGGTAGCGGGTGGCGTCGTCGGCGTTGGTGTGTGCCTCCACGCGGTAGGTGATCGCCTCGACCAGGGTCGGTCCGCCGCCCGCGCGGGCGTGCCGCACGGCGTCGGACAGCACCTCGTGCACGGCGGCGGCGTCGTTGCCGTCGACCAGGCGGCCGGGCATCCCGTAGCCGACGGCCTTGTGGGCCAGCGACGGGGCCGCGGTCTGCTTGGCGAGCGGTACCGAGATCGCGAAGCCGTTGTTCTGGACGAGGAAGACCACGGGTGCCTGCCACACGGCGGCGAAGTTCAGCGCCTCGTGGAAGTCGCCCTCGCTGGTGCCGCCGTCGCCGACCATGGCGAGGGCGACCACGTCGTCGCCCTTGAGGCGGGCGGCGTGGGCGAGACCGACGGCGTGCGGCAGCTGGGTGGCGAGCGGGGTGCTCAGCGGTGCCACGCGGTGCTCGTAGGGGTCGTAGCCGGTGTGCCAGTCGCCGCGCAGCAGGGTGAGGGCCTCGACGGGGTCCACACCGCGCGCGACGACCGCGAGGGTGTCGCGGTAGCTCGGGAAGAGCCAGTCGCGCTCCTCGAGGACGAGGGCGGCGGCGACCTCGCAGGCCTCCTGGCCGGTGCTGGAGGGGTAGACCGCGAGACGGCCCTGCTTGGTGAGGGCGGTGGCCTGCGCGTTGTAGCGGCGGCCCTTCACCAGCTCCGCGTACAGCCGGCGCAGCAGCTCCGGGTCGGCCTTGGCGGCCGCCTCCGTGCCGAGGACGCGGTACGGCTCCGTGTCCGGCAGCAGCGGCGCGGGATCGGTGCGGGGCTGCCAGGCGGGCGGCGGGGTCGGCCGGTAGGCCCCCCGCTGCTCCATGACCGTCATGACGGCACCTCCTCGTGGGATGTCGGAGGCGCGGCGTCTGTGACACGCCTCACCAACCGATTGTTCGGTCGCCGGCACATTTTGGCTACGGGTGGCACCAGGCTGTGGACAAACGGTTCTCCACAGCCTGAGATGGATGCAGTACGTCCACGGCGGAGAGGTGGGGGCGGGTGGCATCTGAACAAATGGCCGAGGGCCAGGAGGGGATCGGGCCGCTGCCTCCCGCGCGGCCCCTGGACGCCATCGACCAGGACATCCTGCGGATGCTCCAGGCGGACGGCCGCGCGTCCGTACGCTCGGTCGCCGAACGGGTCCACGTCTCCCGCGCGAACGCGTACGCGCGGATCAACCGGCTCGTCGAGGACGGGGTCATACGGGGCTTCGGGGCGCGCGTCGACCACGAACGGGCCGGTCACGGGACGTCCGCGTACATCACCCTGAAGATCGTCCAGAACACCTGGCGCACGGTCCGCGAGCAGCTCAGGCAGCTTCCCGGCGCCTCGCACATCGCACTGGTGGGCGGTGACTTCGACGTACTGCTGCTGGTGCACACGCCCGACAACCGGACACTGCGCGAGCTGGTGCTGACCCGGCTCCAGGCGATCCCCGAGGTGCTCAGCACGCGCACGCTGCTGGTGTTCGAGGAGGAGGACCTGGAGCCGCAGAGCTGAAGACGGCCGCCCGCCGGAGGGGGGCCGGCAGCCCCTCCGTACGGAACGTTTTCAGCCCGCTTTGCGCAGCCCGCCGAAGGCCAGCTGCGTCACCGCGTCGGCCACCTCGCGCTCGTTCATGCCGCGCCCGTCCGGCCGGTACCACTCCACGATCGAGTTGATCATGCCGAAGACCAGCCGGGTCACCAGGCGCACCTCTATGTCCTCGCGCACGTCGCCGTCGGCCGCCGCGGCCTTCAGCAGCGCGGCCACCCGGTGGTCGAACTCGCGCCGCCGCTCCAGCGCCCAGCGCTCGGTGTCCGTGTTGCCGCGCACCCGCAGCAGCAGCGTCACATAGGGCAGCTCGGCGATGAGGACCTCGACCATGCGCCGTACGACGTACTCCAGCCGTTCGGCCGCGCGCCCCGCGTCCGCCCGCTCCTCGTCGAGGATGCCGAAGAGCCCGTCCAGCGCCCGGCTCACCGCGCGGCGCAGCAACTCCTCCTTGCCGGCCACATGGTGGTAGATCGACGACTTGGAGATGCCGGCGGCCTTGGAGAGGTGCTCCATGGAGGTGCCGTCGTAGCCGCGTTCGTTGAACACCTGGACGGCGACGCTCAGCAGCGTCTCCGGGGTGTACGTGTCGCGCTTGGCGGTGGTCACGGGGTGTCCTCCCTCTCGCGCGCGGCGCACGCGTACTGGTGGAGCGCGAGGGAGGGCGCGTAGCGGCCGGACCGGTCGATCTCGTGCATCTCGTCCAGCAGGGCGCCGGCCCAGCCGCGGCCGAGGCGGCGGCTCCACTCGAAGGGCCCGAGGGGGTAGTTCACACCCAGCCGCATCGCGGTGTCGACGTCCTCCTCGGTGGCGACACCCTTGGCGACGGCCTCGACCGCGAGGTCGATGATCCGGGCCACCGTCCGCGCGACGATCATCCCTGGGACGTCCCCGATGACGCTGACGTTCTTGCCCAGCGCCTGGAACAGCCCGGTGGCCTCGGCGACGGTCCGCGCGGAGGTGTCCTGGCAGTGGGACAGGGCGATGCGGGTGGCCGCGCGGTAGTCCAGGGCGAGGTCGAAGTGGACGACGTCGGGGAACTCCACGGAGGTCTGCCCGTCGGCGAGCACCAGCCGGCCCCCGCCCGGCAGCACCAGACACGTGCCCTCGTCCTCGTCCTCGTCCTCCTCGCGCACCTCGATGCCCGCCTCGCGGATCAGGGCCGGCAGCTCCGAGGCGGGTCCCAGATCGCCCTCGGCGACGACGTACGCGGGCGGCCGTGCGGGCTCCGCGGTGTGCGGTTCGGGGCGCTCGGCGCCGTCACCGTGGTCGTACCAGCCGTGTCCGGTCTTGCGGCCGAGGCGCCCGGACTCGACCAGACGGCGCTGGGCGAGCGACGGGGTGAAACGCACGTCCTGGAAGAAGGACTGCCACACGGAATGGGTGACGGACTCGTTGACGTCCTGGCCTATGAGGTCGGTCAGCTCGAAGGCGCCCATCCGGAAACCGCCGCACTCGCGCAGCACCGCGTCGATGGTGGCCGGGTCTGCGCCCTGGGACTCGTACACCGCGAAGGCCTCGGCGTAGAAGGGCCTTGCGACGCGGTTGACGATGAAGCCGGGGGTGTCGGCGCAGGCCACGGGCGTCTTGCCCCAGGCGCGGGCCGTCTCGTACGCGCGCGTGGCGCTCGTGACGTCGGTGGCGAACCCGGAGACGACCTCGACGAGCGGCAGCAGCGGCGCGGGGTTGAAGAAGTGCAGGCCCACGAAACGGCCGGGCAGCCGCAGCGCTCCGCCGATCGCGGTGACCGACAGGGAGGAGGTGTTGGTGGCCAGCAGACAGTCGTCGGAGACGATGTCCTCCAGCGCGCGGAACAGCTCCTGCTTGACGTCGAGACGCTCCAGGACCGCCTCGACGACCAGGGAGCAGCCGGCGAGTCCGGTGAGCTCCTCGACGGGTTGCAGACGGGCGCGCGCCGCGTCCCGCTCGGCGGCGGTCAGGCGCTCCTTCTCCACCAGACGGTCGAGCCGGGCACCGATCGCGTCGGCCGCCTGCCGGGCCCGTCCGGGAGCGGCGTCGTACAGCCGCACGGGATGGCCCGCGACCAGCGCGACCTGGGCGATTCCCTGCCCCATGGTGCCGGTGCCGACCACGGCCACAGGACTGCTGAGGTCGAGTGCTGTCATGTGCGCGATCCTCCCGCACGGGGTTTTCCACAGATGCGGCGGACCCCCTTGTCCCGACCGATCGTTCGGTTACTCTAACTCTGACCGCCCGTTCCTGACTACGTTTCCGCACAGGTCCATGAGCTCGACGAAGAGTTCCTGAGACGAGGAGTTGGTCCCGCATGGCCGCCGAACTCACCGCGCACGAGCTGATCGCCCGGCACCGTCCCACCCTGGACCAGGCGCTGGAAGCGATCCGCACGCGCGCGTACTGGTCCCCGCACCCCGAGCACCCCAAGGCCTACGGGGAGAACGGCAGCCTGGACATGGCGGCGGGCAAGGCCGCCTTCGACGCCCTGCTCGGCACCCGCCTCGACCTCGGCCAGCCGGGCACGGACGGCTGGGTGGACGGCGAGACCTCCCCGTACGGCATCGAGCTGGGCGTCAGCTACCCGCACGCGGACCTGGACGCGCTGCTGCCCGCCATGAAGGCCGGCATGCGGGCCTGGCGTGACGCGGGCGCGGAGACCCGCGCGGTGGTCTGTCTGGAGATCCTCAAGCGGATCAGCGACCGGACGATGGAGTTCGCCCAGGCGGTCATGCACACCTCCGGCCAGGCCTTCATGATGGCGTTCCAGGCCGGCGGCCCGCACGCGCAGGACCGCGGCGTGGAGGCGGTGGCGTACGCGTACGTGGAGCAGATCCGCACCCCTGACACCGCGGAGTGGACCAAGCCGCAGGGCAAGCGCGACCCGCTCGCGCTCACCAAGCAGTTCGTCCCGGTGCCGCGCGGCATCGGACTGGTCATCGGCTGCAACACCTTCCCGACGTGGAACGGCTACCCGGGCCTGTTCGCCTCGCTCGCCACCGGCAACGCGGTCCTGGTCAAGCCGCACCCCCGCGCGGTGCTGCCGCTCGCCCTCACCGTCCAGGTCGCCCGCCAGGTGCTCACCGAGGCCGGGTTCGACCCGAACCTGGTGGCGCTGGCCGCCGAGCGGCCCGGCGAGGGCATCGCCAAGACGCTGGCCACCCGCCCGGAGATCCGGATCATCGACTACACCGGTTCCACCGAGTTCGGCGACTGGCTCGAGAACAACGCACGCCAGGCGCAGGTCTACACGGAGAAGGCCGGCGTCAACTCGGTGCTCGTGGAGTCGACCGGCGACTACCAGGGGATGCTGGCCAACCTGGCCTTCTCCCTCTCGCTGTACAGCGGCCAGATGTGCACCACCCCGCAGAACCTGCTGATCCCCCGCGACGGCATCGCCACCGACCAGGGCCCCAGGTCCTTCGACGAGGTCACCGCCGACCTCGCGAAGGCGGTGGACGGCCTGCTCGGTGACGACGCGCGCGCGAACGCGCTGCTGGGCGCCATCGTCAACCCGGACGTCAAGGCCCGCCTGGAGGCCGCCTCCGGGCTGGGCGAGGTCGCCCTCGCCTCCCGGGAGATCGCCAACCCGGAGTTCCCGGGTGCGGTGGTGCGCACACCGGTGATCGTGAAGCTGGACGGATCGAAGCCGGACGCCGAGGCCGCCTACATGAGCGAGTGCTTCGGCCCGGTCTCCTTCGCCGTCGCCGTCGACTCGGCCGACGACGCGGCCGAGCTGCTGCGGCGCACGATCCGTGAGAAGGGCGCGATGACGGTCGGCGCCTACACGACCTCCCCGGAGGTCGAGAAGACCGTCCAGGAGGTCTGCCTGGAGGAGGCCGCCCAGCTCTCCCTGAACCTCACCGGCGGGGTGTACGTCAACCAGACGGCCGCCTTCTCCGACTTCCACGGCTCCGGCGGCAACCCGGCGGCCAACGCGGCCCTGTGCGACGGCGCGTTCGTGGCCAACCGCTTCCGGGTGGTCGAGGTGCGCCGGGAGGCCTGAGCCGCCTCAGGAGGGTGCGCCCCCGGTGGCGCTCCAGTGGTACAGCGTCATGGCCACACTGGTCGCGAGGTTGTAGCTGGACACCTGGGGGCGCATCGGCAGCGCCACCAGGTGGTCGGCCCGCGCGCGCAGCTCGGGCGACAGCCCGCTGCGCTCGGAGCCGAACGCGAGCAGCGCGTCGTCCGGCAGTTTCAGCGAGCGGATGTCCTCGCCCTCCGGGTCGAGCGCGAAGACCGGCCCCGGCGGCAGCTCCCCGACGGTGAGCCGCTCCACGGCGGTGGCGAAGTGCAGCCCCGCCCCGCCGCGGACCACCGTGGGGTGCCACGGGTCGAGGGTGCCGGTGGTGACCACCCCGGTCGCCCCGAAGCCGGCGGCCAGCCGGATCACGGCCCCCGCGTTGCCGAGGTTGCGCGGATTGTCCAGGACCACCACGGGCGCGGTGCGCGGCGTGTGCGCCAGCTTCGCGAGGTGGCCCGCACGGGAGGGGCGTACGGCCAGGGCGGCCACGGCGGTGGGGTGCGGGCGCGGCACCAGCGAGGCGTACGTCGCGTGCGGCACCTCGGTCAGCAGCGCCGCCAGCGCCTCCCGCACGTCCGGGGCCAGCTCGTCGGCGAGCGCCAGCGCGGCACCCCGGTCCGCGGCGAGCGCCAGGCGCACCTCGGCCCCGAAGCGCACCGCGTGCTTGAGGGCATGGAAGCCGTCGAGCAGGACGGCGCCGCCGGCCAGCCGACGCCAGGCGGACACCGGGTCGGCCGGGTTCTCGGGTCCCGTGGTGCGGGCGGGGTCGTTCATGGCGTGCAGCCTACGTGCGCGGGCCCGGGGCTCCGCCGGGCGCCGGGGCGGCCGCCGCCTCCACCGGGGCCCCGTCCGCAGGGGCGTCCGCCGGGGAGCGCGGCCCCGGGACCCGTGCCCGGCCTCCGCGCGGGCCCGGTCGCCCGCACACGCGTGCCGCCAGATCACCCAGGCGGCGCAGGAAGGACGTCGGCAGGAAGACCGCGTCGGCGGCGATCATCGCCAGGGAGAAGAAGGGCAGCCCGAGCACGACGGCGATCACCGCGTGCTCGAGGATCATGAAGGACAGCAGGACGTTCTTGACCCGCCGGTTGAACAGCGTGAACGGGAAGGCGACCTGCACGGCGACGGTCGCGTAGGTCACCAGCATCACCATGGTGCCGCCGGCCGACAACAGGTCCCCCAGAGCCGGCCAGGGGGAGAAGTACTCCAGCTGGAGCGGGTAGTGGACCGCCGTGCCGTCCTGCCAGCGGGAGCCCTGCACCTTGTACCAGCCGGCCGTGGCGTAGATCAGACAGGCCTCGGCCATGATCACGAGCAGGGCGCCGTTGTGCACGATGTTCGCCACGACGTCGAGCAGGATCCGCGGCTCCCCGGTCCTCGCGCGGCGCCCGACCAGCCACCACAGCGCCTGCCCGAGCCACACGGTCCACAGCAGCGCCGGTATGAACCAGTCGCTGTCCGTCCGGCCCGCCAGCGTGGCCAGGATCAGCAGGAGGCCCAGGACGCCCCACAGGACCGGGCCGGCCCGGTCGCGCTGGCGCTCCCCGCGCGCGCGTGCCTCCTTCAAGCGGCGCGCCCGCCGCGCGTCCAGTGACCAGACCTGGCCGCAGCGGGTGAACACCAGGTAGATCGACATCAGGTGCAGGACGTTGTCGCCGCCGTCCCCCATGAAGACGCTGCGGTTCTGCAGTGCGAGCACGCCCACCATGAAGAGCACCGACATGGTGCGGGTGCGCCAGCCCAGCAGGAGCAGCAGGCTCCACAGCACGGCCAGCGCGTAGACGGCCTCGAACCAGATCTGGCTGTCCGACCAGAGCAGCACGGTGAAGGCGTCGTTCGTCGTGACCAGCTGATCGGCGAGGTCCCATGCCCAGGGCCCGTCCGGACCGTAGAGCTCCTGACGGTGGGGGAACTCGCGCAGCAGGAACAGCAGCCAGGTCAGGCCGAAGCCGATGCGGATCACGGCGGTCTGGTGGGGGCCGAGCGCGGAGTCGGTGACGCGGGCGATCACCCGGGAGAGCGCCAGCGAGAGGCGGTTCACCCGATGCCTCCCCGGGTCTCGTCGTCGGGCAGGGACCACCAGGGCAGGGTGCGGTACACGGGTGTGGTGGAGATCTTCTCGTCGCTCCAGTCCGGCGGTGGCACGTTGGTGGTGCGGGAGCGGACCTGGACCCGCGCGAGGGTGCCGCCCGCGCCGGCGGCGTCCGCCCGGTCGAGGCGCATCACCATGATCCGGCGCAGATACGCCTCGGACAGCGCTCCGCGGTGGCCCACCGGACGGTTGTCGTTGTCGTGTGTCGAGACGAAGAAGTCCCAGGCGCGGCGCAGTTCGTTCTGCTGGGTGTGGCTGGGCGCCGGGTTGCCGTCGATGGCCCGGCCGTCCTCGGCGGACAGGTCGTACCAGCCGGTGGTCCGGGACGCGCCGTCCGCGGTGAGGACCTCGGCGCGCACCTGGACGGCGATGTTCTGCTGCAGGGGGTTCGGCGCGAACAGCTTCCAGTTCTGCTCGAACTCCGGGTAGATCCAGTTCTCGATGGTCTCGCGGTGCTGCTTGCTGACCGTGTTCAAGGGTGCGACGTGCAGGAACGTCATGCCGAGGTGCACACAGACGGCGACGGCGACGAGCGCGAGGGCCACCGCGGCGCCGATCTGGTAGCGCAGGGAGAGGGCTGCCACACCGCTACGGGGCTCGGTGGGCGGGGCGGTCAGGGAGGCGGGGTCGGCGGAGGGGCCGGTGCCGGGGTTCTCACGGGGGGAGTACGGCGGGGGCGGGCGGTCCGCCGGGTGGCCGGAGGCCGAGCTTCCGGGGGAGGGGTTGGCGGCCGGTGATCCGGGTGCGGGGGTGGCGGGGCGCGGGTCCGGCAGGCCCCGCCCGGCAGGCTCCCGCCGGGCGTCCGAGCCCTTGTCGTACGCGTTCATCCCGCCCCGATCCACCGATCCCGGTCCGTCCCTGCTTCCGCCCCGCGCGTCCGCTCCGCCGCGTCGCACGAACGGTACTCAGCACCGGCCGCCCGGGCACAGTCCTCCCGGAACCCGTTTCCGTGGCCGTCACCACATCCCCGGTCCGAGCACCGACGTCCACGGACAGCCCCCGCAGGTTATCCACAAGCGGTTGACACCTCGCGGCGCCCGTCTCACCATGGAATCGCACGAACCGAACGATCGGTCGGGAGCGTGCTCCGGGAAGCATCCAGGTCGAGGGGGACCTCATGGCGACAGCAGCCGCCCGCGATACGGCCGGCAGCCGGGCGTACGACGTCATGGCCGCGGACGACACCGCCGCCCACCAGCACGCCTTCGACGCGGCCGTCGCGGCCGACGAGCGGATCGAGCCGCGCGACTGGATGCCGGACGCCTACCGGGCCACGCTGGTCCGGCAGATCGCGCAGCACGCGCACTCCGAGATCATCGGCATGCAGCCGGAGGCCAACTGGATCACGCGCGCGCCCTCACTGCGCCGCAAGGCGATCCTCATGGCCAAGGTGCAGGACGAGGCCGGGCACGGCCTGTATCTCTACAGCGCCGCCGAGACACTCGGCACCAGCCGCGAGGAGCTGCTCGACAAGCTGCACTCCGGCCGCCAGAAGTACTCCTCGATCTTCAACTACCCCACCCTGACCTGGGCGGACGTCGGCGCCATCGGCTGGCTCGTGGACGGCGCCGCCATCACCAACCAGGTCCCCCTGTGCCGCTGCTCCTACGGTCCGTACGCGCGCGCCATGGTCCGCATCTGCAAGGAGGAGTCCTTCCACCAGCGCCAGGGCTACGAGCTGCTGCTCGCCCTCAGCAAGGGCACCCCGGAGCAGCACGCGATGGCGCAGGACGCGGTGGACCGCTGGTGGTGGCCGTCGCTGATGATGTTCGGCCCGCCCGACGACGAGTCGCAGCACTCCGCGCAGTCGATGGCCTGGAAGATCAAGCGGCATTCCAACGACGAACTGCGCCAGCGCTTCGTCGACATCTGCGTCCCCCAGGCCGAATCCCTCGGCCTCAGCCTCCCCGACCCCGACCTGAAGTGGAACGAGGAGCGCGGGCACCACGACTTCGGCGCGATCGACTGGTCGGAGTTCTGGGACGTCCTCAAGGGCAACGGCCCGTGCAACGAACAGCGGCTGACCCGGCGCAGGAAGGCCCACGAAGAGGGCGCCTGGGTCAGGGAGGCGGCAGCGGCCCACGCGGCCAAGCACATGAACGGCGAGACAGGAGCGACGCGAGCATGACCCACACCGACTGGCCCCTGTGGGAGGTCTTCGTGCGCTCGCGCCGGGGACTGTCCCACACCCACGCCGGCAGCCTGCACGCGCCGGACGCGGAGTTCGCCCTGCGCAACGCCCGCGATCTGTACACCCGGCGCGGCGAGGGCGTCTCGATCTGGGTCGTGCCGTCGTCCGCGATCACCGCCTCCTCCCCCGACGAGAAGGACCCGTTCTTCGAACCCGCCGCCGACAAGCCCTACCGGCACCCGACGTTCTACGAGATCCCCGAGGGGGTGCAGCACCTGTGACGACGACACCCGCCAAGGACACCGCCGTCACGGCGGCCGCGCTCGCCCTCGGTGACGACGCGCTGGTGCTCTCCCACCGGCTGGGCGAGTGGGCCGGCAACGCCCCCGTGCTGGAGGAGGAGGTCGCCCTCGCCAACATCGCGCTGGACCTGCTGGGCCAGGCCAGGGTGCTGCTGTCGATGGCCGGCGACGAGGACGAACTGGCCTTTCTCCGCGAGGAGCGCGCGTTCCGCAACCTCCAGCTGGTGGAGCAGCCGGGCGGCGACTTCGCCCACACCATCGCCCGCCAGCTGTTCTTCTCCGCCCACCAGTACCGGCTGTACGCGGAACTGGCCGGCGGTGACGGACCGTTCGCGCCGCTGGCCGCCAAGGCCGTCAAGGAGGTCGACTACCACCGCGACCACGCCCGGCAGTGGACCCTGCGCCTCGGGGACGGCACCGAGGAGAGCCACACGCGGATGCAGCGGGCCGTGGACGCCCTGTGGCGCTACACCGGCGAGATGTTCCAGCCGGTCGAGGGCATCGACGTCGACTGGACCGGCCTGGAGACGGCCTGGCTGGAGTGGACCGCAGAAGTGCTGCGCCGGGCCACGCTCACGGTCCCCGAGGGCCCGCGCACGGGAGCGTGGGCGGCGGGCGCGGGCCGGCAGGGCCTGCACACCGAGCCCTTCGGCCGGATGCTCGCCGAGATGCAGCACCTGCACCGCAGCCACCCGGGGGCGTCATGGTGACCACCACCCCCTTGGAGGCGGAACTCCTGGAACTCGCCGGTTCGGTGCCCGACCCCGAACTGCCGGTGCTGACCCTGCGCGAGCTGGGCGTCGTGCGCGCGGTGCACGCCCGCGGGGAGGACACCGTCGAGGTCGAACTGACCCCGACGTACACCGGCTGCCCGGCCATCGAGGCGATGAGCCTCGACATAGAGCGGGTGCTGCGCGAGCACGGAGTGCGCGAGGTCACCGTGCGCACGGTGCTCGCACCCGCCTGGTCGACCGACGACATCACGGACGAAGGGCGCCGCAAGCTCCAGGAGTTCGGCATCGCCCCACCGCGCGCCCGGGCGGACTCCGGGCCGGTCGTTGTGGAGCTCGGAACGACCCGCACCCGCGAGCCCCGGCTGCCCGAGGACGGTCCGGCGCCCGTCCGCTGCCCGCACTGCGGGTCCGCCGAGACCGAGCTGCTCAGCCGCTTCTCGTCCACCGCGTGCAAGGCGCTGCGACGCTGCCTGGCCTGCCGTGAACCGTTCGACCACTTCAAGGAGTTGTGATGGCCCGCTTCCACCGGCTCCGGGTGGCCGCGGTCGACCGGCTCACCGACGACTCCGTCGCCCTCACCCTCGACGTCCCCCCGCACCTTCGCGAGGAGTACCGCCACCTGCCCGGTCAGCATCTGGCCCTGCGGCGCACCGCCGACGGCCAGGAGATACGGCGCACCTACTCCATCTGCTCCCCCGCGCCCGGCGGCGAGGCGCCGAGCACCCTGCGGGTCGGAGTGCGGCTGGTCGAGGGCGGCGCCTTCTCCACCTACGCGCTCAAGGAGATCGATCTCGGCGACGAGCTGGAGGTGATGACCCCGGCCGGCCGCTTCACGCTCCCTCCCGCCCCCGGCCGGTACGCGGCGATCGTCGGCGGCAGCGGCATCACCCCGGTGCTGTCGATCGTCTCGACGCTCCTGGCCCGTGAGCCCGGAGCCCGGTTCTGCCTGATCCGCAGCGACCGCACGACGGCCTCGACGATGTTCCTGGAGGAGGTCGCCGACCTGAAGGACCGCTACCCCGAGCGGTTCCAGCTGGTGACGGTGCTCTCCCGCGAGGAGCAGCAGGCCGGGCTGCCGTCCGGGCGGCTGGACCAGGAGCGGCTGGCAGCGCTGCTTCCGGTGCTTCTGCCCGTGGAACAGGTGGACGGCTGGTTCCTGTGCGGTCCCTACGGCCTGGTCGAGGGTGCCGAGCGAGCACTGCGCGGCCTGGGCGTCGCCCGCGCCCGCATCCACGAGGAGATCTTTCACGTGGACGCCGGTACGGCACCCGTCGTCACGGCGCCCGCGCCGGCGCACAGCACGGTCACCGCCCGGCTCGACGGACGCGGCGGCACCTGGCCCGTCCGCTCAGGGGAGTCCCTGCTGGACACGGTGCTGCGCAACCGGGCCGACGCGCCCTACGCCTGCAAGGGCGGGGTGTGCGGTACCTGCCGCGCCTTCCTCGTCTCGGGCGAGGTGCGGATGGACCGCAACTTCGCGCTGGAGTCGGAGGAGACCGAGGCGGGCTATGTCCTGGCCTGCCAGTCGCACCCGGTGACGGAGACGGTGGAGCTGGACTTCGACCGGTAGCAGCGGAGGCCGGGCGGACGCCGGGCGGGCGCGCGCGGACGCTACAGGACGTGCCCCGGCTGTCCGTCGTCGGTGACGACGGGACGGCCGGCGGATTCCCACAGCTGCATGCCGCCGTGCACATTGACGGCGTCGATGCCCTGCTGGGCCAGGTACATCGTGACCTGGGCCGACCGTCCGCCGGACCGGCAGATCACATGGATCCGGCCGTCCTGCGGGGCGGCCTCGGTCAGCTCGCCGTAGCGGGCCACGAACTCGCTGATGGGGATGTGCAGCGCCCCTTCGGCGTGGCCGGCCTTCCACTCGTCGTCCTCACGGACGTCCAGCAGGAAGTCGCCGTCCTTGAGGTCCGCGACCTGGACCGTGGGCACACCAGCTCCAAAACTCATGCCCCCGACGCTACCCGACCGGGCGGGCGCCGCCTCAGCTCAGCAGGGCCCCCAGCTCGGCCTCGCGTTCGGCCACCTGGTCCTTCAGCTGTCCGGCGATCTCCTCGAGCAACCCGTCGGGGTCGTCGGGCGCGAGGCGGAGCATCGAGCCGATGGCGCTCTCCTCGAGATCCTTGGCGACGAGTGTGAGCAGTTCCTTGCGCCGCGAGAGCCATTCGAGGCGGGCGTAGAGCTCCTCGCCGGCGCTGGGCAGACGCTTCAGCTCCGGTCCCGCGGCCCACTCCTCGGCGAGTTCCCGCAGCTCGGCCTCGCTGCCCCGGGCGTAGGCGGCGTTGACCCGGGTGATGAACTCCTCGCGGCGGGCGCGCTCCTTGTCCTCCTGTGCCAGATCCGGGTGAGCCTTGCGGGCGAGCTCGCGGTAGAGCTTGCGGGCCTCCTCGCTGGGCCGCACCCGCTGCGGGGGCCGGACCGGTTGGTCCGTGAGCATGGCGGTGGCCTCGGGGAACAGGCCGTCCCCGTCCATCCAGCCGTTCATCAGCTCCTCGACACCGGGAATCGGCATGAGCCGGGCCCGCGCCTCGTCGGCCCGCCGCCGGTCCTCGGGATCGTCACTGCGAGCGGCCTTGGCCTCCAGGATCCGGGCGTCGAGCTCCTCGAGACGGGCGTACATCGGGCCGAGCTTCTGTTCGTGCAGCCGGGAGAAGTTCTCGACCTCGACGCGGAAGGTCTCCACGGCGATCTCGAACTCGATCAGCGCCTGCTCGGCCGCCCGTACGGCCTGTTCCAGCCGGTCTTCGGGCCGCGCCGCACCACCGCCGGGCGTCCGCTCCGCGCCGGTGCCGCCGCCACCCTGCTCACCTTCCGAGGTCGTCACCCGGACAGCGTAGGCCACCCGCCGGGGCCCGCGCCCCGCCCCCGTGGAGCGGGGCCCGCCCCGGGAGCCGTGCCTTCCCCGGAGAGCCGCTCAGACTCCCGTCTCCGCCGCTATCCGCCCCGAGCGCACGGCGGTGACCAGGTCCGTGTGGTCGGCCTCGGTGCGGTCGGCATAGGCGACGGCGAACGCGGCCACCGCCTCGTCCAGCTCGTCGTTCTTGCCGCAGTAGCCGGCGATCAGGCGGGGGTCGGCGCTGTGGGAGTGGGCGCGGGCCAGCAGGGCACCGGTCATCCGGGCGTAGTCGTCGACCTGGTCGGCGGCCAGCGCCGCCGGGTCCACACTGCCCTTGCGGTTGCGGAACTGGCGCACCTGGAAGGGGCGGCCGTCGACCGTCGTCCAGCCGAGCAGGCTGTCGCTTATGACCTGCATGCGCTTCTGTCCCTGCACCACGCGCCTGCCCTCGTGCCCGGCCTCGGGGGTCTCGAAGCCGGCCGCCGGCAGATGCGGCACCAGCGCCGAGGGGCGGGCCTCCTTCACCTGGAGCACCAGGGGCTCGCCCCGGTGGTCGAGAAGCAGCACCACGTACGAGCGGGTGCCCACACTGCCGGTGCCGACGACGCGGAACGCCACGTCGTGCACCGCGTGCCGGGCGAGCAGCGGATGGCGGTCCGGCGGGAGCGTGCCGAGGTACTCCTCCAGGGAGGCCGCCACCTGCGCGGCTTCGGCGTCCGGTATGCGGCGCAGCACCGGCGGCGCGTCGACGAAGCGGCGCCCGCCGTCGTCGGTCGCCTCGGTCGACTTGGCCGCGAAGCGGCCGCTGGTGTTCGCGCGGGCCTTCTCGGAGACCCGCTGCAGTGTGCCCAGCAGATCGTGCGCGTCGGTGTGGGAGACCAGTTCCTCGTCCGCGATGGCGTTCCAGGCGTCCAGGGCAGGCAGCTTGGACAGCAGCCGCATGGTGCGCCGGTAGGCGCCGACGGCGTCGTGGGCCGCCGCGCGGCAGGTGTCCTCGTCCGCGCCGGCCTCCCGCCCGGCGAGCACCAGCGAGGCGGCGAGCCGCTTGAGGTCCCACTCCCAGGGGCCGTGGACGGTCTCGTCGAAGTCGTTCAGGTCGATGACGAGGCCGCCGCGCGCGTCCCCGTACAGGCCGAAGTTCGCCGCGTGGGCGTCGCCGCAGATCTGGGCACCGATCCCCGTCACGGGGGTGCGGGCCAGGTCGTACGCCATCAGGCCGGCCGAGCCGCGCAGGAAGGCGAACGGTGTGGCCGCCATCCTGCCGATCCGGATCGGGGTGAGCTCGGGCAGCCGGCCGCGGCTGGACTCCTCGACGGCGCTCACGGCGTCGGGGCGGGAGGCGTCCAGGTGGAGGGCGGCGTGCGCGTCGCGCGGCACCTGTCCGCGCAGGGCCTTGCCCTCGGCCTTGGGCGTGCCCGCGGCCGGCCACTCGGCGAACCCGGGAACCCGCGGCAGCCGTCGTACCCAGCCCGTGGCGCCCGTGCCTGTGGCCTCCGGCGTCTCGGCGACGCCTCGGGTCCCCGCCGTCCCGGCATGGAACTCGGTCATGTCCGACCGCCTCCCCCGTCCACATGTGTGCTGTACAAGTGACATCGATCGTGCCGACCGTACCGCCGGTGGCCGAAACTCGTCAGGTCCCTGTGGACAACTCCCGGCCTGTGGACAACGGGGTCGTGCGGACGGCCCCTATCCCGCCTCCGCGACGTCCCCCGCCACCGGCAGCGCCCGCCCCTCGGCGAGCAGGCGTCCCGCGCGGCCGGGCGAGATGTCCAGGCGGGCCAGCACCGCGGGAACGGCGATGCCCGGGAGCATGTGGTGGAACAGCACGACGACCCGGTGCTCCAGATCCTGCCGCTGACAGCGCAGCTGGGACAGGAGCTGCACCCCCGAGAAGCTCGCGACCAGCAGTTCCGCCGTCTCCGCCGCGTCGACGTGGGGCAGCAGTTCGCCCCCGGCCTTGGCCTCGGCCAGCGTCCGGGTGGTCTGGTCGATCCACATGCCGAACGCCGGTGTCCGGTCCAGGCCCAGCGCCCCCTGGTCAAGGGCCAGTCCGACACTCGCCCGCACCAGCGGCTCGGTCCGCAGCCGCAGCGCCAGCACCAGGCCGGAGTCGACCAGTTCCTGCAGCTTGCCTGCCTGGGACGGGAGGGAGATCGCCAGCTGCTCCTCGAACACGCCGAGGGCCAGCTCCTCCTTGGAGCCGAAGTGGAAGTAGAGCGCGCCCTTGGTGACTCCGGCCCGGTCGAGGATTTCCCCAATGGTCGCCGAGGTGTAGCCGCGTTCGTCGAAGACGGCCGCCGCCGCCTCCAGAATGGTCCGCCGGGTGCGGATCGCGCGCTCCTGTCGCGCCATCGGGTGCCTCCCTGATCTGCGTGGATCCTCGTGGGTCTCGTGGGTCGCACCGTGCGGTCACCGTGCCGTCGGCGTGCAGCGCCGTGCGGTCCGTCGCGCCGTGCGGTGCGCTCGGTCTCGAATCCGGCGATGTGGATCACCCTTGGAAAAAAACCGTCTCGTCCGTATCTTAGTGCGAACCGACCGGAACCAGATTGCCGATCCCGGGGGTTCTCATGCCGCAATCGGATTCGTTGAGCGCACCCATGGAGGATCAGACCGGAGAGCAGGGCCTGCCCGCAAACGCCGCGGGCGCCGCCCCCTTCCGCACCCGCGTCACACCCGAACTCGCCCACCGCCCCCGCGCGGCGGACGTCTTCCCGGTGGAATGGGTCCGGTTCTCGGACGACCGGTTCCGCGTCACCGCACGCTGGCCCGCCGACCACAGTTTCTTCGGCCCCGTCGACGCGCGCCACCACGATCCGATGATCGTCGGTGAAACGTTGCGCCAGATCTCGATGGCCCTCGCCCACGCCGAGTTCGGCGCCCCCTCCGACACGCATTTCGTCATGCGTGACCTGGAGGTCTCCACCGACCCCGCCGCGTTGCTCCTCGCCGAAGCGGCCGAGCCGGTCACCGTCGACGTCGTGTGTTCCGAGGTGCGGCGCCGGGGTCGCGGCCTGAACAGTATGCGCACGACCATGGAGTTCCACCGCGCGGGCAGACTCGTCGCCCGCGGCACCGGCA
Source organism: Streptomyces malachitofuscus (assembly GCF_055571035.1). NCBI lineage: Bacteria > Bacillati > Actinomycetota > Actinomycetes > Kitasatosporales > Streptomycetaceae > Streptomyces > Streptomyces malachitofuscus. The sequence goes on along the minus strand of NZ_JBVIGA010000023.1, from coordinate 13,712 downwards.
GCACGGGCTGCACCTCACCGGCCGCCTACCGCCGCCTGAGGGCACGCCAATTGGCCACCCTGGGCGTGCGAATACCGCCGCCCGCACCGGTTCCGCCCGAACGGGTGGGCCGCCACCGCGCGGAGGACGTCGTCCTGGCCCCCGCCGACCGGCCCGGCACCTGGCTCCTGCGCGTCGACACCGGTCACCCGGTGCTCTTCCCCCGCCCCAACGACCACGTCCCCGGCATGGTCCTGTTCGAGGCCGCCCGCCAGGCCGCGACCGCGGCATCGGACCGGCTGCCCTTCCTGCCGTCCGAGCTGTCCGTCTCCTTCAGCCGCTACGCCGAACTGGACAGCCCCTGCTGGATCGACACGGAGGTCCTGGAGAAGGACGAGGACGAGGTGACAGTCCGGGTGGCGGGACGACAGGACGACGAACCCGTCTTCGCCGCCACCCTCACCTGCGCCCCCACCGCCCCGGTACGGTCGCTCCCGTGACCGTCGACCTGCTGCTCACCGGCGCGACGGGCTTCGTCGGCAGCCGGGTCGCCGCAGCGGCCCACGGGCGCCCCGGTGTCCGCGTCCGCGCCCTGTCGCGCCGCCCGCCGGGGGGACAGCCGGGCGCCGCGACGGTGCCCGGTGATCTCGCCGACCCCCGCACGCTGCACGGCAGTTGCGACGGCGTCGACGTCCTCGTCCACTGCGCCTCCCGCGTCGGCGGCGACCCGGAGGCCGTCGCGGCGGTCAACGACCTCGGCACCAAGGCCCTGGTGGAGGAGGCCGCACGGAGCAGGGTGCGCCGGATCGTGTACGTGAGCACCGCCGCCGTCCACGGCCGGGGGCCCTTCCGCGGCGTACGGCCGGGCGAGGCGCCGATCGCTCCCGTCTCCGCCACCAGCCGCTCCCGCGCGGCGGCGGAACGGCATGTGCTCGACGCGGGCGGACTGGTGCTGCGCCCGCATCTGGTCCACGGTGAGGGCGACCGCTGGGTGGTTCCCGGGCTGGTGGGGCTGCTGCGGGAGCTGTCCGCGACCCTGGCCGACTGCACGGCGCTCCACTCGATGATCGACGTGGAGACCCTGGGCCGGGCGGTCCTGGCCGCCGCCCTGTCCCCGCACCACGGACCCGGCGCGCACTACGTGGGCCATCCGGCCCCCGTACCCGCTGCGGAGCTGCTCACGGCCGTGTACGAGCAGGTGGAGCGGCCCGGCGACGGCACCTCGGTCGACGTGGCCACCGCCCGCGCGCGGGCCGCCGGATCCCCGCGCGCGCTGCATCACCTCGACATGCTCACCGTGGACCACTGGTTCGTGGACGACGCCTTCTGGAAGGACCTGGACTGCTCACCGGGTGAGGGCTTCGCGGCCGCCTTCGCGCGGTCGGCGCCGTGGTACCGGACGCACCTGACCTCCCACAGGTAGAACCAACTGGTCGGTTTGTCGGCCCATGCGGCGGGCGGCTCACGCCCGCAGATATGCCAGCACCGCCAGCGCCCGCCGGTGCGTCTCGTCCGTAGGGGGCAGGTCCAGCTTGGCGAAGATGCTGCCGATGTGCTTGCCGACGGCCGCCTCCGACACCACCAGCGCACGCGCGATCGCGCCGTTGGACCTGCCCTCGGCGATCAGCGCCAGCACCTCCCGCTCCCGCGGGGACAGCCGCTCCAGCGGATCACGCCGCCGGCGCAGCAACTGCCGTACGACCTCGGGATCCACCACCGTGCCGCCGGCCGCGACGTCGCACAGCGCGGCCACGAACTCCTCGACCTGGCCGACCCGGTCCTTCAGCAGATAACCGACGCCCGATCCGTCGCCCGAGTCCAGCAGATCGGCGGCGTACCGGCGCTGGACGTACTGGCTGAGGACCAGCACGGGCAGAGTTGGCCGCTCGGCGCGCAGCCGCACGGCCGCGTGCAGGCCCTCGTCCCGGAAGTCCGGGGGCATCCGGACGTCGGTCACCACGATGTCCGGGTCGTGCTCCCCGACCGCGGACACCAGCGCCTCCGCGTCACCGACCGCCGCCACGACCTCGTGCCCGCACCGCTGGAGCAGACCGATCAGGCCCTCCCTCAGCAGCACGCCGTCCTCGGCCAGCACCACGCGCAGCGCCCGGCCGTCCGTCAGGGGGAGCAGGGGGCGCAAGGGATCTCCACACGCAGCAGGGTCGGTCCGCCCACCGGGCTGGACAGGGTGAGTCTGCCATCGAGCACCGACACCCGGTCGGCCAGGCCCGTCAGCCCACTGCCCGCGCCGGCCCGCGCCCCGCCCCGCCCGTCGTCGCGGATCTCCAGCAGCAGCCGTCCGTCGCGGTGCCCGCCGTCCACGCGCGCGCGGTTCGCCCCGCTGTGCCGGGCGACGTTGGCGAGCGCCTCGCACACCACGAAGTATCCGGCGGCCTCCACGGAGGCGGGCAGCCGCGCGGGCAGGCACAGGTCCACGTCCACGGGTACGGCGGACCGGTCGGCGGCGTCGGCGACGGCGGCCTCCAGGCCGTAGTCGGCGAGCACCTGGGGGTGGATGCCGTGGATGAGCTCCCGCAACTCCTGAAGCGCCCGCCCCGACTCCTCGTGTGCCTGGGCAAGCTGATCGGCGAGCGGGCCGGGCGGCGCGTCCAGGCGGGCCAGGCCCAGCGTCATCGTCAAGGCGACCAGGCGCTGCTGGGCACCGTCGTGCAGATCCCGTTCGATGCGGCGCCGCTCCGCCTCGAACGCGTCCAGCAGACGCACCCGTGACCGCGTCAGTTCGGTGACCCGGGCGTCGAGTTCGTCCTCGCGCGGGGCGATCAGCAGCCGGGTCAGCCCCGCGCGGGCGCCCGCCGCGACGCCCAGCACATAGGCGCCCAGGGCGAGCAGGACGATCCCGAGCAGGGCGGCACCGAACGCCGCCGGCCAGCTGGTGACCGTCCACAGCTTGACGACCTTCGCCTCCCTGCCGTCCCCCGTCGTCGCCATCAGCAGCGGGGTGGCGGTCACGGCCGCCGGGAGAAGCAGGCCAGCCGTGAGCACCAGGGCGTCGACCGGCCACAGCAGACCCGCGAACAGCAGGGTGTGACCGAGCTCCCGCCAGGTGGCCCGCTCCCGCAGCCGGGTGGTCAGCCACGCACGCAGCCCGGGGGCCGGGGGCGGCCGATGCGGGTCGTGCGCGGGATCGCCGTCGACCAGCCGCAGCCGCCGCCGTTCCAGCCCGGCCACCGGCAGGCCCGCGAGGGCGGTGCCGAGCAGCAGCGGCAGCCCCACAAGGGCGAGCGCCAGTACACCGCCGGCCACCACCGCCACCACGAGGGCCACGAGCACGGCCGCGCCGGCCACCGCGCCGGTGAGCAGATACCCGGCCGAGCGCCACGGCCACACCGACAGTGCGTAGCGGGGGCGGGACATGGCCTGCCAGGGGTTTCGAGGCTGCACGCGGATCACCGTAGGAGCCGGCGTGGTTCCGTGGCCATGGGCCCTGGCCGAGGTCTCGGGGTATGCCTGGCCCTACCCCCTTTCTCGCCCCTGCCGCACTGCGCCGGCAGGCGCCCGGACGGTTTCGTTTCCCCACGCGGTCATCCCGGAACGGCCGGGACGGACAGGGGGAGTGGACACATGGGCCAGAGGAACGGCGACGCGGTCGCCCTGCGTCGGGTGAGCAGGCGGTACGGATCGTGCGACAGCGCGGTGAACGCGCTGGACGAGGTCTCTCTCGCGTTCCCGCGCGGGAGCTTCACCGCCGTGACGGGGCCCTCCGGCTCCGGCAAGTCCACGCTGCTGCAGTGTGCCGCGGGGCTCGACCGGCCCACCTCGGGTTCGGTCACCGTCGGCGGCACGGAACTGACCGAGCTGAGTGAGCGGCGGCTGACGTTGCTGCGCCGCGAGCGGATCGGGTTCGTCTTCCAGGCGTTCAACCTGCTGCCGGCGCTGACCGCCGAGCAGAACGTCGCCCTGCCGCTGCGACTGGCCGGCCGGCGCGTACCGCGCGCCCGGGTCCGTGAGGCGCTGGCCCAGGTCGGCCTCGGTGACCGCGCCCGGCACCGGCCCGCCCAGCTGTCCGGCGGCCAGCAGCAGCGGATCGCGCTGGCCCGTGCCCTGATCACCCGCCCCGAGGTGCTGTTCGCCGACGAGCCGACCGGCGCGCTCGACTCCCGGACCGGACACGAGGTGCTCACCCTGCTGCGCGGGATCGCCGACCGCGAGGGAGGGACGGTCGTCATGGTGACCCACGACCCGGTGGCCGCCGCCCGCGCGGACCGTGTGGTGTTCCTGGTCGACGGCCGCGTCCACGGCGAGCTGGCCGGGGCGGGCGCCGACGCCGTCGCCGCGCGGATGACCGGGCTGGAGACCGTGCCGTGCTGAGCCTCGCCCTGCGCACCCTGCGCGCCCGGTGGATCACCTTCGCCGGCACCTTCACCGCCCTGTCGCTGGGCGTGGCCCTGCTGACCGTCATGGGGCTCGCCCTCGCCTCCTCCCTGGACGCTCCCGCCCGGAAGCCGGAACGGTTCGCCTCCGCCCCGGTCGTGGTCCAGGGGGCGGACACCCTGCGCGTACCGACGCCGAACGGCGACCGGACCGAGAAGCTGGCGCACCCCCGCACGGTGCCCGACGCGACCGTGGCGAAGCTGCGCCGGCTCGGCACCGTCGTCGCCGACCGCTCCTACCCCGTCCGCGCGGAGGGCGGCCCCGGCGAGCTGACCGGCCACCCCTGGTCCACCGCCCGGTACGCCTCGTACGCGATCGAGTCGGGCCGCGCGCCCCGCGCGGACGACGAGGTCGTCGTCAGCGGTGACTGGGCGCGGCCCGGCATCCGGCTGCGCACGGACCGCGGCAGCGTGCGGGTGGTGGGCACCGTGGCCGCTCGGGGCTTCGAGCACGCCGTCTTCCACACCGACGCGCGCGCCGCCGAGCTGTCCCCGCCCCTGCACCGGTTGATCGTCGACGCCCGCCCGGCGGCCGTACGGGAAGCGGTGCGCGGCGCCGAAGGCGTCCGGGTCCTCACGGGGGACGACCGTCGGTCGGCCGACGCGGATCCCGGGCGCGACGGCGAGGCGCTGACCGCGTTGCACGCCCTGTTCGGCACGGCCGGCGGCGTTTCCGCGTTCGTCTCGGTGTTCGTGGTGGCGTCCACCTTCGCGTTCGCCGTCGAACAGCGGAGCCGGGAGTTCGGGTTGCTGCGCACCGCCGGGGCCACTCCGGGACAGCTACGGCGCATGGTGGTCCTCGAGGCCCTGCTGGTCGGGGTGGTCGCCTCGGCCGTCGGCTGTGCGCTCGGCGCGCGGGCGGCGCCCCGGCTGGCCGCGTGGGTGGTCGACGTGGAGCTGGCGCCGGTCTGGTTCGCGATCGGTGACGCGTCCTGGCCGTACCACGCGGCGTTCTGGACGGGCCTCCTCGTCGCCCTGTGCGGCGTCGTCACCGCCTCCTGGCGGGCGGGGCGCACGGGGCCCCTCCAGGCGCTGCGCGAGGCGTCCGCCGCCTCCGGCGCGATGACCGGGGGGCGGTGGCTCTGCGGTGCGGGTCTGCTGCTGACGGCCGTGGTGACGCTCGTCGTCGCCCTGCTGAGCGATCCCGGGGATCTGCTGCACCGCAAGACCTACGTCAGCCGGCCCATGCTGCTGATCACCGCCGCCGCGATGCTCGCGCCCCTGGTGGTGCGCCCGGCCGTACGGCTGCTGGCCTGGCTGCCCGCCCGGCTCCCGGGGGCGGGCGGCATGCTGGTGCGCGAGCACGCGTCCGCGGGCGTACGGCGCACGGCCGCGGTCGCCGCGCCCGTTCTGGTCACGGTCGCGCTGGCGGGCTCGCTGCTCGGCGCCACCGGGACGCTGGACCGCGCCGGGGCCGCCGAGAGGCGGGAGCGGACCACCGCGGCGTTCGTCGTCACGGCCGCCCGCGACGGGGCGATCGGCTCACGGACGCTGGACCGGCTCCGCGCGGTGCCCGGCGCGCGGGTGTCGGCGAGCGCGCCCAGCGCGGTGTACGTCCTCGAGGAAGGCACGGCACTGATCAGGTCCGAGGCCCGTGCCGTCGAACCCGGGGCACCGGCGGCCACCGCGCGGCTGCCGCTCACCGCGGGGAAGGCCACCGACCTCGACGACGGCTCGCTCGTCGTCAACGAGGAGTGGGAGCGGCACACCGTGGGGCAGCGCGTACGGGTGTGGCTCGGGGACGGCACGGAGCGGACGCTGCGGATCGCCGCGGTGACGGCCACCGGCACCGGCGGCAACGGCGTCTACGTGACCCGCGCCAACGCGCCCGGCGCGCGAGTGGACCGGGTCGACGTCGCTCTCGCGGACGGTGCCGACGCGCGCGTGGTGGCCGCCGGCCTGGAGCGGGCGGTGCCGCCCGGCGCCGGCCGGGTCCTCACGGCGGAGCAGTGGCTCGCCGCCGGGGAGCCCGGGACGTCACGGACCACCCGCTACGGCCTCCTGCTCGTCCTCGGCATCGCCCTGCTGTACACGGGCATCGCCTTGGTCAACACCATGGTCATGGCGACATCCGACCGGGTGCGTGATCTCGCCGTGCTGCGGCTGACCGGTGCCACGCGGGGGCAGGTGCTGCGGCTGGTGGCCGCCGAGGCGCTGACGGTGGTCGCGGTCGGCGCGGTCCTGGGCGTGACCGTCGCCGCGGTCGAGCTGGCCGGGATGTGGGCGGCCCTGACCCTGCAGTCGGCGCCCGCACCGTTCGCCCTCCCCTGGCGGGCCGTCGCCGCGGTCACGGCCGCCTGCGCCGCCCTCGCCACGGTCTCCGCGGTCGTCCAGGCGGCGGTCGCCCTGCGCCGCCCGGCCCTGCGGTCGGCCACCACGCGGGAGTAGCCGGACCCCGGCCGCTGTCCCCCGCGCCTTCCGCCCCGTTTCGGGCCCTCCCGCACACCGCCCCGCGGCGTAAAGGATCATGAGATGTTCCTCACACGAGACCCGCCCCGCATCTGCCCCGAGCATGCGAAACGGGCGGCATCCGATGGATGCCGCCCGTTCGACGGTGTGCGCGAGGGGGGAGTTGAACCCCCACGCCCTTGCGGGCACTGGAACCTGAATCCAGCGCGTCTGCCTATTCCGCCACCCGCGCATTGGGTGTGTCTTCGTGCCCTTGCCCCGCTGGGGCCTTGCGCCTTCCGACACCCAGAACATTAGCACGCTGGTCGGGATGGATTCACATCCCTTTCCCCGCCACCGGTCCGACCGGCCATGACGTCCCGCGACCGGCCACGGAACACACTCCCGACGCCCCCGGAGCGCGCCGTGCAACGACCGCGACCGCTCCACGTATCAACCTCGTACCGGTCGTCCCCGTCTCCCCAGGAGCCGGACGGAGACCACAGCCGGGTGCGGGACACTGGTCTGCGGCCCCCTCTACGATCCATGGCGGAACGACGCGCACGAGCACGGCCCGAGGAGTTCGAAGGAAAGCACCGGAGGGAACCTCGTCAGGGCGTCGACACCGTCGACCGGGCGGACAGGGGGAACCAGCCGATCGAGCGGCGCGTGGATACGATCAGTAAGCAGTACCAGGTAAGCGGTGCACAAAACCGTGCACGGGGCAGTACACAGGACAGCAGCGACGGAGGAGGTGCCCCATGGGAGTCCTGAAGAAGTTCGAGCAGCGTCTCGAAGGTCTGGTCAACGGCACCTTCGCCAAGGTGTTCAAGTCCGAGGTGCAGCCCGTGGAGATCGCGGGAGCGCTCCAGCGGGAGTGTGACAACAACGCCACCATCTGGAACCGCGACCGCACCGTCGTGCCCAACGACTTCATCGTCGAACTGAGCACCCCCGACTTCGAGCGCCTCAGCCCGTACTCCGGCCAGCTCGGCGACGAGCTCGCCGGCATGGTGCGCGACTACGCCAAGCAGCAGCGCTACACCTTCATGGGTCCCATCAAGGTGCACCTGGAGAAGGCGGACGACCTCGACACCGGCCTGTACCGGGTACGCAGCCGCACCCTCGCCTCCTCCGTCGGCCAGGCGGCGCCCGGGGCGGGCCCCGGCGGCGCCCCGCCGGCCGGCCGTCCCGGCGGCTACGGCTACCCGCCGGCCGCCCCCGCGGGCGCCCCGCCCATGCCCGCCGCGCCGCCCCCCGGCGGCAGGCCCGGCGGTTACGGCTACCCGCAGCCCGCGGGCGGCCGACCTCCCGCCGCACCCGCGCCCGGCGGGCGCACCCGCTACTGGATCGAGATCAACGGCACCCGCCACCAGATCTCCCGCGCCACCCTGGTGATGGGCCGCAGCACCGACGCCGACGTGCGGATCGACGACCCCGGCGTCTCCCGCCGGCACTGCGAGATCCGGACCGGAACGCCCTCGACGATCCAGGATCTCGGATCCACCAACGGCATCGTGGTGGACGGACAGCACACCACTCACGCTACGCTCCGCGACGGCTCGCGGATCGTCGTGGGCAGCACCACCGTTATCTATAGGCAAGCCGAAGGGTGAAGCGGGGGCAATGTCAGAGCTGACCCTCACGGTCATGCGGCTGGGGTTCCTGGCCGTACTGTGGCTGTTCGTGATCGTGGCCGTGCAGGTCATCCGGAGTGACCTGTTCGGAACCCGCGTCACCCAGCGCGGATCCCGGCGGGAGTCCGGCCGGGCGCAGCAGGCCGCCCGCCAGGCACCGCCCCCCCAGCGCCAGCAGACCAGCGGCGGCCGCCGCGGCCGCAACACCCCCACCAAGCTGGTCGTGACCGAGGGCACCCTCACCGGCACCACCGTCGCCCTCCAGGGCCAGACCATCACCCTGGGCCGGGCACACGACAGCACGATCGTGCTGGACGACGACTACGCCTCCAGCCGTCATGCCAGGATCTACCCGGACCGCGACGGTCAGTGGATCGTCGAGGACCTGGGCTCCACCAACGGCACCTACCTGGACCGGACCCGGCTGACGACCCCCACACCGATTTCGCTGGGCGCCCCGATCCGCATCGGCAAGACCGTCATCGAGCTGCGGAAGTAGTACGACAATGAGCGAGCGGAGCGAGCACGCAGTGGGGGTCCCCACCCAGGATCCCGGCGCGCTCCCGACCGGAGGGTGGGCAGTGTGGCTCGACACGACCGGCTGTACCCGGAGCCGACGGGCGAGGTGCGCATGAGTCTGTCCCTGCGCTTCGCCGCCGGATCGCACAAGGGCATGATCCGGGAGGGCAACGAGGACTCCGGTTACGCCGGTCCCCGCCTGCTCGCGATCGCCGACGGCATGGGCGGCGCCGCGGCCGGCGAGGTCGCCTCCTCCGAGGCGATCTCCACCATCGTCGCGCTCGACGACGACGTCCCCGGTTCCGACCTGCTCACCTCGCTCGGCACCGCCGTCCAACGGGCCAACGACCAGCTGCGCATGATGGTCGAGGAGGACCCCCAGCTCGAGGGCATGGGCACCACCCTGACCGCCCTGCTGTGGACCGGCCAGCGCCTCGGCATGGTGCACGTCGGCGACTCCCGCGCCTACCTCCTGCGCGACGGCGTCCTCACCCAGATCACCCAGGACCACACCTGGGTGCAGCGTCTGGTCGACGAGGGCCGGATCACCGAGGAGGAGGCCACCACCCACCCGCAGCGGTCCCTGCTCATGCGGGCCCTCGGCAGCGGTGAGCACGTCGAACCCGATCTGTCGATCCGCGAGGTGCGGGCCGGCGACCGGTACCTGATCTGCTCCGACGGTCTGTCCGGCGTCGTCTCCCACCAGACCCTCGAGGACGCCCTGGCCAGCTACCAGGGCCCCGAGGAGACCGTCCAGAACCTGATCGAACTGGCGCTGCGCGGCGGCGGCCCCGACAACATCACCGTGATCGTCGCCGACGTCCTGGACCTCGACACCGGTGACACCCTCGCCGGGCAGCTGTCCGACACCCCGGTCGTGGTGGGCGCCGTCGCCGAGAACCAGAACCAGCTGCACGACAACGGCATCATGCAGACCCCGGCCGGCCGCGCCTCCGGCCTCGGCCGCCGGCGCTCCCAGGGCGGCGGCGAGTTCGGCCCGCCCGGCAGCGGCGACGTCACCGGCTTCATCCCCACGGACGGCTTCTCCTACGGCGACGACGACTTCGTCAAACCCGCCAAGAACCGCAGGTGGCTCAAGCGGTCCGTGTACAGCCTGCTCGCACTCGCCGTCCTCGGCGGCGGCCTGTACGGCGGCTGGCGCTGGACGCAGACGCAGTACTACGTCGGCACCAAGGGCGAACACGTCGCGCTGTACCGGGGCATCAACCAGGACCTCGCCTGGGTCTCGCTCTCGAAGGTCGAGAAGGACCACCCCGAGATCGAACTCAAGTACCTGCCGCCCTACCAGCAGAAGCTGGTCGAGGCGACCATCGTCGAAGGCGACCTGTACGGCGCTCGGGAGAAGATCGAGGAACTGTCGGTGCAGGCCTCGGCGTGCAGGAAGCAGGCCGAGCGGCGCGCCGCCGAGAGCGAGAAGAACGCGAAGACCGGTGAGGGCGAGGCCGGAGGCACCACGGGAACCACGCCCGTCTCCTTCACGTCCAAGGCTTCGCCGACGCCGAACCCCTCGGGCTCGTCGAAGGCCCCGGAGTCCACGCCCCCGTCCACGACCGCACCCACTCCCAGCCCCGGCCCCAGCCTCTCGGAGGAAGAGCAGAAGGTCGTCTCGCTGTGCGGTAAGCAGTAGGCAAGCCGTGAGAGGCCCTGTCACACGATGAGCAGTACTACGAACCCGTCGACGCAGCACACGTCCACGATCGGCGCGATCGGCGCACCCAGCCGCCGCAACACCGAGCTGGCACTCCTGGTGTTCGCCGTCGTCATCCCGGTCTTCGCCTACGCCAACGTGGGCCTGGCCCTCGACGACCAGGTGCCCGCCGGGCTGCTGAGCTACGGAATCGGTCTCGGCCTGATGGCGGGCGTGGGCCATCTCGCCGTACGGAAGTTCGCCCCGTACGCGGATCCCCTGCTGCTGCCCATCGCGACGCTGCTGAACGGCATCGGACTGGTCGCCATCTGGCGCCTGGACCAGTCGGAGCGCCTCCAGGCGAGCCGGACGTTCGTCGAGGCGGCACCGCGCCAGCTGATGTACTCGGCGCTCGGCGTCGCCCTGTTCGTGGCCGTGCTGTTCTTCCTCAAGGACCACCGCGTCCTGCAGCGCTACACCTACATCTCCATGGCCGGCGCCCTGGTGCTGCTGCTCCTGCCGCTGGTCCCTGGCCTCGGCCACAACGTCTTCGGCGCCAGGATCTGGATCAAGATCCCCGGTCTCGGCACCCTGCAGCCCGGCGAGTTCGCCAAGATCGTCCTCGCGGTCTTCTTCGCGGGCTACCTGATGGTCAAACGCGACGCGCTGGCGCTCGCCAGCCGCCGCTTCATGGGGCTCTACCTCCCCCGCGGCCGTGACCTCGGTCCGATCATCGTCGTCTGGATCATCTCCATCCTGATCCTGGTCTTCGAGACCGACCTCGGTACCTCGCTGCTGTTCTTCGGCATGTTCGTGATCATGCTGTACGTCGCCACCGAGCGGACCAGCTGGATCGTGTTCGGTCTGCTGATGTCCGCGGCCGGCGCCGTCGGCGTGGCGAGCTTCGAGCCGCACATCCAGACACGTGTGCAGGCCTGGCTCGACCCGATGCGCGAGTTCGAGCTCAGCCGCGCCGGGGTCCAGGACGGCATCGTCCACTCCGAGCAGGCCATGCAGGCGCTGTGGGCCTTCGGCTCCGGCGGCACCCTCGGCACCGGCTGGGGCCAGGGCAACTCCGACCTCATCGGCTTCGCCGCCAACTCCGACTTCATCCTCGCCACCTTCGGCGAGGAGATCGGTCTGGCCGGCGTGATGGCGCTGATCCTGCTCTACGCGCTGATCGTGGAGCGCGGTGTGCGCACCGCCCTCGCCGCCCGTGACCCGTTCGGCAAGCTGCTCGCCATCGGCCTGTCCGGCGCCTTCGCGCTCCAGGTCTTCGTCGTCGCCGGCGGCGTCATGGGCCTCATCCCGCTGACCGGTATGACGATGCCCTTCCTGGCGTACGGAGGGTCCTCCGTCATCGCCAACTGGGCGCTGATCGGCATCCTGCTCAGAATCAGCGACACCGCCCGCCGCCCGGCGCCCGCCCCCGCCGCCAACCCCGACGCCGAGATGACCCAGGTGGTCCGCCCGTGAACAAGCCCCTGCGCCGGGTCGCGATCTTCTGCGGCCTGCTCATGCTCGCTCTGCTCGTCCGCAACAACTGGATCCAGTACGCCCAGGCCGACAAGCTGCGGACCGACGAGAAGAACCGCCGTGTCGCCATCGAGCGGTACTCCTCGCCGCGCGGCGACATCATCGTCGACGGCGAGCCCATCACCGGGCACAAGGCCACCAAGGGCGACTTCGCGTACAAGCGCACCTACAAGGACGGCGCCATGTGGGCGCCGGTCACCGGCTACGTCTCCCAGGCCTTCGGCGCCAACCAGCTGGAGTCCATCGAGGACGGCATCCTCACCGGCAACGACGACCGCCTGTTCTTCCGCAACACGCTCGACATGCTGACGGGCAAGAACAAGGAGGGCGGCAACGTCGTCACCACCCTCAACGGCGCCGCCCAGAAGGCCGCCTACGAGGGCCTGAAGAAGCAGGGCGGCAAGGGCTCCGTCGTCGCTCTGGAACCGTCCACCGGCAAGATCCTCGCGCTGGCCTCCTTCCCGTCGTACGACCCGTCCACGATCGCCGGCAACAGCCTCGACACGGACACCAAGAACTGGCAGAAGCTCCAGAAGAAGAACAACCCGGACGACCCGATGCTCAACCGGGCGCTGCGCGAGGTCTACCCGCCCGGCTCGACCTTCAAGGTCGTCACCGCGGCCGCCGCGCTGGAGCACGGGCTGGTCGACGACGCGGACCAGAAGACCGAGACCCCGCTGCCGTGGATCATGACCGGCACCAGGACCGAACTGAAGAACGACGGCAACCTGCCCTGCGAGGACGCCACCCTGCGCGAGGCGCTGCGGGTGTCCTGCAACACCGTCTTCGGCAAGGCCGGCGCCGACCTCGGCAACGACAAGATGCTGGAGACGGCCAAGAAGTTCGGCTTCACCGAGGAGCAGTTCACCCCGGTCCGCTCCAGCGCCTCCGTGTTCTCCGACAACATGGAGCCCTCGCAGGTCGCGCTCTCCTCCATCGGCCAGTTCAACACCGCCGCCACCCCCCTGCAGATGGCCATGGTCTCCGCCGCCGTCGCCAACAACGGCACGCTGATGAAGCCCTACATGGTCGACGAACTCCAGTCCCCGGGCCTCGACACCATCGAGAAGACAGACCCGGAGGAGCTCAGCGAACCGATGTCGGCGAAGAACGCCCAGATCCTCCAGTCGATGATGGAGACCGTCGTCAACGACGGCACCGGCCGCAACGCGCAGATCCCCGGCGTCACGGTCGGCGGCAAGACCGGCACCGCCCAGCACGGCGAGAACAACAGCAAGAACCCCTACGCGTGGTTCATCTCCTACGCCAAGAGCGACGACGGCAGCTCGCCCGTGGCGGTCGCGGTCGTGATCGAGGACGAGGACGCCGTGCGGGGCGACATCTCCGGTGGCGGCCTCGCGGCACCGATCGCCAAGAGCGTGATGGAGGCGGTCATCAAGAGCAAGCAGTGACCCCGATCACGTCTGCTTCACATCGGTGCACGTTGCGGTACCGGTCCTGTATCGGCTGACGCACTTGGCCAGGTCACACAAAGCGAGCCGGGTACGGTAGGCCCGGACGGCAGCCTCCGGCGGCACGCATGTGCCGCCCGGGACCGACGGAGAGGGCTGGTAGGTAGCTATGGAAGAGCCGCGTCGCCTCGGCGGCCGGTAC
>NZ_JBVIGA010000022.1:94334-165591 GCF_055571035.1 Streptomyces malachitofuscus | reverse complement strand
CGTGTGGGCGTTCGCACTGGGCTGGGCCCTGCTGACCGGCGTGGTCGGCTTCGTCTACTTCTGGAAGTCCGAGGAGAGGTACGGCCGTGGCTGACGACAGGACGGGTACGCGGGTGCCCACCGTCATCGCGGACGAGCTGCACATCGTCTACCGCGTCAACGGTGCGAAGTCGGGGAAGGGCAGTGCCACGGCGGCCCTCAGCCGCATCCTCAAGCGGGGCGAGGAGCGGGGGGTGCGCAAGGTGCACGCCGTGCGCGGGGTCTCCTTCGTGGCCTACCGCGGCGAGGCCATCGGCCTGATCGGCTCCAACGGCTCCGGCAAGTCGACCCTACTGCGGGCCATCGCCGGACTGCTGCCCGCCGAGAAGGGCAAGGTCTACACCGACGGCCAGCCCTCCCTGCTCGGTGTGAACGCGGCCCTGATGAACGACCTGACCGGCGAGCGGAACGTCATCCTGGGCGGGCTCGCGATGGGCATGTCCCGCGACCAGATCAAGGACCGCTACCAGGACATCGTCGACTTCTCCGGCATCAACGAGAAGGGCGACTTCATCACCCTGCCGATGCGCACCTACTCCTCCGGCATGGCGGCCCGGCTGCGCTTCTCCATCGCCGCCGCCAAGGACCACGACGTCCTGATGATCGACGAGGCGCTGGCCACCGGGGACCGCAAGTTCCAGAAGCGCTCCGAGGCCCGCATCCGGGAGCTGCGCAAGCACGCCGGAACGGTCTTCCTGGTCAGCCACAACAACAAGTCCATCCGCGACACCTGCGACCGCGTGCTGTGGCTCGAGCGCGGCGAGCTGCGCATGGACGGGCCGACCGACGAGGTCCTCAAGGAGTACGAGAAGTTCACGGGCAAGTAGCCCGATTCGCCCAGGGACCCTGCCGGAACTGTCCGGCGGGGTCCGGCGTCTGCAAAGGAAACGTCAACTCCTGCTGTTACGTGGAATGTTGACGGTGACCGATGTGTTGTGGGTGGCCCGGGTGACCCCCGGCGGTGCGCACCGCCTTGTACAACGTAAGCTGTACCGGTCCCGAAAGGCGGCAATCAGGGCCATAATGCCCGACACCATCCAACGATGCCGCCGGGCGAGAACCTGGGCGGCGTGTCCGAAATAGTGTGCATTGGGTCAGCGGTGTAGAACGGGAGATGTGACGGCAATGGCTACGGAGACTCCCCGGCTGAACGCAGCATGTGCCGTCCCCGCCCCGGGCAGTCCACGATGACGCCCCCCGACAGGACGCGCGGCGCCGACGTCGAGCGTGCCACGCTGGACAAGGCCGCCGCCGAGAACTTTCCCGTGGCCCCCTTCTTCCTGCCCAGGCCCTGGCGCGACGACCTCATGGCCGTGTACGGCTTCGCCCGTCTGGTCGACGACATCGGCGACGGCGATCTGGCGCCCGGCGGCGCCGACGCCCGCCTCCTCGGCGTCCCGGACGACCGGGCCGGGGACCGGCTTGCCCTCCTCGACGCCTTCGAAGCCGACCTGCACCGGGTGTTCGACCCGGCCGGCCCCAAGCCCCGTCATCCGCTGCTGCTCCGGCTCCGGCCCACGGTCCGCCGCCACGCGCTGACCCCCGAGCCCTTCCTCGGACTGATCGCGGCCAACCGCCAGGACCAGCTCGTCAAGCGCTACGAGACCTACGACGACCTGCTGGCCTACTGCGAGCTGTCGGCCAATCCCGTCGGCCGCCTCGTCCTCGCCGTGACCGGGACCGCCACCCCGGAACGGATCCGCCGCTCCGACGCCGTCTGCACGGCCCTGCAGATCGTCGAACACCTCCAGGATGTCGCCGAGGACCTCCGCCGCGACCGCATCTACCTGCCCGCCACGGACATGAAGTCCTTCCATGTCCAGGAGGCGGACCTCGCCGCGCCCACGGCCGGCGCATCGGTGCGCGCACTCGTCGCGTACCAGGCACAACGCGCCCTTGACCTGCTGAATGAAGGCGCCCCTCTGGTGGGTAGCGTCCACGGCAGGCTCAGACTGCTGCTCGCGGGGTTCGTGGCGGGAGGAAGGGCGGCCGTCCGGGCGATCGCCGCCGCCGAATACGACGTACTCCCCGGCCCGCCCAAGCCCGGCAGGATCCAGCTGCTGCGCGAGGCGGGCGTGACTCTGCGAGGAAAGGGGTGATCCGGACCGTGGAGTCGCAACCACCCGCGTCCGCACCGGTACTCGCCGCCTACAGCTACTGCGAGACGGTCACCGGACAGCAGGCACGCAACTTCGCCTACGGCATCCGGCTGCTGCCGACACCCGAGCGGCGCGCGATGTCGGCGCTCTACGCGTTCTCCCGGCGGGTCGACGACATCGGCGACGGCGCGCTGCCGGCCGACGTCAAGGTCGCCCGGCTGGAGGACACCCGGGCGCTGCTCTCCCGGATCCGCGACGGCGCGGTCGACGAGGACGACACCGACCCGGTCGCCGTCGCCCTCGCGCACGCCGCCCGGCGCTTCCCGATCCCGCTCGGAGGCCTGGACGAGCTCATCGACGGCGTCCAGATGGACGTACGCGGCGAGACCTACGAGACCTGGGACGACCTCAAGGTCTACTGCCGCTGTGTCGCCGGTGCCATCGGACGGCTCTCCCTCGGCGTGTTCGGCACCGAACCGGGCGCCCGCGGCGCCGAGCGCGCCCCCGAGTACGCCGACACGCTCGGTCTCGCGCTCCAGCTGACCAACATCCTCAGGGACATCCGGGAGGACGCCGAGGGCGGGCGCACCTATCTGCCCGCCGACGACCTCGCCAAGTTCGGCTGCTCGGCCGGTTTCAGCGGGCCGACGCCACCGGAGGGCTCCGACTTCGCGGGCCTGGTGCACTTCGAGGTGCGCAGGGCCCGCACCCTCTTCGCCGAGGGCTACCGGCTGCTCCCTCTGCTGGACCGGCGCAGCGGCGCCTGCGTCGCCGCCATGGCCGGCATCTACCGCCGGCTGCTGGACCGCATCGAGCGCGAGCCCGAGGCGGTCCTGCGCGGCCGGGTCTCCCTGCCCGGACGCGAGAAGGCCTATGTCGCCGTGCGCGGCCTGTCCGGCCTCGACACCAGGAACGTGACCCGGCGGACCGTCAGGAGGCGCGCCTGATGGACGCTCCGCTCCCCGGCGAAAAGCGGCGGGCAACCCTCCGCCGCGACGCCGCGTCCCAGACTGAGACGGCCGGTCGTGCACGGTTCAAGCAGCCCGGCCGGTCGGGGGAGGGCGCATGAGCCACGGCACACGCACCGAAGGGCCGCTCACGGACGGCTCCGTCCCGGCAGGACGGCACGCCGTCGTGGTCGGCGGCGGTCTCGCCGGCGTCACCGCCGCGCTCGCCCTCGCCGACGCGGGAGTGGGCGTCACCCTGCTCGAGAGCCGGCCGCGACTGGGCGGGCTCGCCTTCTCCTTCCAGCGCGGCGACCTGACCGTCGACAACGGCCAGCACGTGTACCTGCGCTGCTGCACCGCCTACCGCTGGTTCCTCGACCGGATCGGCGCAGCGGCGCTGGCACCGCTGCAGGACCGTCTGGACGTGCCCGTGGTCGACGTCACCCGCCCCGAGGGGCGGCGACTCGGCCGACTACGGCGCGACGCGCTGCCCGTCCCCCTGCATCTGGGGCGCAGCCTCGCCACCTATCCGCATCTGTCGCTCGCCGACCGGGCCAGGGTGGGCCGTGCCGCGCTCGCGCTGAAAGGGCTCGACCTCACCGATCCGGCCCTGGACACCCAGGACTTCGGCAGCTGGCTGGCCGCGCACGGCCAGTCGGCGCGTGCCGTCGAGGCCCTGTGGGACCTGGTCGGCGTCGCCACCCTCAACGCGGTCGCGGGCGACTCGTCCCTGTCGCTCGCCGCGATGGTGTTCAAGACCGGTCTGCTGTCCGACCCGGGTGCGGCCGACATCGGCTGGGCCCGAGTGCCGCTGGGCGAACTGCACGACCGGCTCGCCCGCAAGGCGCTCGACTCCGCGGGCGTGCGTACCGAGGTCCGTACACGAGTCACCTCCGTCTCTGTGGACGGGAACGGAGGCTGGAGCGTTCAGGTTCCCGGCGGGACGATCCGCGCCGACGCGGTGGTCCTCGCCGTACCGCAGCGCGAGGCGTACGAGCTGCTGCCCGCCGGAGCGCTCGACGCTCCCGAGCGGCTCCTCGGCATCGGCACCGCCCCGATCCTCAACATCCACGTCGTCTACGACCGCAAGGTGCTCGCCCGCCCGTTCCTCGCGGCCCTCGGCACCCCCGTGCAGTGGGTCTTCGACCGCACCGACGCGTCCGGCCTGCGGCGCGGCCAGTACCTGGCACTGTCCCAGTCGGTCGCCCAGGACGACATCGACGAGCCCGTCGCCGTGCTGCGCGAACGGTATCTGCCCGAACTGGAGCGGCTGCTGCCGCGCACCCGGGACGCCCGGGTCGAGGACTTCTTCGTCACCCGGGAGCGCACCGCCACGTTCGCTCCCGCTCCCGGCGTCGGACGCCTCAGGCCCGGCGCCCGCACCGAGGCACCCGGCCTGTACCTGGCCGGAGCGTGGACCGCCACCGGGTGGCCCGCGACCATGGAGAGTGCGGTCCGCAGCGGCGTCGGCGCGGCGGACGCCGCGCTCGACGCCCTCGGCCGGCCCCGCCCCCGCCACCTCTTCGCGATCGAGGAGGCGGCCTGATGCTGCAGGAGAGCGGCGCGGCAGGTCCCCGCACCCCCCGTACCGCAACAAGAGGAGAGACTGTGCCCACTGTGCCCCCGGCCTCGCAGGCCGCTCGAAGGACCGCGGTGGACGTGTCCGCGCTCCTGGAGCGCGGCCGGACCCTGGCCACACCGGTACTGCGGGCGGCCGTCGACCGCCTGGCACCTCCCATGGACACGGTCGCCGCCTACCACTTCGGCTGGATCGACGCCCAGGGCCGGCCCGCGGACGGCGACGGGGGCAAGGCCGTGCGCCCCGCCCTCGCCGTGCTGTCCGCCGAGGTCACCGGCGCCGACCCGGCCACCGGCGTCCCGGGAGCGGTCGCCGTGGAACTGGTCCACAACTTCTCGCTGCTGCACGACGACCTGATGGACGGCGACGAACAGCGCCGGCACCGCGACACCGTCTGGAAGGTGCACGGCCCCGCCCAGGCCATCCTGGTCGGCGACGCCCTGTTCGCCCTGGCCAACGAGGTGCTGCTGGAGCTCGGCACCGTCGACGCGGGCCGCGCCACCCGCCGGCTGGCCACCGCCAGCCGCGCCCTCATCGACGGCCAGGCCCAGGACATCTCCTACGAGCACCGCGACCGCGTCAGCGTGGAGGAGTGCCTGGAGATGGAGGGCAACAAGACCGGCGCCCTGCTCGCCTGCGCCAGCTCCATCGGCGCGGTCCTCGGCGGCGCGGACGACCGCACCGCCGACGCGCTGGAGACCTACGGCTACCACCTCGGCCTGGCCTTCCAGGCCGTCGACGACCTCCTCGGCATCTGGGGCGACCCGGAGGCCACCGGCAAGCAGACCTGGAGCGACCTGCGCCAGCGCAAGAAGTCCCTCCCGGTCGTGGCCGCGCTGGCCGCGGACGGCCCCGCCGCCCGGCGGCTCGGCGAGATCCTCGCGGCCGACGCCAAGAGCAGCGACTTCGCGAACTTCTCCGAGGAGGAGTTCGCGGCCCGTGCCGCCCTCATCGAGGAGGCCGGCGGCCGCGAGTGGACCGCCGGCGAGGCACGCCGTCAGCACACCATCGCCATCGAGGCCCTCGACGGGGTGGACATGCCCGACCGGGTGCGGGAGCAGTTCACGGCGCTCGCGGACTTCGTCGTCGTACGAAAGAGATGATCACTATCGGTCGAATAGCCCTCGCGTAGTCGCCGGCCGGTGTTGCGGGGAGAACGGCACCGGCCGACGGCGGACCCACAGCAGACGCACCACTTGCAGGACTGCACGAAGGGGAAGCCATGACAGCGACGACCGACGGAAGCACCGGGGCGGCCCTGCCGCCCCGCGTGACCGCGGCCAGCGAAAACGACACCGACATCCCCGAGGCGGCCGGGGTTCCCGACATCGCCGCCCGCGCCATGCGGCGCGCCACCGACTTCCTGCTGTCCCGGCAGGACGACCAGGGCTGGTGGAAGGGCGACCTCGAGACCAACGTCACGATGGACGCCGAGGACCTGCTCCTGCGTCAGTTCCTCGGCATCCTCGACGAGGACACCACCCGCGCCGCCGCCCTGTTCATCCGTGGGGAGCAGCGCGAGGACGGCACCTGGGCCACCTTCTACGGCGGCCCCGGCGACCTGTCCGCCACCATCGAGGCGTACGTCGCCCTGCGACTGGCCGGCGATCCGCCGGACGCCCCGCACATGGCCAGGGCCTCCGCCTGGATCCGTGAGCAGGGCGGCATCGCCTCGTCCCGGGTCTTCACCCGGATCTGGCTGGCGCTGTTCGGCTGGTGGAAGTGGGAGGACCTGCCCGAACTCCCGCCCGAGCTCATCTGGTTCCCGTCCTGGCTCCCGCTCAACATCTACGACTTCGGATGCTGGGCCCGGCAGACCATCGTGCCGCTGACGATCGTCTCCGCCAAGCGGCCGGTGCGCCCCGCCCCGTTCCCGCTGGACGAACTGCACACCGACCCGCAAGCGCCCAACCCTCCCCGGCCCCTCGCCCCGCCGATCACCTGGGACGGTGCCTTCCAGCGGCTGGACAAGGCCCTGCACACGCTGCGCCGGGCGGTGCCGCGCCGGCTGCGCAGAGCCGCCATGAACACCGCCGCCCGCTGGATCATCGAGCGGCAGGAGAACGACGGCTGCTGGGGCGGCATCCAGCCCCCGGCCGTGTACTCGGTCATCGCGCTGCACCTGCTCGGCTACGACCTGAACCATCCGGTGATGCGGGCCGGCCTGGAGTCGCTGGACCGGTTCGCCGTCCGGCGCGAGGACGGGGCCCGCATGATCGAGGCCTGTCAGTCCCCGGTGTGGGACACCTGCCTCGCCACCATCGCGCTCGCCGACGCGGGTCTGCCCCCGGACCATCCGCAACTGGTCAAGGCCGCCGACTGGATGCTCGGCGAGCAGATCGTGCGGCCCGGCGACTGGTCCGTCCGCAGACCCCATCTCCCTCCCGGGGGCTGGGCGTTCGAGTTCCACAACGACAACTACCCGGACATCGACGACACCGCCGAGGTGGTCCTCGCGCTGCGCCGGGTGAAGCACCACGACCCCGAGCGGCTGGACAACGCCGTCGGACGCGGGGTGCGCTGGAACCTCGGCATGCAGTCGAAGAACGGCGCCTGGGGCGCCTTCGACGTGGACAACACCAGCCCGTTCCCCAACCGGCTGCCGTTCTGCGACTTCGGTGAGGTCATCGACCCGCCGTCGGCCGACGTCACCGCGCACGTCGTGGAGATGCTCGCCGTCGAGGGCCTCGCCCACGACCCGCGCACCCGGCGCGGCATCCAGTGGCTGCTCGCCGAACAGGAGCTCGACGGCTCCTGGTTCGGACGCTGGGGTGTCAACTACCTCTACGGCACCGGCTCCGTCGTCCCCGCGCTGGCCGCGGCCGGCTTCCCCGGCTCGCACCCGGCGATCCGGCGGGCCGTGGCCTGGCTGGAGAAGGTGCAGAACGACGACGGCGGCTGGGGCGAGGACCTGCGCTCCTACCGCGACGTACGGGCGTGGAGCGGGCGGGGCGCCTCCACCGCCTCGCAGACGGCCTGGGCGCTGATGGCGCTGCTGGCGGCCGGTGAGCGGGACTCCCGGGCCGTCGAACGGGGCATCCGGTGGCTGGCCGCCACCCAGCGCGAGGACGGCTCCTGGGACGAGCCCTACTTCACCGGAACCGGATTCCCCTGGGACTTCTCCATCAACTACCACCTCTACCGGCAGGTCTTCCCGCTCACCGCGCTCGGCCGGTACGTGCACGGGGAGCCGTTCACGAAGAAGCCGGTGACGGCACGGACCGGTGCGGAGCAGGCCCTCGCCGAGGCGAAGGGAAGCTGATGAGTCCCCAGCCCGCCCCGGCACCGCTGCTGATCGCCTGCGCGCTCGGCATCGAGCAGTTCGCCCTGCGCAGGCGTGAGCGCGGCAGTCCGGGCGGGCCGGTCACCGTCCTGCGTACGGGCATGGGGCCGGCGGCGGCGGAGCGCTCCGTCACCCGGGTGCTCGCCGGCCCGGCCCTGAGCGGGGCGGCCGTCCTGGCCACGGGCTTCTGCGCCGGCCTCGCCCCCGGAATGCACCCCGGCGACCTGGTGGTGGCCGAGGAGACCCGGGACCCGCGCGGCAGCGTCCCCTGTGTCGGCACCGAGCTGCTGGTGAAGGAGCTGGTGCGCACCGTTCCCGGGCGCACCGTCCACACCGGCCCGCTCACCGGCTCCGACCACGTCGTCCGCGGCCACGAACGGTCCGATCTGCTCGCGACCGGCGCGATCGCGGCCGACATGGAATCGGCGGCCACGCTCCTGAGCGCCGTCCGTGCGGGCGAGCGCCCGGTTGCGGCCGTCCGGGTGGTCGTGGACGCTCCAGAACACGAACTCGTCCGCATCGGCACGGTCCGCGGTGGAATATCGGCTTTCCGTGTCCTTCGATCCGTACTCCCGGCTTTCTATGAATGGCACCGTTCCTTGCTGCTCCCCAGGAGGTGAGCCAGATGGCCATGCCGCTGCGTCAGTCCATCAAGGTCGCTACATACTTGGCCGAACAGAAGCTCCGCAGGCGGGACAAGTTCCCGCTCATCGTCGAACTGGAGCCGCTCTTCGCCTGCAACCTCAAGTGCGAGGGGTGCGGCAAGATCCAGCACCCGGCCGGGGTGCTCAAGCAGCGGATGCCCGTCGCCCAGGCCGTGGGCGCCGTGCTGGAGTCCGGGGCGCCCATGGTGTCCATCGCCGGCGGCGAGCCCCTGATGCACCCCCAGATCGACGAGATCGTGCGCCAGCTGGTGGCCAGGCGCAAGTACGTCTTCCTGTGCACCAACGCCCTGCTGATGCGCAAGAAGATGGACAGGTTCACACCCTCCCCGTACTTCGCCTTCGCGGTGCACATCGACGGGCTGCGGGAGCGGCACGACGAGTCGGTGGCGAAGGAGGGCGTGTTCGACGAGGCCGTCGAGGCCATCAAGGAGGCCAAGCGGCGCGGCTTCCGGGTGACCACCAACTCGACGTTCTTCAACACCGACACCCCGCAGACCGTCGTGGAGGTGCTCAACTACCTCAACGACGACCTCAAGGTCGACGAGATGATGATCTCGCCCGCCTACGCCTACGAGAAGGCCCCCGACCAGGAGCACTTCCTCGGCGTGGAGCAGACCCGGGAGCTGTTCAAGAAGGCCTTCGCGGGCGGCAACCGCAACCGCTGGCGGCTGAACCACTCCCCGCTGTTCCTGGACTTCCTGGAGGGCAAGGTCGACTTCCCGTGCACCGCGTGGGCGATCCCGAACTACTCGCTCTTCGGCTGGCAGCGTCCCTGCTACCTGATGAGCGACGGGTACGTCCCGACCTACCGCGAGCTGATCGAGGAGACCGACTGGGACCAGTACGGCCGCGGCAAGGACCCGCGCTGCGCCAACTGCATGGCGCACTGCGGCTACGAACCCACCGCCGTCCTCGCCACCATGGGTTCCCTGAAGGAGTCGCTGCGCGCCATGCGCGAGACCGTCTCCGGAAACCGGGGGTGAGGCCATGACCGCTGTCTCGCTCGGGATGCCCGAGGTGCCCGCGCCGCCGCTCGCCGAGCGGCGCGCGTCGCGGCGGATCCAGGTGGGACCGGTGGCGGTCGGCGGTGGCGCCCCGGTGTCCGTGCAGTCGATGACGACGACCCGCACCTCCGACATCGGCGCCACCCTGCAGCAGATCGCCGAGCTGACGGCGTCCGGCTGCCAGATCGTCCGGGTCGCCTGCCCCACGCAGGACGACGCGGACGCCCTCGCCACCATCGCCCGCAAGTCCCAGATCCCGGTGATCGCGGACATCCACTTCCAGCCCAAGTACGTGTTCGCGGCCATCGAGGCCGGATGTGCCGCCGTCCGTGTGAACCCGGGCAACATCAAGCAGTTCGACGACCGGGTGAAGGAGATCGCGCGGGCCGCGCAGGACCACGGCACCCCGATCCGGATCGGGGTCAACGCCGGCTCGCTGGACCGGCGCCTGCTGCAGAAGTACGGCAGGGCCACCCCGGAGGCGCTCGTCGAGTCCGCGCTGTGGGAGGCGTCCCTCTTCGAGGAGCACGGCTTCCGGGACATCAAGATCTCCGTGAAGCACAACGACCCCGTGGTCATGATCAACGCATACCGACTGCTCGCCGAGCGCTGCGACTACCCGCTGCACCTCGGCGTGACCGAGGCCGGCCCGGCGTTCCAGGGCACGATCAAGTCCGCCGTCGCCTTCGGGGCGCTGCTCAGCGAGGGCATCGGCGACACCATCCGGGTGTCCCTGTCCGCGCCGCCGGCCGAGGAGGTCAAGGTCGGCATCCAGATCCTGCAGTCGCTCGGGCTCAGGGAGCGGCGGCTGGAGATCGTGTCCTGCCCGTCCTGCGGGCGCGCCCAGGTCGACGTGTACAAGCTGGCCGACGAGGTCACCGCGGGACTGGACGGCATGGAGGTGCCGCTGCGGGTCGCCGTCATGGGCTGTGTGGTGAACGGCCCGGGCGAGGCCCGCGAGGCCGACCTGGGGGTCGCCTCCGGCAACGGCAAGGGCCAGATCTTCGTCAAGGGCGAGGTCATCAAGACCGTCCCCGAGTCGAAGATCGTCGAGACGCTGATCGAAGAGGCGATGAAGATCGCCGAGCAGATGGAGAAGGACGGGGCCGCGTCGGGGGAGCCGGCCGTCACCGTGAGCTGAAGAGCACGGAATCCGAAGGGGGCCCGAGCGTGACGATCCTGGAGAGCATCCGGCAACCGCACGACCTGAAGGCGCTGTCCGAGGAGGAACTCGGCGAACTGTCCCACGAGATCAGGGAGTTCCTGGTGCAGGCGGTGGCCAGGACCGGCGGTCATCTCGGACCCAACCTGGGGGTGGTGGAACTCACCGTCGCCCTGCACCGGGTCTTCGAGTCGCCCGTGGACCGCATCCTGTGGGACACCGGCCACCAGAGCTACGTCCACAAGCTGCTGACCGGACGTCAGGACTTCTCCAAGCTGCGCGGCAAGGGCGGCCTGTCCGGCTATCCCTCCCGCGAGGAGTCCGAGCACGACGTCATCGAGAACAGCCACGCCTCCACGGCCCTCGGCTGGGCCGACGGGCTGGCCAAGGCCCGCCAGGTCCAGGGGGAGAAGGGCCATGTCGTGGCCGTGATCGGCGACGGCGCGCTCACCGGCGGAATGGCCTGGGAAGCGCTGAACAACATCGCCGCCGCCAAGGACCGTCCGCTGATCGTCGTCGTCAACGACAACGAACGCTCCTACGCCCCGACCATCGGCGGGCTCGCCAACCATCTGGCGACCCTGCGCACCACGGACGGCTACGAACGGGTGCTGGCCTGGGGCAAGGAGGTGCTCCAGCGCACCCCCGTGGTCGGCTCCACCGTCTACGAGGCACTGCACGGCGCGAAGAAGGGCTTCAAGGACGCCTTCGCGCCGCAGGGCCTCTTCGAGGACCTGGGACTGAAGTACGTCGGCCCGATCGACGGCCACGACATCGGGGCCGTGGAGTCCGCGCTGCGCCGCGCCAAACGCTTCCACGGGCCCGTCCTGGTCCACTGCCTCACCGAGAAGGGCCGCGGCTACGAACCCGCCCTCGCCCACGAGGAGGACCACTTCCACACCGTCGGGGTGATGGACCCGCTCACCTGCGCCCCCCTCGCCCCGTCCGGCGGACCGTCCTGGACCTCCGTCTTCGGCGAGGAGATCGTCCGGATCGGGGAGGAGCGCGAGGACGTGGTGGCGCTCACCGCCGCCATGCTGCACCCGGTCGGCCTCGGTGCCTTCGCCGAGCGGTTCCCGGACCGGGTGTGGGACGTCGGGATCGCCGAGCAGCACGCCGCCGTGTCCGCGGCGGGCCTGGCGACGGGCGGCCTGCACCCGGTCGTCGCCGTCTACGCCACCTTCCTCAACCGCGCCTTCGACCAGCTGCTGATGGACGTGGCGCTGCACCGCTGCGGGGTGACCTTCGTCCTGGACCGGGCCGGAGTCACCGGCGTCGACGGGCCCTCGCACAACGGCATGTGGGACCTGTCCGTCCTCCAGGTCGTCCCCGGCCTGCGCATCGCCGCGCCCCGCGACGCCGACCAGCTGCGCGCCCAGCTGCGCGAGGCGGTGTGCGTCGACGACGCGCCCACCCTGCTCCGCTTCCCGAAGGAGTCGGTGGGCCCGGCGATCCCGGCGGTGGACCGGATCGGGGGCATGGACGTGCTGCACCGTGCGGACGCGCCCGGGGTGCTGCTGGTGGCCGTCGGCGTGATGGCGCCGGTCTGTCTCCAGGCCGCCGAGCTGCTCGAAGCCCGCGGCATCGGGTGCACGGTGGTCGACCCACGCTGGGTCAAACCCGTCGACCCGGCCCTTCCGCCGCTGGCCGCGGGCCACCGCATGGTGGCCGTCGTCGAGGACAACAGCCGGGCCGCCGGGGTGGGTTCGGCGGTGGCGCTGGCACTGGGCGACGCCGAGGTCGACGTGCCCGTACGCCGGTTCGGCATCCCGGAGCAGTTCCTCGCGCACGCCAAGCGCGGTGAGGTGCTCGCCGACATCGGCCTCACGCCCGTCGAGATCGCCGGGCGGATCAGCGCGAGCCTCGCCGTCGGGGAAGAACTCGCGAAACAGCCACAGGACGCACAGGAGCACCAGGCATGACCACCGCGGAGTCCGCGTCGGAGTCCTCACAGGCCGGGAAGTTCGACCTCGGCGCGCTGCTGGCCGAGCGCGGGGACGAGCGCTACGAGCTGCACACCAGGTACCTCAACCACCAGCTCCCGCGCATGCTGCACACCATCGGCTTCGACAAGGTCTACGAGCGTGCCGAGGGCGCCCACTTCTGGGACGACGAAGGCAACGACTACCTGGACATGCTCGCCGGGTTCGGGGTGATGGGCCTGGGCCGCCATCACCCCGTGGTCCGCAAGGCGCTGCACGACGTCCTGGACGCCTCACTCGCCGACCTCACCCGCTTCGACTGCCAGCCGCTGCCCGGACTGCTGGCCGAGAAGCTGCTCGCGCACAGCCCGCACCTGGACCGGGTGTTCTTCGGCAACAGCGGCACGGAGGCGGTCGAGGGCGCCCTGAAGTTCGCCAGGTACGTCACCGGCAGGCCGCGCGTCCTGTACTGCGAGCACGCCTTCCACGGCCTGACCGCGGGCTCCCTCTCCGTCAACGGCGAGTCCGGCTTCCGCGACGGGTTCGCCCCGCTGCTGCCCGACACCGCCGTACCGCTCGGCGACCTGGACGCCCTGGAGCGCGAGCTGCGCAAGAAGGACGTCGCCGCGCTGATCGTCGAACCGATCCAGGGCAAGGGCGTCCACGAGGCACCGCCCGGCTATCTGCGGGCCGCCCAGGACCTGCTGCACCGGCACAAGGCGCTGCTGATCGCCGACGAGGTGCAGACCGGTCTCGGCCGGACCGGCGACTTCTACGCCTACCAGCACGAGGAGGGCGTGCAGCCGGACCTGGTGTGCGTGGCCAAGGCGCTCTCCGGGGGATACGTGCCGGTGGGCGCCACCATCGGCAAGGACTGGATCTTCAAGAAGGTCTTCTCGTCGATGGACCGGGTGCTGGTCCACTCGGCCAGCTTCGGGGCCAACGCCCAGGCCATGGCGGCGGGCCTCGCGGTGCTGTCCGTGATGGAGGACGAGCAGATCATCGCGAACGTCCGCACCACCGGCGAGCTGCTGCGGACCCGGCTGGCCGCCCTGACCGACCGGTACGAGCTGCTCGCCGACGTCCGCGGCCGGGGCCTGATGATCGGCATCGAGTTCGGCCGGCCCCGGTCGCTGAAGCTGCGCTCCCGCTGGACCATGCTCCAGGCGGCCCGCAAGGGGCTCTTCGCGCAGATGGTGGTCGTACCTCTGCTGCAACGGCACCGGATCCTCACCCAGGTCTCCGGCGATCACATGGAGGTGATCAAACTGATCCCGCCGCTCGTCGTCGACGAGGAGGACGTGGACCGGTTCGTGCGCGCCTTCCGCGCGGTCATGGACGACGCCCACGACGGCGGCCTGATGTGGGAGTTCGGCAGGACCCTGGTGAAGCAGGCGGCCGCCACCCGCTGACCGGAGAACGTCCCGGCCTTGCCTCTGAGGCAAGAAAATTGCCGCAGGGGCAAATCTCCGGCTCAATGGAGGCATGAGCTCCTCCGACGCCGAGCCGCCGACCGGGCCCGCCGGTGCCCTTCCCGCGGTCGCGCCCCAGCTGCGCTCCCTGCGGCGACGGGCCTCCCTGACCCTCGAGGCCGCCGCCCGCGACGCCGGTCTGTCGCCGGCCCATCTGTCCCGGCTGGAGACCGGACAGCGGCAGCCCTCGCTGCCGATGCTGCTGTCCCTCGCCAGGATCTACGGTACGACGGTCTCCGAGCTGCTCGGTGAGGCGCCCACCGACCGCGACGCCGTGGTCCGTGCCGCCGACATGGAGCCCACGGCGGCGGGCGGCTGGACATACTGGCCGGCCGGGGCACCCGGTCGTGGCATGCAGGCCCTGCGGGTCCATGTGCCGCACGGCTCCCAGGGCGACATCGTGCGCGTCCACCCCGGCGAGGAGTGGCTGTACGTCCTCAAGGGCCGGCTGCGGCTGCGCCTCGGGGATGTCCTGCACCGGCTCGGCCCGGGCGACAGCGCGCACTTCGACTCGCTGACCCCGCACCGTATCGCCGCATCCGACCCCGACGGGGTGGAGCTGCTGTTCGTCCACACCCTGCTGCAGAGTCCCACGGCCGCCCTGTGCCTGGGCCCGATCCACGGAGAGGCGACATGACCGGCAAAGACATGGAGGAGAAGCTGCCGCGGGCCCTGTGGGTGCGGCTGTTCGTCTACGTGGTGGTGGGGCACCTCTTCGCGGCCTTCATCTACTTCCTGTTCGAGATGGCCCCCAAGAAGTAGACGCGCCGGGGGCGGGTGCCCGCCTCAGTCGAGCAGGCGCTCGCGCAGCCGCTCCCGGTCCCCGGGGGTGAGGCCGAGCCCCTGCTCCAGATAGGTGTCCACACCGCCCCAGGTCTCCTCGACGGTCTCGAAGGCGGCCGACAGATACTCCGCCCGCGCGTCGAACAGCGGGCTGAGCAGCTCCATGACCTCGGGGGAGTACGCCGAGGCGGAGCTGCCGCTGCGGTGCACCTTGTAACGGCGGTGCCTGGCGTTGGACTTCAGGTAGTCGTCGACGATCGCGTCCCGCTCGACGCCCAGCGCGAGCAGCGTCACCGCCACCGACAGTCCCGCACGGTCCTTGCCCGCCGCGCAGTGCATCAGCGTGGGGACACTGTCCTCGGCGAGCGAGCGCAGCACCTGGGCGTGCTCGGCGGTGCGCTCCTTGATGATCATCCGATAGGAGGTGATCATCCGGTCCGAGCCCTTGCCGTCCGCGAGGATCGAGCGCAGCTGGTCCAGGTCGCCGTCGCGGACCATCTTCCAGAACTCGGCGCCGTCGGCCGGGTCGCTGAGCGGCAGGTTCACATTGCGCACGCCCGGCAGCTCGACGTCCGGCCCCTCCAGCTTCTGGTCGGCCGCGTTGCGGAAGTCGAAGATCGTGTGCAGCCCGAGCGAGGACAGGAAGACGGCGTCTTCCGCGGTCGCGTGGGCCAGGTGACCGCTGCGGAACAGCACCCCGTGCCGCACCCGCCGACCGTCCACGGTCGGCAGTCCGCCCACATCGCGGAAGTTGCGCACTCCGGCCAGCTCGGGCTCGGTCGACGGGATCTGCTGCGTCACGGGGACTCCTCCCACTCGGCGTCGCCGCCGCTGCTCGTCGGCGGGCGTCACTCGACGATACGACATGACTGCCTGGGGCAATGAGTTGTCCACAGGCATGGCCCGGCCGATCCGCCGCCCCGGATGATGTTGGTGTCCGATCGGCTCTGCGCGGGCTTGGGGGAGGTCCGGTGACGCAGGTCTCGGCGGACGGCCGTACCTGGCTGCTGTCGGGTCCGGCGAGTGCGTACGCGATCCATGTCACGGACCGGGACGAACTGGTGCATCTGTACTGGGGTCCGATGATCGAGCTCGCCGACGCCGAGGCCCTCGCCCGGCGTCCGCTGCCGGACGAGTGGCCGTTCGAGTCCCGGCTGGACGGGCGCGAGGAGTACCCGGTCGAGGGCGGCCCCCGGTTTTGGTCGAACGCCGGGTGACCCTGGCCTTCGAGTCCTGCTCGGGCGGTGGCGGCCGGATCGACCTGGCCATCCTCTCCCGTACCGGCCAGGTGTGGACCTCGGACCACACCGACCCGCTGGACCGGCTCGCCATCCGGCACGGCTTCAGCCGGCTCCATCCGGCCCGGGTGATGGCCGCCTGGGTCACCGACAGTCCGAACGTCATGCCGGGCGGGCGGATCAGCTCCCTGTGTTTTCGGTTCGTCAGCGCCATGGCCGGAGTGCTCGGCATCGGCGGCGACCTCGCGCGGTGGACCGAGGAGGAGCTCGCCGAGGCCCGGGAGCGGGTCGCGCTCTACAAGGAGATCCGGCCCGTCGTGCAGCGCGGGGACCTGTACCGGCTGCGCCCGCCGGAGGGCGGGCTGAGCGCGGTGCGGTACGTCCTCGGCGAGGGGACCGTCGTCCTCGCCTGCCTCCAGTCGCAGCACTTCGGGGAACCCGTTCCCCCGCTCCGGCTGAGTGGAGTCGATCCGACCGCCTCCTGCAAATGCCGCGAAACGGGCGAAGTGCACCGCGGTGCCGTGCTCGCGCATCACGGACCGCACACCGGTCTGCGGGGCGACCTGGAGTCGCGGTGCTCCGGCTGCGGCGCCTGTGATCATACAAATAAGGCGTTCTGTCCGATTAGGTAACTTCGCCATAACGTGCCCCGAAAGAAAGAGAGATGGGAGTGGGGTGCGTGAGCATCGTCATATCCGTGACGATGTGTTGTCGCCATGCTCACGTAATCAAGCGGAACGACAAGGGAATTCGGGGCGCAATACCCATCGCGGTTGACGCTCGGTGACGTCAATTCCTCCTGTGGATCACGGAAAAGGCGCCTTCGCGGGGAACCTCCGCTTGTCCCGTCGCGTCCGGGTCGCTTACGTTCGCCACCGATCCGGACGGACGCCTAATCCTGCCGCCGCCCGGAGCCCGCACACACTGACCCGTGTACGGCAGGAGCGGGGGACCCACAGGTAAGACTGCCTGTTCCGGTCTCCGGAACGGCTTGGGGTTAAGTCGCGTGAAACATCGCGGCCGGACATCTCCAGTCCGAACCCGACAGCTCACCTCGTAGGCGCCGGAGAGGAATTCGTCATGCCCGCGAAGGGTAAGCACCGCCGTACCAAGGCTCAGCGTTTCGCCCGCTCCATCGCCGTCGCCGGAACCGGTGGCGCCGCACTCGCCCTGCCGCTTCTCGGCGCCACCGGCGCGCACGCCGCCACGCCGCAGACGGCTCCCGAAAAGGCCGTCCAGTCCCTTTCCGCCGGCGGCCACAAGGCCACCGCCGAAAAGAGCGACGCGTCCCCCACGTACACCGTGAAGGCCGGCGACTACCTGGCCAAGATCGCCGAGACGGAGAACGTCGACGGCGGCTGGAAGCAGCTCTACGCGGACAACCGCGAGGCCGTCGGCGACGACCCGGCACTCATCCACCCCGGTCTGAAGCTCTCCATCGACGGCGAGGCCGCCAAGAGCACGCCGAAGAAGTCCACTTCGCCGGCGTCCCCGAAGCCCGCCGCGCCGAAGCCTGCCGCGCCGAAGGCCGAGAAGCCCGCCGAGAAGCCGGCGCAGCAGTTCACCCCGAAGGCCTCCACGCAGACGACCGCGAACCAGGCCGCCTCCGGTTACAGCTCCCCGGTGCCCGGCGGCGGCGTCGGCACCGCCTACAAGGTGGCCGGCAGCATGTGGTCCAGCGGCTACCACACCGGTGTCGACTTCAGCGTCCCGACCGGCACCTCCCTGAAGGCCGTCGGCTCCGGCACGGTCGTCTCCGCGGGCTGGGCCGGCGCGTACGGCAACCAGGTCGTCATCCAGCTCAGCGACGGCCACTACGCCCAGTACGCCCACCTGTCCTCGCTGTCGGTCTCGGCCGGCCAGACCGTGAGCGCCGGCCAGCAGGTCGGTCTCTCCGGCTCCACCGGCAACTCGACCGGTCCGCACCTGCACTTCGAGATCCGCACCACCCCGAACTACGGCTCGGACGTGGACCCGATCTCCTACCTCCGCTCCAAGGGCGTCTCCATCTGACACCCTGCGGCGACCTTCCTGACACGCGCACCGAAGGCCGGACCCCGATCCCCGGGTCCGGCCTCCGGTGTATTCCGGAGTTGGTCAATATTTTGAGAGTGGCTTATCTCACCGCACGTCAACCCTCGCCTACGGTCGCGTAGGTCACATTCCAAGGTGAATCATGACCTGCTGTGGCAGACGATTCGAAGAGTGACAGCAGAAGAGTGATCGGGTCGTACGTGGCGGTGGGGGACAGCTTCACCGAGGGCGTCGGCGACCTTGGCCCCGACGGGGCGTTCGTCGGCTGGGCCGACCGGTTCGCCGTGCTTCTCGCCGACCGCCGGCCCGAAGGAGACTTCGAGTACACCAATCTCGCGGTGCGCGGAAAGCTGCTGGACCAGATCATGGCGGACCAGCTTCCGAGGGCGGTCGAACTCGCCCCCGACCTGGTCTCGTTCTGCGCGGGCGGCAACGACATCCTCCGCCCGGGCACCGACCCGGACGAGGTCGCCGAGCGCTTCGAGCAGGCGGTCGCCGCGCTCACGGCCGTGTCCGGCACGGTCCTGGTGACGACCGGGTTCGACACCCGCGGCGTCCCGCTGCTCAGGCACCTGCGCGGCAAGATCGCCACGTACAACGGGCACGTGCGGGCCGTCGCCGACCGCTACGGCTGCCCGGTGCTCGACCTGTGGTCCCTCAAGAGCGTCCAGGACCGCAGGGCCTGGGACGCCGACCGGCTGCACCTGTCGCCCGAGGGGCACACCCGTGTGGCGCTCCGCGCCGGGCTGGCGCTCGGCCTCGAGGTCCCCGCCGACCCCGAGCAGCCCTGGCCGCCCCTGCCGGCGCGCGGCACCTTCGAGGTCCGCCGCGACGACGTCCAGTGGGCCCGCGAGTACCTGGTGCCGTGGATCGGCCGCCGTCTGCGCGGCGAGTCCTCGGGCGACCATGTGACCGCCAAGGGCACGCTGTCGCCGGACGACATCAAGGTGCGGATCGCCTCGGTGGCGTGAGAGCCCGCGCGGTAGCGTGGCGATCATGGGGGACTGGGAACTGCGGCCGGCCGCCGCGTCGGACGTCGAGGCGGTGGCCGAGCTGCGCGCGGTGGCGCTGCGCGCGGACCTGGAACGGCTGGGCCGGTACGACGCGCGGCGGGTGCGGCAGCGGCTGCGGGACGGGTTCGACCCCGCCCACACCCGGGTGATCGAGGCGGGGGGCGCGTTCGCCGGCTGCGTGGCACTGCGTCCCGCCGGGGACTGCCACTGGCTGGAGCACTTCTACCTGGCCCCGGCGCTTCAAGGCCGGGGCATCGGTTCGGCCGTGCTGGGCGACCTGCTGGAGCGGTGCGACCGGGCCGGTCACCCCGTCCGGCTGAACGTGCTGCGGGGCAGCCCGGCCCGGCGACTGTACGAGCGGCACGGATTCACCACGGAGACGCAGGACGCGGTGGACGTGTTCATGGTGCGCCGGCCGTCACCGCGGCCGCAGGCGCACCCCGCGCCGCAGTGCCGCACCGTCCGCACATAATGGAAAGCCTGACCGACTCCACCGGGAGGAACCGTGGCCGGTTACCGTATCCAGAGCTCCGGGCTCCGCGCCCTGCGGCCCGAAGCCTTCGGCGCGGACCCCAGTGGTGAGCGCATGGCCCGCATCCGCAGATCCCCGCACTTCAAGGACGGCGTGTTCCAGAACCCGGGCGGCACCGCCCGGATCCGCCCCTCGGGCTCCACGCGGGACCTCGCGAAGATCTACTTCGACAAGGACAGCCGGTCCCGCCGCGCCCCCACGGGCAACATCCCGGTGCACCCCACCACCGTCGCGGACATCTCCCGCCCGCCCGTCACGGGGCTGCGCCTGACCTGGATGGGCCACTCCGGCGTGCTCGCGGAGATCGACGGGCACCGGGTCCTGTTCGACCCCGTGTGGGGCGAGCGCTGCTCGCCGTTCCCCTTCGCCGGACCCAAGCGGCTGCACCCCGCGCCCCTGCCGCTGGCCGCGCTCGGCCCGGTCGACGTCGTCGTGATCTCCCACGACCACTACGACCACCTGGACCTGCCCACGATCAAGGCACTGGCCGGCACGGACACCCTGTTCGCCGTGCCCCTCGGCGTGGGCGCGCACCTGGAGCGCTGGGGCGTGTCCGAGGGCCGGCTGCGCGAACTGGACTGGCACGAGACGACGAGGATCGGCGGTCTCACCCTGACCGCGACCCCGGCCCGCCACTTCTGCGGCCGGGGCCTGCGCAACACCCAGCACACCCTCTGGGCCTCCTGGGTGGTCGCCGGCGAGGAGCACCGGATCTACCACAGCGGCGACACCGGCTACTTCGAGGGCTTCCGGGACATCGGCGCCGACCACGGGCCGTTCGACGCGACGATGATCCAGGTCGGCGCGTACTCGGACTTCTGGCCGGACATCCACATGACCCCCGAGGAGGGCGTGCGCTCGCATCTGGACCTCCAGGGCGGCGCGGCGGCCGGCGTGCTGCTGCCCGTCCACTGGGCGACCTTCAACCTGGCGCCGCACGCGTGGGCGGAGCCGGGGGAGTGGATGAAGGACGCGGCCGGGGAGGTCGGCCAGGCGGTGGCCTTCCCGCGTCCGGGCGAGCCGTTCGAGCCCGCGGGTCAGGTGCCCGAGGAGCCCTGGTGGCGGGCCGTGTCCCGGCCCGTCCCGCGTCTGTGGCGTCGTTCCCGGAGTGCTCCGGGCCCGGACGGGACGCGCAGCGGCGACCTCGACCTCGCCGGCGACCGGTGAGGTGAACCGCGACCACGCTCCGAGCCGGGCTCAGGTCCCGAGCGTGGCGCGCAGGGCCGGCTGGAGCCGGTCGGCGTGGGCCAGGACCATGTCGTCGCACAGTCGCCAGATCTCCTCGACCCGCAGCGCGGACGACGTCGCCGGGTCCACCATGGCGGCATGCCGGATGTGCCGCGGCTCGTCCTCCAGCGCCGCCCGTACCACCAGTTCGTTCATGCCGAGGTAGGCACGGTTGAGGGAGGCCAGCTGAGGAGGCAGCGCGCCGATGCGGGTGGGTCGCACCCCCGACCCGTCCACGAGGCACGGCACCTCGACGGTGCCCCCGGCGGGCAGGTTCTCGATCAGGCCTCGGTTCGGCACATTGCCGTACACCGTGCGCGGGGTGCCCGTGGTGATGCTGTGGATGATCTGCGGGGCGTACTCCATGGTCCCCTCGACGGGCAGCCCCGTACCCGTGGCGAGCGCGTCGCGTGTCCGCTCGTACGCCGTCATGTTCTCGGCCACGATGCCCAGATACGCCCCCACGGGCAGCCGGAGCCGCTCGATCTCGGCGGGGTGATGCAGATACCACGGCACGTACTCGGCCGAGTGCTCGCTGGTCTCCGTCGGGTAGAAGCCCAGCCGCCGGTACATGTCGACCCGCACCCTCCGCCGTAGTTGGGGATCGTCGTCGATCAGGGCGTCCAGCCGCTCGTACAGGTTCTCGCCGTCGTGCTCGAATCTCAGCATCCACGCCTGGTGGTTGACACCGCCCGCGAGGTAGGTCACCTCCTCGAAGGGGACCTTCACCAGCTCGCACAGGTCGTGCACGGTCCAGTGCACCGAATGGCACAGCCCCACCACGTGGCGCAGTCCGGTGGCCCGGGTGAGGTACTGGACGTTCATGGCCATCGGGTTGGTGTAGTTGAGCAGCCAGGCGTCCGGACACAGCTCGGTCATGTCGTCACCCAGCGCCTTGAGGAAGGGGAACGTGCGCAGAGCGCGGAAGATGCCGCCGATGCCCAGGGTGTCGCCGATGGTCTGGGCGACGCCGTACCGGGCCGGCACCTCGAAGTCAATCCTGGTGGCCTCGACCATGCCGATCTGTACGAGGTTGACGACGAAGTCGGCTCCGGACAGCGCTGCGCGGCGGTCCGCGTGAGCGGTGATCGTCGGTGCGGCACCCCGGCGGCCGGCGATGTGGTGCGCGGCGGCCTCGGCGGTGGCCAGCCGTTCCGCGTCGATGTCGTGCAGGGCGATGTGCGCGGTGCGCAGTTCCGGGAAGGCGAACAGATCGGCGAGCAGCCCCTGGGTGAAGACGACGCTGCCGGCGCCGACGAGGACAATCCTGGGAACGTTCACGATGAGCCGGCTTTCTGCGGGTCGAGGTGGGACAGGGCTTCGTCCCAGGTGGGCTGGGCGTCGGTACCGCCGGGGCGGCGCGTCGACAGGGCACCGCAGACCGCGGCGACGGCCAGTGCCTCGGCGACGGAGCGGCCGGCGAGCCGCGCCGTGAGGAAACCGGCGTCGAAGCTGTCGCCCGCGCCCACGGTGTCGCTGGGCCGCACCGGGACCGTGGGGGCGGTGTGCACGACCGTTCCGTCGTCGCAGAACGCGCCGTGGGCCCCGTTCTTCACGACGACGAGCGGGCCCCGGCCGGCGAGTGCGCGTGCGGCGTCCGCCACCTGCGCCGGGCCGACGGCCGTGCCGGCCAGACGGCACGCCTCCTGGGCGTTGGGCAGCAGCACATCGGTGTGCGCGAGGACGGCCGTGAGCGCGGCCGGGTCCCAGCGGCCCGACGGGTCGTCATTGGTGTCGAGCGAGGTGGTCGCACCGGCGGCCCTGGCCTCGGCGAACAGCCCGGGGAGCCCGGCGGCCAGCCGTGGCATCAGGAAGAACGAGCCGGCGTGGACGTGGCGGACCGAGGCCGCCAGCCGCGCGGGCACGTCGGCCGCCGACACGGCGGACAGCGTGCCCGGTGCGGTGAGGACGGCGCGGTCGCCGTCCCGGGTGACGCACACCGTGAGCGGGGTGGGCAGGGAGTCGTCGATCCGCAGCGCGTCGACGTCCACGCCGCGCGCGGCGAGCCGGTCGCGGACGTAGTGGCCGGCGTGGTCGTCGCCCACGCGGCCCGCGAAGGCCACGTCCAGGCCCAGCCGGGCGGCCCCGCAGGCGGTGATGGCGGCCGAGCCGCCCAGGGCCAGCGTGCCGCCGTCGACCAGGAGTTCGCGCTGGCCGAAGGCGAGGGGTTCGGTGAGCGGGCCGACGACGACATCCGGATTGGCGTCGCCGACGACGAGCAGGTCGAAACTGCGTGGCATGAAGCGTCCTCGGGAGTAAGGGAGCGGAACGGGCGGGGAGGCGTCAGCCCTTGAGCCCGCTGGAGGTGATGGACCGGATGAACGTCTTCTGCGCGGCGAGGAAGGCGACCAGCACGGGGAGGACCGTGATCACGTTGCCCGCCATCACCGCCGACCACTGGACGTTGTGCTGCCCCTGGAAGGTGGTCAGCCCCAGCTGCAGCGTGTACTGCGGTTCGTGGTGGATGGCGATCAGCGGCCAGGACAGGTCGTTCCATGTGCTGAGGAAGGTCAGCACGGCCACGGTGGCCAGAGCCGGCCGGGACAGCGGCAGCACGATCCGGAACAGCACCCCCATCCGGCTGCAGCCGTCCATCCAGGCGGCCTCCTCCAGCTCGCGCGGCAGACCAAGGAAGAACTGGCGCAGCAGGAACACGGAGAAGGGGGTGACCAGCGACGGGACGATCAGGGCGCCGAGGGTGTCGATGAGCCCCAGGTTCTTCATCACCAGAAAGGTGGGGATCATCGTCAGCTGGAACGGCACCACCATGGTCGCCAGCATCAGCCCCATCAGCAGCCGCGAACCGCCGAACCGCATCCGGGCGAAGGCGTAGCCCCCGAGGGTGCCCAGCACCAGGTTGGAGACGACCGCGGCCCCGGACACGATCAGCGAGTTGGCGAACCACCGCGGGAACATGGCGTTGCCGGTCACGAAGCGGTAGCCGCCCGTGTCGACCTCCGACGGCCACAGCGCCGGAGGGAACCTGTTGATCTCGGCGTTGCTCATCAGGGAGCTGAGCACCAGCCACACCAGAGGGACCGCGAACAGCAGAGCCAGCGGAGCGAGCACCAGATGCCAGGGGCTGAACGGCAGCCGCGAGCGTCCGCGGCGGCGCGCCGTGACGGACCCGGAGAGCTTGTGCGCGTGGTCGGGACGGCCGGTCTCCCGGCGTCGGCCCGCGGACAGCAGCGTCATGCTCCGGCTCCCCTCGCCGGCCGGACACCGCTGCCGCGCCGCGCCAGCCGCAGACCGACCGCGGCGAGCAGCAGGGCCACGGCCAGGACGTACGCGGCCGCCGCACCGTAGCCGGCGGTGAAGTTCTTGAACGCCTGCTCCCAGATGAAGTACACGATCACCGTGGTCGCGCCGAGCGGACCGCCCTTGGTGGTGACGTACACCAGGTCGAACACCTGCAGGGCGTTGATCGTCTGCCACAGCACCAGGAAGACGCTGACCGGTGCCAGGTGGGGCAGCGTGACATGGCCGAGCACCTGCCGGTGGCCCGCCCCGTCCAGACGGGCCGCCTCCGTGAGTTCCTTCGGCACCCCCTGCAGTGCGGCCAGGTAGATGACGACACAGAAGCCGGTACCGCTCCACACGGACACCGCCACCAGGGAGAGGAGCGCCTGCGACGGGTCGGCGAAGAAGCCCTGCGAACCGATGCCGATCCGGTGCAGCAAGGAGTTGGCCGCTCCGAACTCCGGGTCGAAGATGAAGGAGAACAGCACGCCCTGCGACGTCGCGGACATCACGAACGGCACGAAGAACAGCGTCCGGTACAGCCCCGTGAACCGCAGACGCCGGTTGAGCGCCAGCGCGAGGACCAGCCCGAGCACGATGCTCAGCGGGACGTACAGCGCGGTGTACAGCAGGGTGTTGCGCACGGCCTGCGCGAACCGGGGGTCGTCCGACAACTGGTGATAGTTGTCCAGCCCCACCCAGCGGCTCGGGGTGAGCAGGTCGGAGGACTGGAACGACAGCATCAGCGACCACAGCACGGGTACGACGCTCAGCCCCACGATCACCACGACCGAGGGCGAGACGAAGGCCCATGCCGTGGCCGATTCGCGGCGCGTGCGCCGCCGAGGGGAAGCGGCGGCCCTGCGGGCGTCCGGGGCGACGGT
Organism: Streptomyces malachitofuscus; assembly: GCF_055571035.1. Classification (NCBI taxonomy): domain Bacteria; kingdom Bacillati; phylum Actinomycetota; class Actinomycetes; order Kitasatosporales; family Streptomycetaceae; genus Streptomyces; species Streptomyces malachitofuscus. The sequence goes on along the minus strand of NZ_JBVIGA010000022.1, from coordinate 140,468 downwards.
GAGCGGAGCGGGGCGTGGCATGACGCGCTCCTCACATCTCGGCGGCGAGTGCGGCGTCGGCCCGGTCGGCGCACGCGCGCAGGGCCTTCTCCGGACTGCTCCTGCCGAGCAGCACCGAGGTGACGGCCTCGGCCGCCGCCTCGGAGATCTTCGGGTACGCCGGGATCACCGGCCGTACCCGCGCCGTGGCCAGGGCGTCCGTGAAGACCGCCAGCCCGGGTACCTCGCGGGTGTGTTCCCGCCACTCCGGCAGGTCTTCCGTGGGGCGGCTCAGGGGCAGGCTCCCCGCCTCGATCGCCCAGCGTACGTCCTGCCCGGGCTGGTTGAGCCAGCCGACGAAGGTGCGCGCGGCCTTCGTCCGCGCGGGTCCGTTGTCGAAGACCGCCCAGGTGTCGGGGCCCGATATGGTCACCGATTGCCCGTGGAAGCCGGGCAGCGGGACCACGTGGTAGTCGATGCCGGCCTGCTGGATGTCGGGCAGTTGCCACGGGCCGGTGGTGACCATGCCCAGGCGTCCCCCCGCGAACACCTGGTACATCTGCTCCCCGCCCGGCTTGGGGTCGACGTAGCAGCTCTTGTTCTCCACGAGTGCCCGCACCACTTCCAGCGCGCGGCGCCCCGGCTCCCCGGCGAACCCGATCCGCCGACCGTCCTCGGTGACTACGTCTCCGCCGAGGTCCCAGACCATGGGCCAGATGCGCCACACGGTGTCCTCGTCGCCCGCGCCGGGCCATCCGGTGCCGAACACGTTCCTGCGCCGGTCGGTCAGCCGCCTGGCCGTGTCGATGTACTCGTCCCAGCTCCAGCCGGGTTCGGGCAGGTCCACGCCGGCCGCCTTGAACACCTTCTTGTTGCAGACCACGGCCAGCGAGTCCACCAGCGCCGGCAGGGCGCGTACCTTGCCGTCGACCGTGACGGCGTCGCGGGCGGCGGGCCAGTACTGCTTCCATGGCACCGGGCCCGCCCCGGTGGTCCGTGTCAGGTCGGCCAGCTTCGGCGACCGGGCCACGCTGGCCAGGTCGGACCCGAAGATGTAGGCGATGTCGGGGGCCGATCCGGAGGCGAGACCGGCGGTCACCTTCTGCAGCATGGCGTCGGCGATCACACCGCCGCCCAGGTTCACACGAATCTTGGGATGTGCCCGGTGGAAGTCCGCCACCAGGTCCTTCAGCGTCTTGAGTGCGGTGTCCGCCTGGCCGTGCCACATCTCGATGCGGACGGTGCCGTCGGCGGACTCGCCGTTCCCGCCGCCGCAGGCGGAGAGCGTCGTACCGGCCACCGCGGCGAGCGCCGTCGCACCGGCGCTGCCGAGCACGCCACGGCGCGACGGACCGTCGTCAGGTCGGGCCATGTCAACCTCCAGGTCGTCAGGGAGGGGGGAGGGGAGCACGAGGTGGGGGAAGGGGAGGAGCGACGGACGGCTGTCAGCAGGTTCTGCGGACGTACTCGATGACCTGGACGTTGCCGTCGTCGTCCGTTTCCTCGGCCACCTCGCCCGGGGCCAGGACCGGACGGTCACGCTGCACCACGCTCACGCGATCACCGAACGCGCAGGCGTTGGCCATGCCCTCGTCGGCATACTCGATCATGATGACGTTGTCGCCGAACGCCTCGACGTAGTCGGCGCACTCGTTCCACCGCGGGTCACCGCACTCCTCCGCGACGGCGAAGTCGAGGCCGTTCCGGTCGTGGTACGGGGCCAGTTCCACGGTGTTCTTCTGACCGACGGCCAGGCCCTTGGTGTGACCGTGGTCGGCCAGGAGACGGATGTAGGCCTGAGCATCGCCGGCCGTGATCCTGCCCGCGACGACGTCCCGGGCGTAGGTGTCGTAGTTGTCCAGCTCCAGGGCGTCGAACCCTTTGTCGGCGCAGGTGTCGATCTGCTCGTTGATCCTTGTCGCGACGGCTTGCCGCTTGGCGTCGGTGGTGATGTCGAGGATCGCCTCGTTCCAGTCCTCGTCGATGACCACGTCGCCGTCGTCGTTCCTGAGCAACAGGTCCTGGTCCCAGTCGTCGGGACCGTCCACCTCCCCGACCTGCTGGGTCTGGAAGGCGTTGACGTAACAGATGTTGTACAGCCCCGCTGCCGGTGACTTCTTCCAGTCCCGGCTGACCACCGTCACCCCGGAGGGCGGGTCGTAGGGCTTTCCGATCTGGTAGTCGAAGCCGGCGCCGGCCGGTGGCGGGGCCCACTCGGCGGCCTCGGCCCCGGGGACGAGGAGCGCCCCGGCGCCCGCGGCAAGGACGACCGCGGCCAGGGCGGTTCGGGAACGGGCTGCTGCCAGAAGACTCATGGACGAGCTCCGTGTTGCGGGGGCACGTCCCCGCCTCGGTGCCCCTGGGGCGACCTGGCGACTCGGTCCGGGCTTGCGGCAGGGAGGGCCGCATACCGGCTGGGCGTACCTCTGACGCGGAAGTGCTCCGACTTCGGCGTGCCCCGGAGTAAACAGGCCAGGTTCCGTCAGCGTCAATAGCTTGAATCTGCGCAATTTCTGCTCGACAGTGTTCGGATCGAGCGGCCGGGTCCTGCCGCGCGGCGTGCAGGAGTCCCGTCCGATCCGCCTGCGACGCCGCGTCGACGGCCTGTTCGGCAGCCGCAGCACAAGGGGAGGACCTGTGGCCGGAGCGCACCCGGAGCATCGCGACGTCGCGGACCGCAACCGCCGCGCGCTGAGGACGGAGCGGCACCTGCGCATCCTCGAGTACGTGAGCGAGCACGGCGCCGCGGACGTCGCCGGGCTGGCCGCCTGGCTGGAAGTGTCCGATGCCACGGTCCGCCGGGATCTGCAGTACCTGGACGAACAGCGACTGCTCCAGCGCACCCACGGCGGTGCGGTCGCGGGTGATGCCGGCGTCGAACTGCCGTTGAGGCGCCGGGAGGAGCGGTTCCACGCGGAGAAGCGGGACATCGCGAGGGCGGCACTGGACCTCGTGCCCGAGTCGGCGGTGGTGGGGCTCACGGGCGGGACGACGACCACGGAGATCGCCCGGCTGCTGGCTCGGCGAGGACCCGTCACGATCGTGACCAACGCTGTGAACATCGCCGCCGAGATGGTGCCGCACCCCCAGGTCGGGGTGGTGGTGACGGGCGGTCAGGCCCGCAGCAGGACCTGGGAACTGGTCGGCCCGGGCGCGGAGAAGATGCTGGCCGACTATCACACCGACATCACCTTCCTGGGGGTGGACGGCATCGGCGTGGAGCGCGGCTGCACCACCCATGATCCGCTGGAGGCCGCCACCGACCGGGCCTTCCTCGCGGGCACCTCCGAGGCCGTGGTCGTCGCCGACCGTTCCAAGATCGGCCGGGCCACCTTCGCCCGCATCTGCCCCGTCGACTCCGTACGGCGTCTGATCACGGACGCCGCGCCCGACCACGAAGAACTGGTGCGGTTGCGCGACCGCGGAGTCCTGGTGACCTCGACGGGCACGGTCCGGGCGTAGGGCCCCCGCTTGTCCGTCACTGAGAGTGAAGTGCTGGCCGAAGGGTCGGGGTGCTCCCAAGGGCTGACCCGAGCCCCTGAAAAGCCCGGTTCCGAAGGCCGGGAGGGGTGCCGGTGCCGTGAGCGGCACAGGGTGTCTTCGCTCGCCCCGACTGTCGATGACCGCTCGTGACCAGCGTTGACCGCCCGATGTCCCCTCCTGATCCCCAGTGCTGAACGGTTATCGGTCTGTCGTACGACGCCTCATACCAGAGCGCGATGCTGTCCGCATGAGTTTGTCAACTGCCCACCGCACATGATGCGGTGGCGACTACGGTGAGTGTCGGTCGGAAGGCGCGACGGCTCACACCGCAGGGCGCGTAGCGCCGCGGGGCCGCGTCGATGAGATCGGGATCAGGGAGCGGGGACCGGTACGTGCAGCCACAAGGCGGACGAGGGAGTCGGCGGGGCGAGGGGCCCCGGCGCCCGGGCCCGGCCGGCGCCCCGGGTCCGGCCGGAGTTCAGGGCACGATCCACACGCCGGCGCCCGTCGGCACCACGATCGTGGCCCGTGTGCCGGACCGCGGCGACACGAACTCCGGCGACCCCCGGGCCCGCCGGACCCATCCGGCGGGCCGCCCGGAGAGGCGCGAGGGCGGACGGCACGGACGCCCGCCCGCGCGGACCGTTCCCACCGTCCCCGAGACGCACATACGGCCCCAACTGCTGCGCCTCGCCGTGCTGCCGCCCGTCGCGGTGGCGCTCAGCGCCTGCGCGGCCGTGCTCTTCACCGTCCGCTCCACCGGAGTGCGGCCGGGCCCCACCCTGTGGGTCGTGCTCGGCGGTGCCACGTCGGTGACCTGTGCCGGCATCGTCATCGCCGCCGTGGCCGCCGACCGCGCCGCCCGGTCAGTGTACGACCGCATCGGCGCCCTGCGCCGGAGCACCGCCCGGCGCGAGGTCGATCTGCACGCCCTCGTCGAGGCACTGCGCCACGGCGAGGCCCCGCCCCCACGCACACGGCGCGCCGAACAGGCTCCCGACGACGCCGACGAGTTCGACCTCCTCGCCGCCGATCTCACCCGGGCGCACGACGGCGCCGTCACCGCCGTCGTGCAGGCCTCGCAGCTCTCCAGCCAGACGGGCAGCGAACAGAAACTCGAGGTGTTCCTCAACCTCGCGCGGCGTCTGCAGTCCCTGGTGCACCGCGAGATCTCCCTCCTCGACGAGCTGGAGAACGAGATGGAGGACCCCGATCTGCTCAAGGGGCTCTTCCACGTCGACCACCTCGCCACCCGCATCCGCCGCCACGCCGAGAACCTCGCCGTGCTCGGCGGAGCGGTCTCCCGGCGCCAGTGGAGCAACCCCGTTTCCATGACCGAGGTGCTGCGCTCGGCGATCGCCGAGGTCGAGCAGTACTCGCGGGTCAAGCTCGTGCCCCCGATCGACGGCACGCTGCGCGGGCACGCAGTCGCCGACGTCATCCACCTGCTGGCCGAACTCGTGGAGAACGCCACGGTGTTCTCCGCCCCGCACACCCAGGTACTGCTGCGGGCCAACCTCGTGACGTCCGGACTCGCGGTCGAGGTCGAGGACCGCGGACTCGGGATGCCGGTGGGTGAGCAGGACCGGATGAACGCGCTGCTCACCGACCCCGACCAGGTACATGTCGCCAGCCTGCTGGCCGACGGCCGCATCGGCCTGTTCGTGGTCTCCCAGCTCGCCAAGCGGCACGGCATCCAGGTCCGGCTCCAGACCAACATCTACGGCGGGGTCCAGGCCGTGCTCGTGGTGCCGCAGGCACTGCTCGGTACGGAGCAGGGCGCCGCGGGCGGCGGGCGGACCACGGAGGCGGGACAGCAGCCGCCCGACAGCGGCAGCGGCCCCGTCCCGACGGGCCGTCACATGCCCGCCGTCCCCGTCCCCGTGCCCGTGAAGGGGCCGGGCACCGCGCACGGCGGCACACCCGCCCCCGCACCCGCGGCGCCCCTGACCCCGGTCGTCACCCGACCCCGCCCCCCGGCCCCGGCCCCCGACCAGGGAGCGGGCCCCCCGCCCCTGCCCCTGCGCGGTGCCCGCGAGGTGCGCCCCACCCCCGCCGACGCCGTACCCGGCGTGCGCCACGGCGGCCAGGCCGCCCCCGAAGACGACGGGACCACGCCCCTCACCCCGCGCAGCACCACGGTGCGCGGCACCATGAGCCGGCCCCAACTGCCCCGTCGGCGCGCCCAGGAGCACATCGCACCCCAACTGCGCGACAGACCGGAACCGCGCCAGGACACCGAGTACGTCGCCGGCCACGACCCCCATCTGATGGCGGCCTTCCAACGGGGCGTCAGCCTCGCGGAGTCCCAGCAGGAGCCGTCCGCCACCCCGCGGCCGACGACGGCCCTGTCCCGCACCGACCACACGGCCCGGCAGGACGGGAGCGCGCCCGCCGGATGACCACCCGCCTGCCCACCCCCACCCCCAGCGCTCCCGCAGACCTTCGTACCCCAAGGAGTCGATCCACCATGGCGAGCGATGCGCCGACCGCCCAGGTATCCGACCTCGACTGGCTGATGAGCGGCCTCGTGCAACGCGTACCGCACACGAGCAGCGCCGTACTGCTGTCCTGCGACGGGCTGGTGAAGTCCGTGCACGGCCTCGACCCGGACAGCGCCGACCACATGGCCGCCCTGGCCTCAGGCCTGTACTCCCTCGGCCGCAGCGCCGGCATCCGCTTCGGCGACGGCGGCGACGTCCGTCAGGTCGTCGTCGAGCTCGACTCGACGCTGCTGTTCGTCACCACCGCCGGCTCCGGCACCTGTCTGGCCGTGATGGCCGGCCGGGAGGCCGACGCCGCCGTGCTCGGCTACGAGATGGCCATGCTGGTCAAGTCCGTCCGCCCGTATCTGATGACGGCCCCGCGGCAGCCGGGCGTCGAACCCCCGGCGATGAGGCCTTGAGCGTGACGGCGGCCGGTGACGGGCCGTGGCTCGACGACGCGGCCGGCCGGCTGGTGCGCCCCTTCACGGTCAGCAACGGCCGGACCCGCCCCACCGTCGCACTCGACCTGCTGTCGCAGGTGCGAGCCACCGGAGCCACCCCCCTCGGCTATCTCGGCCCCGAGCACGCGCAGGCCCTCGACCTGTGCCGCGCCCCGGTCCCGGTCGCCGAGGTCGCCGCACATCTCAGGCTGCCGGTGGCCGTCACCAAAGTGCTGCTGGCGGACCTCGTCGAATGCGGGGCGCTGACCGACAAACCCCCCGCGTTCCACCACAACCCGACGGACCGGGCCCTACTGGAGGCAGTGCTCGATGGACTACGACGACAGCTCTGACCGGGGCGCCGGCACGGCCCACGGCGACGACCTGTTCCCGACCGCACTCAAGATCCTGGTGGCGGGCGGGTTCGGCGTGGGCAAGACGACCTTCGTCGGCGCGGTCAGCGAGATCGCGCCGCTCAGCACGGAGGAGCTCCTCACCACGGTCAGCGCCGGCACCGACAACCTCGACGGCATCGAGAACAAGGTCGAGACGACCGTGGCCATGGACTTCGGCCGCATCACCCTCGACGCCGAGCACGTGCTGTACCTGTTCGGCACGCCCGGCCAGGAACGCTTCTGGTTCATGTGGGACGAGCTCTGCGAGGGCGCGCTCGGGGCGGTCATCCTCGCCGACACCCGGCGCCTGGAGGAGTGCTTCGCGGCGGTCGACTTCTTCGAGCAGCGCGGCCTCGGATTCATCGTCGCCGTCAACGAGTTCGACGGCGCGTTCCGCTACGACCCCGGGGAAGTGCGGGCCGCCCTCGACCTCCCCGCCGAGGTCCCGGTCGTCCGCTGCGACGCCCGGATCTCCAGCTCCGGCGTCCAGACCCTGCTGACCCTCGTCCGGCACCTCATCGTCCACGCCCCGGCCGCCGCCACGGGGTATGGCGCCCACATGTGATTCCCGATGTGATCCCCGCACACCCTCGGAGCCCGTACATGACCTTCGCCCACACCCTGGGAGCCCGCCCATGAGCTACGACCCGCCCCGCCCGGCAGGTCGTCTGCTGCTCACCCCCGAGGACAAGGAGGCCCCGGCCCGCACCGGCAGGCTCCGCGGCCTGGGACTGGGACACCACCCCGAGCCCGCGCTCGACGCCTTCGCCCACGGTCTCGCGGAGCTCACGGGGGCGCCCTACGCCATGGTCAACTTCCTCGGCGAGGACGGGCAGTTCTTCGCGGGTCTGCACACACCGGCCGTCGCGCCGTTCGTGCGCGGCGACGGCACGGGTGCCCTGCTGGGCCGGGTGCTGCCCCGCGACCACGGCTTCTGCCCCCATGTGGTGGCCCGGCGCAAGGCGCTGGTCCTGGAGGACGTGAGCGACTACCCGAGGTTCGCGGGCAATCCGGTGGTGGACGAGTTCGGCATCCGCTCCTATCTGGGCGCGCCGCTGATCGACAGCACCGGCATGGTGCTCGGCACCGTCTCGGTCACCGACATCCGGCCGCGGGCCTGGGGCCGGCCGGGGCTCGCCGCCATCAAGGCCCAGGCCGCGGATCTCGCCGCGCGGCTGGAGCGGCCGGCGGACGAGGGGCTGCCGCTGTGAGGTCCCCGGCGCCGCCGATGGGGTGACCGTGTGAAGCAAAGCTGTGGCCGCGCTTAAGAAAACCTCGATGGACCCGTGAGGGTGTTGTACGGCAGATTGCTGTGCGATTCCACTCCTCCTCCCGGACCGGGGCCGCTTCGGCGTGCCCGGCGGCCGGGACTCACCCTCAGGAGCCGTAGCGTTGAAGGCGCTGGTCAAGGAGAAGGCGGAGCCCGGGCTGTGGCTCGTGGACGTCCCGGAGCCCGCCGTCGGACCCGGCGACGTGCTGATCAAGGTGCTGCGCACCGGTATCTGCGGTACCGATCTGCACATCCGGTCCTGGGACGGCTGGGCCCAGCAGACGATCAGTACGCCACTGGTCCTCGGGCACGAGTTCGTCGGCGAGGTCGTGGAGACCGGGCGGGACGTCGGCGACATCAAGGCCGGTGACCGGGTCAGCGGCGAGGGGCACCTCGTGTGCGGCAAGTGCCGCAACTGCCTCGCCGGACGCCGGCACCTGTGCCGGGCCACGGTCGGCCTCGGTGTCGGACGCGACGGCGCCTTCGCCGAGTACGTCGTGCTGCCCGCCACCAACGTCTGGGTGCACCGGGTCCCCGTCGACCTGGACGTCGCAGCGATCTTCGACCCGTTCGGCAACGCCGTGCACACCGCGCTCTCCTTCCCGCTGGTCGGCGAGGACGTCCTGATCACGGGCGCGGGTCCGATCGGTCTGATGGCCGCCGCCGTGGCCCGGCACGCCGGTGCGCGCAACGTCGTCATCACCGACGTCAGCGAGGAGCGTCTGGAGCTCGCCCGCAAGATCGGCGCGACCCTGGCGCTGAACGTCGCCGAGTCCACCATCGCCGACGGGCAGCACGCCCTCGGACTGCGCGAGGGCTTCGACATCGGCCTGGAGATGTCCGGCCGGCCCGAGGCCATGCGCGACATGATCGACAACATGACGCACGGCGGCCGGATCGCGATGCTCGGCCTGCCCGCCGAGGAGTTCCCGGTCGACTGGGCCCGCGTCGTCACCTCGATGATCACCATCAAGGGCATCTACGGCCGTGAGATGTTCGAGACCTGGTACGCCATGTCGGTCCTGCTGGAGGGCGGCCTCGACCTCGCCCCCGTGATCACCGGCCGCTACTCCTACCGCGACTTCGAGGCGGCGTTCGAGGACGCGGCCGGCGGCAAGGGCGGCAAGGTCATCCTCGACTGGACCGCATAAGTCATCCGCCTCCCAAGGAGCCCCGTCATGTTCGACTCCGTGCGCGACGACCTGCGCGCCACCCTCGACGAGATCCGCGCCGCCGGCCTGCACAAGCCCGAGCGCGTCATCGGCACCCCCCAGTCCGCGACCGTGAACGTCACCGCCGGCGGCCGCCCCGGCGAGGTCCTCAACTTCTGCGCCAACAACTACCTCGGGCTCGCCGACCACCCCGAGGTGGTCGCCGCCGCCCACGAGGCCCTCGACCGCTGGGGCTACGGCATGGCGTCCGTCCGCTTCATCTGCGGCACCCAGGAGGTCCACAAGGAGCTGGAGGCGCGGCTTTCGGCGTTCCTCGGCCAGGAGGACACGATCCTCTACTCCTCCTGCTTCGACGCCAACGGCGGTGTCTTCGAGACCCTGCTCGGCCCCGAGGACGCGGTGATCTCCGACGCGCTGAACCACGCGTCGATCATCGACGGCATCCGGCTGTCCAAGGCCCGCCGCTTCCGCTACGCCAACCGCGACATGGCCGACCTGGAGCGGCAGCTCAAGGAGGCCGCGGAGGGCGGCGCCCGCCGCACGCTGATCGTCACCGACGGCGTCTTCTCCATGGACGGCTACGTCGCCCCGCTGGACGAGATCTGCGACCTCGCCGACCGGCACGGCGCCATGGTCATGGTCGACGACTCGCACGCCGTCGGCTTCGTCGGCCCCGGCGGGCGCGGCACGCCCGAGCTGCACGGCGTCATGGACCGCGTCGACATCATCACCGGCACCCTCGGCAAGGCGCTCGGCGGCGCGTCCGGCGGCTATGTCGCCGCCCGCGCGGAGATCGTCGCCCTGCTGCGCCAGCGCTCCCGCCCGTACCTGTTCTCCAACACCCTCGCCCCGGTGATCGCCGCCGCTTCCCTCAAGGTCCTGGACCTGCTGGAGTCGGCCGACGACCTGCGCGTCCGGCTGACCGAGAACACCGCCCTGTTCCGCCGCCGGATGACCGAGGGGGGCTTCGACGTCCTCCCCGGCGACCACGCCATCGCCCCGGTGATGATCGGCGACGCGGCCCGCGCGGGACGGATGGCGGAGCTGCTGCTGGAGCGCGGCGTCTACGTGATCGGCTTCTCCTACCCCGTCGTGCCGCAGGGGCAGGCCCGGATCCGCGTCCAGCTGTCCGCCGCCCACTCCACGGACGACGTGAACCGCGCGGTGGACGCCTTCGTCGCGGCACGGGCGGAACTCGACGCCTGAGCGGAACACACCGAGCGATTTGAGACAATCGCTCTCATGATCGAGGCGCGGCGGCTCCACATCCTCCGTGCGGTGGCGGACCACCGCACGGTCACGGCGGCAGCCGCCGCGCTCTATCTGACCCCCTCGGCCGTCTCCCAGCAGCTCGCCGCGCTCGAGCAGGAGACCGGCCACCGCCTCGTCGAGCGCGGCGCCAAGGGCGTACGGCTCACCCCGGCGGGCGAGATCCTGCTCAGCCACACCAACGCCGTCCTGGCGCAGCTGGAGCGGGCGGAGGCCGAACTGGCCGCCTACGGGTCGGGGGAGGCCGGCACCGTCACGGTCGCCGCCTTCGCCACCGGCATCGCCCAGGTCGTCGCTCCCGCGGTGGCCCGTCTCGCCGCGTCGGCCCCCGGGATCCGCATCCGGGTCCAGGACGCCGAGGGGGACGCCAGCCTGCCGATGGTCCTCGACCGGCAGGTCGACGTCGCCGTGGCGGTCGAGTACCGCGGGGCGCCCCCCGCCGACGACCCGCGCCTGGCCCACCTGCCGCTGTACGCCGAACCCTTCGACGCGGTCGTCCCGGTCACCCACCGCCTGGCCGACACCGCCGAGGTGCCGCTGGCCGAGCTGGCCAAGGACCCCTGGATCGGTCCCTACCCCGGCAACCCCTGCCACGACGTGGTCGTGCTGGCCTGCGAGAGCGCCGGGTTCCAGCCCCGCCTCGAGCACTCCTCGGACGACTTCCGCGCGGTGGTCGCCCTCGCCTCCGCTGACGTGGGCGTCGCCCTGGTGCCCCGCTCGGCGCTGCGCGGCATGGACCTCGCGGGTGTGGTCGTCCGTCCGGTGGACGGTGTCGCGCCGACTCGTCGGGTGTTCGCGGCCGTGCGCCGGGGAGCCGAGGGGCATCCGTTGATCCGGCCGGTGCTGGACGCGCTCCGCGCGGCGGCCGCCGAGGCGTAGCCGGCGGCCTCCCGGCCACGGCTCCCCGCGTCGGGGGCGGACGCGGCCCCGCCCGGCGCTGCGCGGCACGGACCTCGCGGGTGTGGTCGTCCGTGCGGAGGCCCTCCCGGCCCCCCGCGCCCGCCGGGCGGGTGATTGTCAGTGGCGGCCGCTACCGTGCCTGCCATGCCGGATGCCGAAGACGTACGACGGATCGCCCTGTCCCTGCCGGACACGACGGAGAAGACCGCCTGGAGCATGCCCACCTTCCGCGTGGCGGGGAAGATGTTCGCCACCCTGCCCGAGGACGAGACCTCCATCGCCGTGCGCTGCCCCAAGGAGGAGCGCGACGAACTGGCCCTCGCCGAACCGGAGAAGTTCTGGATCGCCGGCCACGAGGCACAGTTCGCCTGGGTCAGGGTCCGCCTCTCCGCCCTGGAGGACGAGGGCGAACTGCGCGACATCCTCGCCGACTCCTGGCGCCAGGCGGCCCCCACACGCCTCCTCGAGGCGCACCCCCGGCTGGGGCTGCCCTCCGCCCACTGAGAACCGCCGTCGCGTCACGCGCCCACCGGCACCGGCCCGCCCGCCCCGACGAACCCGCCGATGCGTGCCCGCAGGGACTCGGGGTCCAGCCCGTGGGCGGCGACATGCTCGTCGATCCGGCCGTACCGCCGCAGCTCCGCCCGCCCCACGCCCAGCCCCAGCACCCGGTGCGGCAGATCGGCCAGCGCGTCGTTCGCCGCGGCCGTCGACGTGCCCGCCAGATACGGTTCCACGAGCACGACGTCCGTCCCGGCGCCCGCCGTCGCGTGGCGCAGGGCGGCCGCGTCGAAGGGCCGCACGGTGGTGGCGTACAGCACGGTGGCGTCCAGGCCCTCCGTGGCATCGAGCACGGCGTCGAGCATCGGCCCGACGGCGACCACGACCCCGGAGCGCCCCTCGCGGACCGTGCGGAACCGCTCCCCGTCCACAGGCAGCCCGCGCGCGTTGGACTGCAGGGACAGCCGCACGTACACCTTGTCGTCGCCGGCCGCCACCGCGTGCCGCAGCAGTGCCTCGGCCTCGTCCGGATGCCCCGGCACATGCACGGTCCAGCCGTCCAGGGTGTCCAGCAGCGCCACATCACCCGGGGCCATGTGCGTGTACCCGCCGGCCGGCCAGTCGAAGGAGGCCGCGGCACTCACCAGCACCGCCCCGGCGCCCTGGTGCCCGAGGTCCAGCTTGACCTGCTCGAACGGCCGCTCCACCAGGAAGCTCGCGAAGGTGTGCACGACGGGACGCAGCCCGGTCAGCGCCATCCCGCCCGCCGCGCCGACCAGCAGCTGCTCCCGGATGCCCACATTGACCACCCGGTCCGGGTGGCGCCGCCGTGCCTCGGCGAAGCCGTCCACGCCGATCTCGGCGAGCAGTACCGCGACCCGCGGGTCCTCGTCGAGCAGCCGGGTGACGACAGGGGCGAAACGATCACGCATGGTGTCCACGGGGACCGGTCCTTTCAGTGACGGAAAGACGGACGGATGGAAGGAGGGAGGGAGAAAGGAAGGGAGAAGGGCAAGGAGAAGGGCAGGGTCAGGGACGCGTCACGCGTTCTTCGGCTCGACCCGGGCCACGACCGCGTGCGGCCTGCCCGGATGCGGTGCGGTGAACGCGGCGTACAGCGCTTCGTGGTCACGGCCGTCGACCGTGACCGCGGACCAGCCGGCCGCCTCGAAGCGCGCGGCGATGCCGCCCGGCCGGGGGTAGGAGGCGGAGGAGTTGTCGACGACCACGGTGTGCAGGCGCTCCAGACCGGCGGGACCGGCGAAGGCGATCGCCTCGTGGTTGCTGCCCTCGTCGAGTTCGGCGTCCCCGATCAGCGTCCACACCCGCGGCTCGTCGAGCCCCTGGGCGCGCAGCCCCAGCGCCGTGCCGACCGCGATCGGCAGCCCGTGTCCCAGGGACCCGCTGCCGATCTCGGCCCCTGGCACGAGCATGCGGTCGGGGTGGTGGCCGAGCGGGGAGTCGTAGGAGCCGAACCCCGGCAGCCAGTCGACGGGCAGGAACCCCTTGGCCGCCAGCACGGCGTAGTACGCCATCGGCCCGTGTCCCTTCGACAGCAGGAACCGGTCCCGCTCCGGGTCCTCCATCCGGCCGGGGCCGACCCGCAGCACCCGGTCGTACAGCACCCACAGCACGTCCAGCGTGGAGGTCGCGGCCGGACCGTGCTTCTCGTCGCCGGTCATCAGCCCCATCAGGGCCGGCAGATCCGTGTATCCGTACCCGCGTGTGCGTTCCTCTGTGATCGTCATACGGCCATCGTTCAACCTCAACCAAGGTTCAGGTCAAGCGCCGCCGCCCACGGTAAACGAGTGCGCGATCACCGCCCCGAGTGCGGTATGGTTTCCGTGCGCGTTCGGCCGGGGGAACCCCCAGGTCAGACGGGCAACGGGACGTGGCGCAGCTTGGTAGCGCACTTGACTGGGGGTCAAGGGGTCGCAGGTTCAAATCCTGTCGTCCCGACTTGCTGAGACGCAGGTCAGAGGCCGTATCGGGGAGAACCGTACGGCCTCTTCGCCGTTTCCGCACACACCGGCCGGCCCCTGCCCGCAACCATGTACCGCCAGGGTTTACCCGGATCGTCAACCGGTGGGCTGACGATCCCCCGCGGCGGACGGTCTACCTTCTGTCGTGGAGCGGGGGACACCCCGCCGACGGGGGCCGCAGGGGGGCGGGCACGAAGTCACCCATGACCAGGACTGGGCATGACAGGGGGAGGTGGCTGCTCGCCCCGCTCTGCGCGGAACCGACGGCCGGGACGCCGCCGTAGCCGTACGCTGCGCCCGTGCGCTGGATCAAACGGCTGATCGAACGTCGGGACCTCTGGCTGGACACCGCCATCGCGGTGGCCTTCACCGTGGTGGCCGTCCTGCTCGGCCGCGAACCCGAACCGGGGGCGGGCTGGCAGGCCCAGGACGGCCTCGGGATCGCCCTCACCTGCCTGGTCAACGCACCACTGGCGCTGCGCAGACGCGCCCCGCTCACCGTCTTCGCGGTGAGCGGCTCGGCCTGGGCGCTGTTCATCACCCTCGACTACTGGCCCGTCGTGAACTCGATGGGCCCGTTCTTCGCCCTGTACACGGTCGCCTCGCTGCGCCGCCTGCGCCCGGCGGTCGTCTGCACGGTGCTGGTGGGCGCCGTATGGGTGTACGCCGGCTGGCGGGCCGGACAGGCCACGCCCGCCGTGCTCGCCCAGGCGGCGGTCTTCCCGGCCGTCGGCTGCCGGGCGGGCGTCGCCGCGCAGGTGTCCGCCCGCCGCGCCGACCGGCTGGCCGAACTGGCCGAGCAGTTGCGGCGCGAGCAGCAGGACCGGATGCGCCGCGCCGTCGCCGAGGAGCAGCGGCGCATCGCCCGCGAGCTGCACGACGTGGTCGCCCACCACATGTCGGTGATCAACGTGCAGGGAGGACTGGCGAGTTACGTCTTCGACTCCGCACCGGACACCGCCCGCGCGGCCCTGCGCACGATCAGCGAAACCAGCCAAGAAGGGCTGGGCGAACTGCGCCGCATGCTGACGCTGCTGCGCACCGGGCCCGAGGGCGGCGCGGAGCCGGGGGACGCGGAGGCGGCACCGTATGCGCCGATGCCCGGGCTGTCCCGGCTCGGTGACATGGTCGAGCGGGTCCGAGCGGCGGGTGTCCCGGTGGACCTGCGTACGGAGGGAACTCCCCGGTCACTGGCGCCCGGTGTCGAACTGTGCGCCTACCGCGTGGTGCAGGAAGCCCTCACCAACGTGATCAAACACGCTCGCCCCGCCGACGCCGTCGTCGTGGTCGCCTACGGTCCGCGGGACCTGACCGTCACGGTCACCGACGACGGGCGACGGGAGCGATCGCTTCCGGCCAACGTCCCGCCGTCGGCGGGGCACGGCTTGATCGGCATGCGGGAACGCGCCAGGCTCTACGGCGGCACGGTGGACGTCGGTCCGCGCGCCGACGGTGGTTTCCGGGTGTGCCTCACGCTTCCCACCGCGGCGCGGACCGCCGGGAAATGAGGGAATCGATTACGGGGATGATCAGGGTGCTCGTGGTCGACGACCAGGACCTCATCCGCGCGGGGCTCGTCGCCCTGCTGCGGGCCGCGTCCGGGGTGGAGGTCGTCGGGGAGGCGACTGGCGGTGCGGACGCCGTCGCCTGCGCTGCCCGCACCCGGCCCGATGTGGTCCTGATGGACATCCGCATGCCGGGCATGGACGGCATCACCGCGACCGAACGCATCCTCGCCGAGGCCGCCGCCGCGCCGCCGGGGCCCGGACCGTCGGAGGAACGTCCCGCGCTGCCGCGCGTACTGGTGCTCACCACCTTCGACCTCGACGAGTACGTGTACGCCGCCCTGCGCGCCGGAGCCTCCGGCTTCCTCCTCAAGGACACGGGACCCGAGCGCCTGCTGGAGGCCATCGGCGCGGTCGCACGAGGCGACATGCTGTTCGCGCCGAGCGTGACCCGCCGGCTCATCGAGGCGTACGTCCAGCGTTCGGAGCCGGTGCCGGACTCCCCGGCGTCGCTGGAGGCGCTCACGGCCCGGGAGCGCGAGGTGCTGTTGCTCACGGCGCGGGGACTGTCCAACACCGAGATCGCCGAACAGCTCTTCATCAGCGAGGCGACCGTGAAGACCCATCTGAACCGCACCATGACCAAGCTCGACCTCGACAGCCGTGCCCAGGCCGTCGTGGTGGCCTACGAGACCGGACTGGTGACTCCCGGCGGTACCGCCGGCTGAACAGCCGTCCGTGCGCCGCTCGCCCGCGCGGACACCCGTGAGCGAATCGTCGACCGATGTCCTTGATGTCGCCCTATGTACTGCTTAGCGTTCGCCGGGTAGGCACCGCCGCGGGGTTTCGACACCCGCGCCGCGATCCCGGGAGCGAGGTGTGGAGCGCGTGCACGTGAGGCGCGGAGGTACCGGCAGGCCGCGGCGGACGCGTGCGCTGGTCGCCCTGACCCTGCTGGCGTCGACGCTCGCCGCCTGCGGCGGTGACACCGACGACACCTCCCGCCCCACCCTGAACTGGTACAACTTCCCCGACGACTCCGGCGCCCTGCAGCAGGCCGCCGACCGGTGCAGCCGGGCCTCCGGCGGCCGCTACCGGATCAGCTACAACAAGCTGCCCCGGGCCGCCGACGGCCAGCGTGAGCAGCTGGTGCGCAGACTCGCCGCCGAGGACGACTCCCTCGACATCCTGGGACTCGACGTCACCTGGGCGGCCGAATTCGCCGAGGCCCGCTGGATCCGGGAGTGGACCGGGGAGATGAAGCGCCGGGCCACCGAGGGCACCCTCCGCGTCCCCCTCCAGACGGCCACCTGGAAGGGCAGGCTGTACGCCGTCCCGTACAACACCAACGTGCAACTCCTGTGGTACCGCAGGGACCTGGTGCCCACTCCGCCCACGACCTGGGCCGAGATGCTGGACATGTCCCGCGAGCTCGCCCGGCAGGGAAGGCCGCACTACGTGGAGATCCAGGGAGCCCAGTACGAGGGTTTGACCGTCTGGTTCAACTCCCTGATCAACAGTGCGGGCGGCACCATCCTCAACCCGAGCGCCACCGAGCCCTCCCTCGGCCCGCCCGCCGTACGGGCCGCCTCGATCATGCGCGACCTCGCCAACTCCCCGGCCGCCGACCCCTCCCTGCCCAACCAGATGGAGGACCAGAACCGCCTCGCCATGGAGTCCGGCGTGGCGGCCTTCGAGGTCAACTACCCGTTCGTCTATCCGTCGATGAGAAGCAACAACCCGCGCCTGTTCAAGGACTTCCGCTGGGCGCCCTACCCCCGCGTCGACGCCGGCCGACCCGCCCGCCCCACCATCGGCGGCATCGACCTGGCCGTCAGCGCCTACTCCCGCCACCCCGACCTGGCCTTCGAGGCGGCCCTGTGCCTGCGCAACCGGGAGAACCAGCTCACCGCCGCGCTCGAGGGCGGACTGCCCCCCACCCTGCGCGCCCTCTACGACGACCCGTCGTTCAAGAAGCAGTACCCCTTCTCCGGGGAGGTCCTGTCCTCACTGGAGAGGGCGAGCGTACGGCCGCTCACTCCCGCCTACCAGAACGTGTCGATCGCCGTCTCCCACACCCTGTCCCCGCCGTCGGCCATCCGGCCCGAGAGCGCGGTGGACACCATCGGGGAACAGATCGACCAGGCCCTGCGATCCGAGGGCGTGATCCCGTGAGCACCATGGCAGAGCCGACGAAGGACAAGGCGGGCGGCAGGAAGGCGCTCTCCGCCGGCGCCAGGCAGGAGCGCCGGCTGGGCCTGCTGCTGTGCGCACCGGCCGTCCTGGTCATGGCCGCCGTGACCGCCTATCCCATCGGTTACGCGGTCTACCTCTCCCTCCAGCGCTACGACCTGCGCTTCCCCGCACGGGCCGAGTTCGTCGGGCTGAACAACTACGGGGCGGTGCTGACCTCCCCGTTCTGGTGGGACGCCTTCTGGGTGACGCTGTTCCTCACCGCCGTGTCCGTGGCCATCGAACTGGTTCTCGGCATGGGCCTCGCGCTGGTGATGCACCGCACCCTCTTCGCGCGTGGCACGGTCCGCACCGCGGTCCTCATTCCGTACGGCATCGTCACCGTCGTCGCCGCCTTCTCCTGGCAGTACGCCTGGACGCCCGAACTCGGCTACCTGGCCTCGTTGTTGCCCACCGGTGACGCCCCGCTCACCGAACAGTGGCCCGCGCTGTGGCTGATCATCCTCGCCGAGGTGTGGAAGACCACCCCGTTCATGGCGCTCCTCCTCCTGGCGGGCCTGGCCCTGGTCCCCGAGGAAACCCTGAAGGCCGCCATGGTCGACGGTGCCACCCCCTGGCAGCGGTTCACCAAGGTCATGCTGCCGCTGATGAAACCGGCCATCCTGGTCGCCCTGCTCTTCCGCACCCTGGACGCCTTCCGGATCTTCGACAACATCTACGTCCTGACCTCGGGTGCCCACGGCACCGGCTCCCTGTCCATCCTCGGCTACGACAACCTGTTCACCGCGCTGAACCTGGGCATCGGGTCGGCGATCTCGGTCCTGATCTTCCTCTGCGTCGGGATCATCGCCTTCACCTTCGTCAAGCTGTTCGGCGCGGCCGCACCGGGCGCGGAGGTGAAGCGCTGATGGCCGCCGCGGGCAGGACCCACGCGACCCGATGGGCCGTCGTGAACGTGGTGGTGGTGCTCTACGCCCTGTTCCCGGTGTGGTGGATCGCCGCACTGTCGTTCAAGGACCCGGGCACCCTCACCGACGGCAACTACATCCCCCGGGACTGGACCTTCGAGAACTACCGGGGCATCTTCGCCACCTCCGAGTTCACCCGGGCGCTGATCAACTCGATCGGCATCGCCCTCATCGCCACGGTGATCGCGGTGCTCCTCGGCACCATGGCCGCCTACGCCGTGGCCCGGCTGCGGTTCCCCGGCAAGCAGGTCCTCATCGGCATGTCCCTGCTGATCGCCATGTTCCCGCCGATCTCCCTGGTGTCCCCGCTGTTCAACATCGAGCGGATCATCGGGATCTTCGACACCTGGGCCGGGCTGATCATCCCGTACATGACCTTCTCGCTGCCGCTGGCCATCTACACGCTGTCGGCGTTCTTCCGGGAGATCCCCTGGGACCTCGAGAAGGCCGCCAAGGTGGACGGGGCCACTCCCGCGCAGGCCTTCCGGCTGGTCATCGTGCCGCTGGCCGCGCCGGGCGTGTTCACCACGGCCATCCTCGTGTTCATCTTCTGCTGGAACGACTTCCTGTTCGCGATCTCGCTCACCTCGACCGAGTCCGCGCGCACGGTGCCCGCCGCGATCGCGTTCTTCACCGGCAGTTCGCAGTTCCAGCAGCCCACCGGGTCCATCGCCGCCGCGGCCGTGGTGATCACCGTCCCGATCATCATCTTCGTCCTGCTCTTCCAGCGGCGGATCGTGGCCGGACTCACCTCCGGGGCGGTCAAGGGTTGAGCATGAAGGCAAGGAGGCACCACCCATGGCCGAGATCGTCCTCGAGTCAGTCACCAAGCGCTATCCCGACGGATCCCTCGCCGTGCGGGACGTGGACCTGGAGATCGCCGACGGCGAGTTCGTGATCCTGGTAGGCCCCTCCGGCTGCGGCAAGTCCACCACCTTGAACATGATCGCCGGCCTGGAGGACATCACCGAGGGCACCCTGCGCATCGGCGGACGGGTCGTCAACGACCTCGCCCCCAAGGAGCGGGACGTCGCCATGGTGTTCCAGAGCTACGCGCTGTACCCGCACATGAGCGTGCGGGAGAACATGGGCTTCCCGCTGCGGCTGGCCAAGGTCGACAAGGCGACCATCGACAGCAAGGTGGAGGAGGCCGCCCGGGTGCTCGACCTGAGCGAGTTCCTGGACCGCAAGCCGGCCAACCTCTCCGGCGGCCAGCGCCAGCGGGTGGCCATGGGGCGGGCCATCGTCCGCGACCCCAAGGCGTTCCTCATGGACGAGCCGCTGTCCAACCTGGACGCCAAGCTGCGCGTGCAGATGCGCACCCAGATCTCCCGGCTGCAACGCCGTCTGGGTACCACCACCGTGTACGTCACCCACGACCAGACCGAGGCGATGACCCTCGGCGACCGCGTCGTCGTGATGCGCCAGGGCGTGGTCCAGCAGGTCGGCACCCCGGCCGAGCTCTACAACATGCCGCGCAACCTGTTCGTCGCCGGCTTCATCGGCTCCCCGGCGATGAACTTCCTCCACGCCTCCCTGTCCGCCGGCAGTCTGCGCACCCCGCTGGGCGACCTGCCGCTCGACGACCGCGCGCGCCGGGAGCTGGAACAGCGGGAGGCGCCCCGGGAGGTCATCGTGGGGCTGCGTCCCGAGGCCTTCGAGGACGCGAGCCTCGCCCGCCGGACGGACGGCCCCGTCGTCACCGCCACGGTGGACGTACTGGAGTCCCTGGGCTCGGACGCGTACGTCTACTTCCAAGCCGAGGGCGGTCCGGTCACCACCGCCGAACTGGAGGAACTCGCCACGGACTCGGGACTGCGCGACACCGGCGCCGGAACGGCCCAGCAGATCGTGGCCCGGCTGGACGCCGCCACCCGCGCCCGCGAGGGCGCACCCCTGGAACTCCGGGTCGACATGGGCAAGGCCCATGTCTTCGACCCGTCGACCGGGGCCAACCTGACACACCCGGAGCGCGGGTGACCAGCCCTTCAGATCACACAGCCCGCGTGGGCCAGCGCCTGCTTCAGCAGCACCCCGTGCCCGCCCGGCATCTCGCTCTGGACGGCCGCTGACACGGCCTCCTGAGGGCTGAACCACACCAGGTCCAGAGCGTCCTGACGGGGCCGGCAGTCGCCCGTCACCGGCACGATGTACGCCAGCGACACCGCGTGCTGACGCGGGTCGTGGAACGGGGTGATGCCCTGCGTCGGGAAGTACTCCGCGACCGTGAACGGCTGCAGCGAAGCGGGGACGCGGGGCAGGGCCACCGGGCCGAGGTCCTTCTCCAGATGGCGCAGGAGGGCGTCACGGACCCGTTCGTGGTGCAGCACCCTGCCGGAGACGAGAGTCCGGCTGACCGTTCCGTCGGGCCCTATGCGCAGCAACAGGCCGACGCTGGTGACTTCGCCGCTGTCGTCGACACGCACGGGGACCGCCTCGACGTACAGGATCGGCATCTGGGCGCGTGCCATCTCCAGATCGTCGGAGGAGAGCCAGCCCGGCGTGGTTTCGGTCATGTCAGACATTGCTTGATCATACTTTCAACGGTCAGGGCTTCACGGCCACCGCGCCGTACTGCGGTACCACGACGGCGTTGTCGGACGTGGTGTGCCACTGCGAGCAGGAGACCAGGCCGGGCTCGATCAGTTCGAGGCCCTCGAAGAACGCGGTGATGTCCGCGGCGCTGCGGGCGGTGATCGGGGGAGTGGCGTTCTCGTTCCAGAACTCCATGGCGGGAACCTGCATCTCGCCGCCGACCTCGGGATCGAAGGTGGGATGGGTGAGGACCAGGAAGCTCCCCGGGGCCACCGCCGCCATGATCCGGCGCACGATGTCACGGGCCTCGCCGGTGTCGAGCACGAAGTTCAGGATGCCGAGCATCATCACCGCGACCGGCCTGGTCATGTCCAGCGTCGCGGCCGCACGCGTCACGATCGCGTCCGGGTCGCGCACATCGGCGTCGATGTAGTCGGTCGCCCCTTCGCCGCTGCCGGTCAGCAGGGTGCGGGCGTGCACCAGCACGATCGGGTCGTTGTCGACGTACACGATCCGCGCGTCCGGCGCGATGCGCTGCGCGATCTCATGGGTGTTGTCCGCGGTCGGCAGCCCGGTGCCTATGTCGAGGAACTGCCGCACCCCGTGCTCACGGGTCAGATGGGTCACCGCACGGCCCAGGAAGTCCCGGTCCGCGCGGGCGATGTCCCGGATGACCGGGATGATCGAGGCGACGTGCTCGCCGACCCGCTGATCGACCTCGTAGTTGTCCTTGCCGCCGATCCAGTAGTTCCACACGCGCGCGTTGTGCGCCACACCGGTGTTCAGCCTTGCCGACCCGCTCGGCGGGGTGTGGCTCCCACTCACGTCCGTATCCCTCTCCCTCGCCCGACGGCCCGTTCGGACCACTTCGGCCATTGTGCCGCGTGGTGATCACGTTGTCCCGCGAACGGGGGACGGGCCGCCCGGGCCGGCAGGGTTCACCCGGAGCCGGCGTGGCTCAGGGTGTCCTCGGCGACGTCCTTGTCGATCGCCGCCCGCACCAACGCCGCCGCGAGCACCGCCGGTTCGGTGCCTTCCGCCAGCTCCAGGAGGCGCTCGGGGTCCCGCGGCAGCTCCAGCCGCTGCGCGCCCCGCAGGGCCTTGTCGTCCAGGTACGGGGCCACCTCCGGCCAGACACGCTGGACCTCGCGCAGGAAGATGTCGGCACCGGTGGGACCCACGCCCGGGAACTCCTGGAGCAGACGGCGCAGTTCGCCGACATCGCCGTCCGCCTCCGCGCGCAGTCCGCGCAGATCCCCGCCCCAGCGCTCGGTCACCAGCTCGGCGGCCTCACCCAGTTGGGTCGCGGTGCGCTCGTCATAGCGCCGGTAACCGCCCCGGCCGAGCGCGTCCACCCGTTCCTGCCAGTCGGCGCCGGCCATCCGGCGGGGATCGCGCAGCCCCGCCTCGTGCAGGGCACGGGCGGAGGCCACGGCGATCGACCCCTTGATACGGGCGCTGAGGAGATGAGCCAGCACCAGCAGCCGGTACAGCGGTTGCGGCGTGTTCCGCAGCTCGATGCCGGCCTCCTGCGCGTACGTCTCGCCGTGCGCGTCGAGGAGCGCGCGCACCACGGCCCGCTCCTCCTCCCGGCGGGTCACGGTCAGGCCTTGAGCGGATCGTGGCCGAGCGTCATCAGACGGTGGCGACGGGGAGTGTCCTCGGCCAACGGCTCGTTCTCCAGGTCGGTCTGGGCGGTGACGGTGTCCACCACTTCCTCCATCACCCGCAGGTCGTCCTCGGTGAGGTCGGTGCGGCGCTTCTGCAGGATGGCGAGAACGTGCTGCCCGGTCTCGGAGCCCGCCCGGTCGGGCAGCGGCTCCGTCGTCTCGTCGGCGTCGCTCACCCGCAGCCAGGCCGCCAGTTCCGCCGAGGTCATGTTCACCACGCGGTGGAAGTCCTCCCACAGCGCGTCCATTTCGAGGGCGTCGCTCATCATGTGCCCCTCACATGCGTGTCTTCCAGGGTGCCGCGGCGGTCAGGAGTCGCCCGGTACGTTCTCCGCCTCGAACATCCAGCGCTGCTTCTCCAGCTCCGCGGTGATCGAGATCAGCAGGTCCTGGGTGACCAGGTCCGCCTTCTCGGTGGCGTCGATGCGCTCACGCAGTCGCGTCACCGCCGAGCCCAGAGCCTGCGTCATCACCTCGACGGCCTCCGAGTCGCGCAGCCAGCCCTCCTTGGGAGCCGGCAGCGAGAAGACCTTGGCGATGGTCTCCGGGCGGCCGTCCGGCGGCACACCGAGCGCCGCGGCCCGCTCCGCCACCGTGTCGGCCTGGGTGCGCGCGGCCGAGACCACCTCGTCCAGTTGGAGGTGGACCGAACGGAACCGCGGACCCACGACGTTCCAGTGGGCCTGCTTCCCGATCAGTGACAGTCCGAGCAGATCCACCAGGGTGTCCTGAAGGGCCTCGCAGGAAACCCGGCGTGCCTCCTCGGGCAGGGTGCTCCTCACGACGGTCATGAAGAACCGTTCCTCCTTCTCGCTTCGTCCATGGTGCCGCGTGTGCTCCGCAGCTCCTCCACGAACGCGCGGGTGCCCGTGCCCGAACGGCACAAACACGGCCCGGGTGCCGGGGAGGCCGGACGGGCCGAAGGCTCGCGGGATCTTCCCAGGGGGCCCTCCGGCGGCCTATAGTGCAAAACTAGCGGTGCTAATTAAGAATTGAGAGAGCCGCCGGTCACGCTACGGTCACCGGCGTCGGGTCAGGAGTCCAGTCGTGCGTCCCGTCCACTTCGCGGCCGCCCGCCGCACCCCCATCGGCAAACTGCGCGGAGCCCTCTCCTCCGTACGGCCCGACGACCTGGCCGCCGCCGTGATCCGCGGCCTGGTCGCCGACGTCCCCGCGCTCGACCCGGCCCGCGTCGACGACGTCTACTGGGGCGCCGCCAACCAGGCCGGCGAGGACAACCGCAACGTCGCCCGCATGGCGGCCCTGCTCGCCGGGCTCCCCGAGACCGTGCCGGGTGCCACGGTCAACCGGCTGTGCGCCTCCGGCCTCGAGGCCGTCACCACCGCCGCCCGCACCATCGCGGCCGGCGAGGCGGACATCGTGATCGCGGGCGGTTCCGAGTCGATGAGCCGCGCGCCGTTCGTGCTGCCCCGCCCCGACGAAGCCCTGCCGCACCGCATGGAGACCGCCGACACCCGCCTGGGCTGGCGGCTGGTCAACCCCGCCATGAAGGAACTGCACGGTCTGCTGGCCATGGGGGAGACGGCCGAGGAGGTCGCCGCCCGTTTCGGCATCGCGCGTGAGCGCCAGGACGAGTTCGCCCTGCGCAGCCACCAGCGGGCCGCCGACGCCCGCGTACGCGGCCACTTCGACGACGAGCTCCTGACCGTGACCCGCCCCGACGGAGTGGTCGTCGACGCCGACGAATGCATCCGCGAGGACACCTCGATGGAGAAGCTGGCCCGGCTGAAGCCCGTCTTCCGCGCGGGCGGCTCGGTGACCGCGGGCAACGCGTCCCCGATGAACGACGGCGCGGCCGGGCTGATCCTCGTCAGCGAGGAGGCCCTGAACGAGTTGGGCCTCGAGTCGCTCGGCCGCTACGTCGCCGGCGCCTCCGCGGGCGTCCACCCGGACGTCATGGGCATCGGTCCCGTCCCCGCCACACGCAAGGTGCTCGCCCGGGCCGGCTGGACGGTCGGCGACCTCCGGGAGGCCGAGTTCAACGAGGCGTTCGCGGCCCAGGCGCTCGCCTGCGTCGACCAGCTCGGCATCGACCCCGGCCTGGTCAACCCCAGCGGCGGCGCCATCGCCCTGGGCCACCCGCTGGGCTGCTCCGGCGCCCGCATCCTCACCACCCTGCTCCACCGGATGCGCCGCACCGGCGGCGAGCGCGGCCTGGCGACGATGTGCGTGGGCGTGGGCCAGGGGAGCGCGGTGCTGGTCGAGAGGCACTGACCACCGTCCCGGGAGCCATCAGGCGAGACGGTCCTTACGGGCCTCCGTTGCTTGCACATAGCATCGGTCCCCGCAATGAACACCATGACGCTCTGGCACCTCACCGGCTGGGAATTCGCCGCGCTCGCCTTCGCCGCCCTGCTCGTCGGCTTCTCAAAAACCGCCGTCAGCGGGGCCAACACGGTCAGTCTCGCCATCTTCGCCGCCGTGCTGCCCGCCCGCGCCTCCACCGGCGTGCTGCTGCCCATCCTGATCGCCGGAGACGTACTCGCCGTCCTCACCTACCGCCGGCACGCCCACTGGCCGACGCTGTGGCGGCTGTTCCCCGCGGTCGCGGCCGGCGTCGTCGTCGGCACCGTGTTCCTGATGTGGGCCGACGACGGCGTCGTACGGACCTCGATCGGAGCGATCCTGCTGCTGATGGCCGGAGTGACGGTGTGGCGGCGGCGCCGGGCCGACGCCGAGGAGGAACCCGGCCGGGTCACCACCCGCGCGGGCCGCGCCAAGGCCCGCTCCTACGGTGTCCTCGGCGGCTTCACCACCATGGTCGCCAACGCGGGCGGCCCGGTGATGTCGATGTACCTGCTCTCCGCGGGCTTCCGGAAGCTGGGTTTCCTGGGCACCTCCGCGTTCTTCTTCCTGATCGTCAACACCTCCAAGCTGCCCTTCAGCGCCGGTCTCGGGCTCATCGACGCCGACTCGTTGCTGCTCGACGCCGCGCTCGTGCTGTTCGTGGTGCCCGGGGCGCTCCTCGGCAAGTGGGCCGTGAACCGGATCAACCAGCGGCTCTTCGAGCAGCTGGTGATCGCGGCGACCGTGGCCGGCGGCCTGCAGCTACTGGTGCGCTGAGGAGGACCCCGCCGACTCGTTCCGGTCGCCCGGGTCCGCTCCGGCGTCGTGCGGTGCCGCGTGCGGCCGGTGCAGCCGGCTCGGCGCGGCGGTACGGCCGACCGTCGCCGCCAGCTTCCGCAGCCGCCGCCAGTCCAGCCGGGGCGGGGCCGACGTGACGCCGGGCCGCTTGCGCGGGACACGGACACGCAGCGCGCCCGGCGCGATACGGCAGCGCACCGGGGCCGGCAGCACCATGGCCTCACCGTCGACACCGGCCTCGATCTCCTCGCGGTCCGCCTCGATGACGACCTCGGAGGTGGTCAGGACGGTCAGCCCGCTCGGCTCCGGATTCAGCAGCAGCGCGGCGGCGCTGATGGCGCCCTCCAGCTTGACCCCCAGAACGCCGAGCACGGCGGAGTCGAGCCGTTCGCGCCGGCCGAGCCCAAAGGGGTCCCCCGTGCGATACGGGTTGTTGCTGACCAGCACGGCCTGCGGTGCGGTGAGCGTCGTGTCCCCGGCCCGGGCGACCAGCCGGGGCCCCTGCTGACCGGTGAGCAGGTCCGGCAGCATCTCCAGGCTCGTGCCGATCTTGTCGTCGCGATAGGCGGGGCTCTGCACGATCGCGGCGTACGCGCCGAACGAGGCGTTGTTCACGAACGGCTGGTCACCGGCGAAGCCCAGGTCGACGCGGAGTTCCACGCCGTCCGTGAGCGCGTCGAGGCAGGCGGCCGGGTCCCCCCGGTCGAGGCCGAGGTCGAGGGCGAAGTGGTTGCGGGTCCCGGCGCTGATGACGAGGAACGGGATGTCGTGCTCGGCGGCCACGGCGGCGACCAGCGCCTGTGTGCCGTCGCCACCCGCGGCGCCGAGCAGATCCGCGCCGTCCGCGACGGCGGCCCGGGCCAGCTCGGTGACGTCGTGCTGCTTGCCGGGTTCGAGCAGCACCACCCGGGCGCCCAGCCGCTCGGCCTTCTCCCGCAGCCGGAACCGGCCGACCTTGCCGCCGCCCGAGCGCGGGTTCATGATCAGCACCGGCTTCCGGGGCGGCGGCAGCCGCCGCTCCCGTACGGCCTGCCCGCTGCCCGTCCCGCGCAGCGCGAACCGCCCGCTCCACACCGCGAGGCCCCAGAAGACCAGCGACATCAGCAGACCCCAGAACAGGGTCACCGCGAACAGGGCGAGCAGACCGGCCGGCACGCAGACGGCGATCAGCGCGGACACCCACCGCACCGGGCCCCGCCGGGTGAGCGTCCACCACACGGCGGCGGCGCTGAGCGCGAGTCCCGCGACCCCGCACGCCAGTAGCACCAGACCGCGGACCCCGCCGTAGGCGAGGGGAGCCGCCACCGCGAGCACGGCGGCGGCCAGCGCCCCCCGCGCCGCCCAACGCTGGGCGTGGTAGCCCCGCTCGCTCCAGTTCACGGCCATGACTCCTTCAGTCGCCCGGCGTCATCGTAGGGCGTGTGCGCACGTGAGTGCGGCCGGATGACGATCATCGAGCGGCGGACCGGTGCCGGCCGCCGTGCCCGGTCCCCGTACCCTCGGCGCCATGCCCCCGCACGTCCTGCTCCTCGGCGGCACCACCGAGGCACGCGAACTGGCCGCCGCACTGACCGCGCGGCCCGGAACCCGGGTGACCACCTCGCTCGCCGGACGGGTGAGCCGCCCCGGGCCCGTCGCCGGCGAGGTGCGGGTGGGCGGCTTCGGCGGGGCGGAGGGACTCGCCGCGTGGCTGCGCGAGCAGCGCGTGGACGCCGTGGTCGATGCGACGCATCCGTTCGCCGGGACGATCACGGCGAACGCGGCACGGGCGGCGACGGCCACCGGGGTGCCCCTGGTGGTGCTGCGTCGCCCCGGCTGGCGGCCGGGCCCCGGGGACCGCTGGCACCCGGTCCCCTCACTGGAGGCGGCGGCGGGCCTGCTGCCCCGGTTCGGACCACGGGTGTTCCTCACCACCGGCCGACTGGGCCTCGCGGCCTTCGCCCATCTGACGGAACAGCGCTTCGTCGTCCGGTCGGTGGAGCCCCCCGAGCCGCCCGTGCCGGCCCATACGCGCATCCTGCTGGCCCGCGGCCCCTTCACCGTCGCCGACGAGACGGCACTGCTCCGCGAGCACCGCATCGACGTGCTGGTGACGAAGGACAGCGGCGGCGCGGCCACCTCCGCCAAACTCACCGCGGCCCGCGCCCTCGCCCTCCCGGTCGTCGTCGTACGGCGCCCACCCCTGCCGCCCGGCGTCACACCGGTCGACGACGTACCGGCCGCCCTTCGCCGCCTGGACGCCCTCGCCCGCCCCTGAACCGGGACGTCGGCCCGCCCCCGACGGGCACGGGGAAGCGTGGCGCGCCCCGGCGCTCAGTCCCCGGCCGCCCTGCGCCGCAGCAGATACGTGTCCATGATCCAACCCTTGCGCTCCCGCGCCTCCGCGCGCAGCCGCTCGATACGCGGCGCGGCCTCGTCGAGGGGACCGGAGACGAGGATCTCGTCCGGCGTGCCGATGTAGGCGCCCCAGTAGATGTCGACGTCCTGGCCGGCGTACGCACGGAAGGCCTGGTGCGCGTCCAGCATCACCACCACATCGTCCACCCCCTCCGGGAACCCCTCGGCGAGCCGCCGGCCCGTGGTGATCTGGACCGGGCGCGCGACACGGTTGAGCCCCGTCCGGTGCCGGGCCACCAACGCCGACACACTGCTGATGCCCGGCACGACGTCGTACCCGAAGGACACGGTCCCGCGCTCCAGGACCTCCTCCAGGATCCCGAGCGTGCTGTCGTACAGCGACGGGTCGCCCCACACCAGGAAGGCGCCTGTCCCGTCCTCCGCCACCTCCCGCGCGATCAGCTGCTCGTAGATGTCCGCGCGGGCGCTGCGCCAGTCCCCGACCGCAGGGGAGTAGGCGGACCCGCCGGCCGTCCGGTCCCGCTCCGGGTCACGCGCCTCGACGACGCGGTAGCCGCCCTCCGGCAGATGTGCGTCCAGCATGTCCCGGCGCAGCCGGGTGAGATCCGCCTTGGCCTCTCCCTTGTCCAGGATGAAGAACACGTCCGTGCTCCGCAGCGCCTTGACCGCCTGCAGGGTCAGCTGGTCGGGGTCGCCCGCGCCGATACCGATGACATGAATCTCTCGCACGCCCCGAGTCTGCCGCACGGCACTCACGGCGCGTACACCGCACCCGGTCCCTCCGTCAGGAGCCGCCCCGCAGCCGGGGCGCCCGCGCCCCGGCATCCACCGGGACGCCCCGCTCCACCTCCGTCGCCAGCTCCCGCGCCCAGGCGATCACACCGGGAAGATCGATCCCGTGCGGGCGAGGGCCCGCCCCCGCGGCCCACTCCTCCGCCGCACCGGCCCCGCGCCGCAGCAGCCGCGCCCCGCCGGTGGTGTTCCCCCGCGCGGCATGGGTGAGTCCCACGGCGAGCTGCGCCAGCCCCCGCCACAGCTCCCGTTCCTCCTCCGGCCCCGACTTCCAGGCGTCCTCGAAGACCTCGTGCGCGTGGAACGGCTTGCCCTCGTCCATCAGCCGCTGCGCCTCCGCCACGCTCTCCTCCGGCCGCCGCACGATGCCCTCGGGCTGCCGGGGTACCCCTTCCGCGCCGTACGGGAGGGGCCGCCCGAGCCCGTCCCGGGGCCGCGCGTTGCGCGCCCGCCCCTCGTCGTCCCGGTCCCGCGCGGCGGCTGTCCGGCCCGCGGAGGTGCTGTCCGTGCTGCCCATACGCCGATTGTCCCAAGTCCGGGCCCGTTTCGGAGCGGCCCGGGGTGTGGGGTAAAGTGCTGTCCGCGCGATCACGCGGTTCACCGCACGTGAGCGCACCGGGACGTGGCGCAGCTTGGTAGCGCACTTGACTGGGGGTCAAGGGGTCGCAGGTTCAAATCCTGTCGTCCCGACGGTGCGGTAAGGGCTGCAAAGCCCGGATCAGGGCCCTGTCCACCTCACATGGGGCAGGGCCCCTCCTCATTCCGCGGCGCCCGTCAGATGGCGTCGAGTTCCACCTCCTCGTAGACCCGGTCCCACCAGGTGTCCATCTCGAACGCAGGCGGGTCGAGCTCGCGAAGCCGGTCCCTGATCTCCAGTCCGAAGGCGACCCGTGCCGCCTCCGACGGATCCACCGCGTCCTCGTCGTCCTCGTCGTCCTCGTCGTCCGGCTCGAGGTCGTCGAGGTCGTCGAAGTCGTCGACGTGCTCGCACCGGTGGTCCCACGCGGCGAGGGCGTAGAGGAACGCGATCAGCGAGGAGTTCACGAACCGGGGCTTCGGCAGCGACGGGTCCAGCAGAAGCACCCGCCCGTCGCTGTCGAGGACGTACTCGGGCACGTAGTAACCGGGATTCAGCTGGGCGTCGTGCCCGCCCAGCCTCCAGTACCGGTTGCCGGACGGATCGGAGACGACCGTGAAGGGAGCACCGTGCGCACTCGGGTGGAACATGGCGGCCTCCCGCGGCAGCCCGTACCGCTGGGCCGTGCCGAGAGCCTCGCGCACGGCCTGCGGCCAACTGCCCGAGCCGGAGAGGGCGTCGGCGTCCAGTTCCAGGACGCCGTCCTCCTCCCACGACGATGCCGTCAGCCACCGAGGTGTGTACCCCACGAGAAATCCCCTTCGTGACGCTCCGTCGCTCACAGCCTGCCTCGCCGGATCTGCGTCAGCGTGCGCTTGAGTTCGTTGATTCCGGCGCATCGGCCGGCCTGGGACGCAGGCCCCTGGCCGTGCTCAGGGTACGGCGGAGACCGTCTCCGGTGCCCGACCGCCGTGGAGGAAACCCGCTCCGCGATCCTGCCCGCGCCGGCGCCCGAGCCCTCCGGATGACCTTCCGTGTGATCCCGGAGGGGCCCGGATGGTAGAAGTGGGCATGAGCACCCTGTATCCGCGCCCCCCGTACGTGTCCTCCCTCGCGGGGGCCCGCCGATGACCGCCGGCATCGACACCCCGGACCGCCGGGGCCGCACCGGACTCGACCGGACCGGCCGTGACCTCACCGGCAACCCGCGCGTGAAGGTCCGGGACGTGACACTGCTGTCCAGCCACTGGTACGTCGAGCGCACCACGAGCTTCGACTTCCAGCACGCCGACGGTACCTGGAGCACCCAGGAGCGGGAGACCCACGACCGCGGCAACGGCGCCACCATGCTCCTCTACGACGCCGAACGCGAAACCGTGCTGCTCACCCGCCAGTTCCGCTTCCCGGTGTATGTCAACGGCCACCCCGACGGCATGCTGATCGAGACACCCGGCGGGCTGCTGGACGACGAGGACGAGCACCCCGAGGTCGCCGTGCGCCGCGAGGTGGTGGAGGAGACCGGCCACACCATCGGCCCCGTCCAGCACGTCTTCGACGTCTACATGAGCCCCGGCTCGGTCACCGAGCGCGTCAGCTTCTACGCCGCCGCCTACGGCCCCTCCACCCGCACCCACGAGGGCGGAGGGCTCGGCGAGGAGGGCGAGGACATCGAGATCCTCGAGTTGCCCTTCCGCCGGGCGCTGCGCATGATCCGCACCGGCGAGATCAACGACGCCAAGACCATCATGCTCCTCCAGTGGGCCGCCCTGGAGGGCCCGTTCGCCGGGGTCAGCGCAGAGTGACGCGGGCCGCCACCGGCAGATGGTCGCTGCCGGTGGCGGGCAGGGCACGGAGATGGTCGACGCGCGCCGAGCGGGCCATGACCTGGTCGATCCGGGCCACCGGCAGGGCGGCGGGGTAACTGAAGGCGAAGCCCCGCCGCGCCACGTCCATCCGTGAGGTCAGCGGGGCCAGCCCGCGGTCGTCGGCCGTGCCGTTGAGGTCACCCATCAGGACCACCCTGTCCAGCCGCTCGTCGGCCACGGCCCGGCCCAGCAGGCCGGCGCTCTCGTCGCGCCGGGCGGACGCCAGACCGCCCGCGCCGACCCGGATCGAGGGCAGATGGGCGACGTACGCCGCGATCTCGCCGTACGGGGTGTGGACCACGGTCCGCAGCCCGCGGCTCCACGGCTCCGTGATGTCCGCGGGCTTGATGTCCAGCGGGCGGACCCCGGTGAGCGGATGCCTCGACCACAGCCCGACGGTGCCCCGGACCGCGTGGTACGGGTAGTCGGCGGCGAGCGTCCTGCGGTAGACCGACAGGGCCGGAGGCACCAGCTCCTGCAGCGCGATGAGGTCGGGCCGGGCGCCGGCCAGGGCCCGGGCCGTGCCCGCCGGGTCGGTGTTCTCGTCGCTGACGTTGTGCTGCACCACCAGCAGGCCGTGCGGGCCGGACGCGGCCCCGGGCAGCAGCAGCCCGCCGAACAGCTGCGTCCAGGCCGCCACGGGCAGCAGCAGGGCCAGCAGCGCGACGGCCGAGCGGCGCAGCAGGGCCAGCCCGAACAGCGGGACGGCCACCAGGCCGAGCCACGGCAGGAACGCCTCCAGCAGACTGCCCAGCCGGCCGGGCCGGTTGGGCACCGCCCCGTGGAACACCAGCAGCCCCGCCGTCAGCACCGCGCCCACGGCGGGCACCCGCCCCCGCTCCCACCCCCGGTAGCGCTCCACACGGCTCCTTGTTCACTCGTCCCGTCGATCAGGACGAAGGGCGAGGCCGAACAGGTTCCCCCGGTGCCGCGGGTGCTCGCTTGACTTGGAGCGCGCTCCAGCAGGAAGACTCCCGTGCCGTGCCCCGACAACGGGGTGCGCAACGGAGGGATCCGCCATGAAGTACCGCACCATCGGCACCGGTCCGCACAGCCGCCGGGTGAGCGTGCTCGCGCTCGGCGCGATGCTGTTCGGCTCGTTGACCGACGAGAAGACCGCCTTCGCCCTGCTCGACCGCTACACCGAGGCCGGCGGCAACTTCATCGACACGTCCGACAACTACGCGTTCTGGACCGACGGCGGCCAGGGCGGACAGAGCGAGGAACTGCTCGGCCGCTGGCGGCGCAGCCGGGGAGTGGGCGACGAACTGGTCTTCGCCACCAAGCTAGGTGCGCGGCCCCTCGCCCCCGGCACCAGCTACACCGACAACCCCGAGGGCCTGTCCGCGAAGGTGATCAGGGAGTCGTCCGAACGCAGCCGCGAGCGGCTCGGCCTGGAACGGCTGGACCTGCTGTACGCGCACATCGACGACCCATCCGTCCCGCAGCAGGAGACGGTCGAGGCCTTCGGCGCCCTCGTCGCGGAGGGCACCGTGGGGCTGCTCGGCGTGAGCAACCAGGCCGTGTGGCGGGTGGAGCGGGCCCGCGCGCTCGCGGCGGCGGCCGGACTGCCCGGCTACGAGGTCCTGCAGTACCAGCACAGCTATCTGCGGCCCCGCTCCGACGTCCCCGACGACCTCTTCCCCGACGGCAGCCTCGGCCACGCCCGAGCGGAACACGCCGGCTACCTCCGCGCCGAGCCCGCACTGACCCTGGTCGCCTACTCACCGCTGCTCAGGGGCGCCTACACCGACCCCGGGCGGCTGCCCCACGACTACGACCACCCGGGCACGCCCGCCCGCCTCGCGGTGCTGCACGAGGTCGCCCGGGAGACCGGCGCGACCCCCAACCAGGTGGTCCTGGCCTGGCAGATCGGACACGAACTGCCGATCCTCCCGCTGGCCGGGGTGTCGTCCCTGGCCCAGCTGGAGGAGAACCTGGCGGCGGTGGACCTGGAACTGTCGGCGCAGCAGCGGGCCCGGCTGGACGCGGCGCACTGAGACGGACACGCACGCCCGCCGGGTGGGACGGTGGAAGGGGCAGCCGCACATCCGGAGGGAGCCCGGCCATGATCACCCATCCCGCCGCCCGCTCCACGCGGGCCACCCCGGAGGGCCTGCTGTGGGAACCCAGCGAGCGCTGGGTGCGCGGCACCACCGGCGACGTCACCGTCGTCGACAGCCGCCACCCGGTCCTCGTCTGGGAGCCCCGGTTGCCGGTCCCGCAGTACGCCTTCCCCCGCGAGGAGGTGCGCACGGACCTCCTCCGCCCCGCCCGGCACCCCCGGACCGGCAGCCACACCGGATCGACGGTCTTCTACGACCTCCACGCCGGCGGCGACCCGCGCCCGAACGCCGCCTGGACCTTCCCCGCCGAGGACCTGTCCCGGTACATCGCCTTCGCGTGGTCCGGGCGCACCGGCACCGGCCTCGACCACTGGTACGAGGAGGACGAGGAGATCTTCGTCCACCCTCGCGACCCGCACAAACGGGTGGACGCGATGCCGAGCAGCCGCCACGTCCGGGTCGAGATCGAGGGCACCGTCGTCGCCGACTCGGCGCACCCGGTCCTGCTGTTCGAGACCTCGCTGCCGACCCGCTACTACCTACCGCGCGAGGACGTCCGCCTGGACCTCTTCGAAGCCACGGACCACAGCACCCGGTGCCCGTACAAGGGCACGGCCGACGCGTACTGGTCCTGGCGTGGCGGGGGAGCCGTACCGCCGCACATCGTGTGGAGCTATCCCGACCCGCTGCCCGCGGTGGCCGTGATCAGGGACCGCCTCGCCTTCTACAACGAGGTCGTCGACCTGACCGTGGACGGCGAACGCCTGCGGCGCCCGGTCACCTGGTTCAGCGCGGGCCTCAGGACCTGACCAGCAGCTGGAAGTCGAAGGAGTAGCGGGACCCACGGTAGATGTGGGTGCCGAACTCCACCGGCCGGCCCGTGTCGTCGTAGGCCGTGCGCTGCATGGTCAGCAGGGCGGCGCCCTCCTGCTCGTCGAGGCGGGCGGCCTCCCGGGCCGTGGCCGAGCGGGCGCCGACGGTCTGGCGGGCGCTGTGCAGGGTGACGCCGGCCGAGCGCAGCATCCGGTAGAGGCCGGTCGACTCCAGGCGGGCGTCGTCCAGGTCCAGCAGGCCCGCCGGCAGGTGGTTGCACAGCAGGGCGACCGGCTGGCCGTGGGTGCAGCGCAGCCGTTCCAGCCGGACGACCTCGGCGCCCTCCGCGACCCCGAGCGCGGCGGCCACGTCTGCGGGGGCAGGGACCGTCTCGTTGCGGACGACCTGCGTGGTCGGTCCCTGTCCGGCCGCCTCCAGGTCGTCGTAGAGGCTGCTCAGCTCCAGGGGGCGCTTGACCTGGCTGTGCACCACCTGGGTGCCCACCCCGCGCCGCCGGACCAGGAGGCCCTTGTCCACGAGGGACTGGATGGCCTGGCGGACGGTGGGCCGGGACAGGCCGAGGCGCACCGAGAGGTCGACCTCGTTGCCCAGGAGGTTGCCCGGGGCGAGGACGCCGTGCTCGATCGCCGCCTCCAGCTGCTGCGCGAGCTGGTAGTACAGCGGCACCGGACTGCCCCGGTCCAGGGCGAAGTCCAGCGTGCTCAGCGCGGGTGCGGTCGCGGCGCGGGCGGGGTCACCGGTCTTCGCCATGGAACGTACCTCCCTGTAGGGGCGCGGTCGGTGCGGGCGGGTTCACAGATGGCGGCGGCGGCCGGCGACCTGGGACTCGTAGCGTTCGCGGGCCCGGGTGGCCGCCTCGCGGGACGCCACCTCGGCCACCGGCACATCCCACCAGGCCTCGGCCGGGGGAGCGGTGGGCGTCGGGTCGGTCTCGACGTAGACGCAGGTCGGACGGTCGGAGGCGCGGGCCTCGGCCAGCGCGTTCCGCAGCTCCCGCACGGTCTTGGCGCGCAGCACGTCCATGCCGAGACTGGCCGCGTTCGCGGCGAGGTCGACAGGGAGCGGGGCACCGGTGAAGCCGCCGTCCGGGGCCCGGTGACGGTAGGCGGTGCCGAAGCGCTCGCCGCCGGTCTCCTCGGACAGGCCGCCGATGGAGGCGTATCCGTGGTTCTGGACGAGCACCATGTTGACCGGCAGGCCCTCCTGGACGGCGGTGACGATCTCCGTCGGCATCATCAGATAGGTGCCGTCGCCGACCAGCGCCCAGACGGGGGTGCCGGGAGCGGCCTGCTGGACCCCCAGCGAGGCCGGGATCTCGTAGCCCATGCAGGAGTAGCCGTACTCCAGGTGGTACTGGCGGGGGCCGCGTGCACGCCACAGCTTGTGCAGGTCGCCGGGGAGCGAACCGGCCGCGTTGATCACCACGTCCTCGTCGCCGACGACCGCGTCCAGCGCGCCGAG
The DNA here is from genome assembly GCF_055571035.1 of Streptomyces malachitofuscus. NCBI lineage: Bacteria > Bacillati > Actinomycetota > Actinomycetes > Kitasatosporales > Streptomycetaceae > Streptomyces > Streptomyces malachitofuscus. Next base: position 104,662 of record NZ_JBVIGA010000022.1, on the reverse strand, counting down.
CACCTGCGTCTGCGTCGGTACGGCGCTGTCGTCGTCGGCCCGGTAGGCGGCCTCGACGACCCGCTCCCAGCGCTCCTTGCCGGCCCGGTACCCGGCCTCGTACGCCTCCTCCACCCGGTGCCCGGCCAGCGCCTCGGTGAGCAACTCCAGACCGGACCGCGCGTCGCAGACCAGCGTGCGCGCCGCCAGTTTGTGGGCGTCGAAGCCGGTGATGTTGAGGTTGAGGAAGCGCACGTCCGGGTGCTGGAACAGGGTGCCGGAGGCGGTGGTGAAGTCGGTGTAACGGGTACCGACGCCGATCACCAGGTCGGCGGTGCGGGCGAGTTCGTCGCTCACCGCCGTGCCGGTGTGGCCGATGCCGCCGAGGTCGGCCGGATGGTCGTGGCGCAGCGAGCCCTTCCCCGCCTGGGTGGAGGCGACCGGGATGCCGGTGGCGTCCACCAGCGCCCGCAGCGCTTCCTCGGCCTCGCTGTGGTGGACCCCGCCGCCCGCGACGATCAGCGGCCGCCGCGCCGCCCGTACGGCCGCCACGGCCGCCGTCAGTTCCACCGGATCCGGTGCGGGACGCCGTACGGACCAGACGCGCTCGGTGAAGAACTCCTCCGGCCAGTCGTACGCCTCCGCCTGCACGTCCTGCGGCAGGGCGAGGGTGACGGCGCCGGTCTCGGCCGGGTCGGCGAGCACCCGCATCGCGTTCAGCGCGGAGGGGATCAGCGCCTCGGGGCGGGTGACCCGGTCGAAGTACCGCGAGACCGGGCGGAGCGTGTCGTTGACCGACACATCGGCCCCGACCGGGTGTTCCAGCTGCTGGAGCAGCGGGTCGGCGACGCGCGAGGCGAAGTAGTCGCCGGGCAGGAGGAGGACCGGCAGCCGGTTGATGGTGGCCAGCGCGGCGCCGGTGACCAGGTTGGTCGCGCCGGGGCCGATGGACGTGGTCACCGCCTGCGCCGAGAGCCGGTTGAGCTGACGGGCGTAGCCGACGGCGGCATGCACCATCGCCTGCTCGTTGCGGCCCTGGTGGTACGGCATGACGTCGCGGTGCTCGACGAGGGCCTGCCCGATGCCGGCCACGTTGCCGTGGCCGAAGATGCCCCAGGTGCCCGCGATCAGCCGGCGGCGCACGCCGTCGCGCTCGGTGTACTGCACGGACAGGAACCGCACCAGGGCCTGGGCGGTCGTCAGTCGGCGGGTGGTGGCGCTCATGCGGACCTCTCCGGTGCGGTGTAGAGGGGGAGCCGGGGGTCGACCGGCACGTCCTGCCAGGTGTCGCGGATCCAGGCGTGGTCGGGGTGGTCGCAGATCAGCCAGGCGCGTTCGGCCCCGGGACCGGCCATGACGTTGAGGTAGTACATGTGGTGGCCGGGCACGGCCATGGACGGACCGTGCCAGCCGTCCGGGATGAGCACGACGTCGCCGTCGCGCACCTCGGCCAGCACATCCGTGTCGCGGCCCGGGCCGGAAGGGGAGACCCGCTGGTAGCCGAGGCCGGGCGTGCCCTCGTGGCCGGCGAACTCGAAGTAGTAGATCTCCTCCAGCACGGACTCCTCGCCCGGCCGGTCCTCGTCGTGCTTGTGCGGCGGGAAGGACGACCAGTTGCCGCCCGGGGTGAGCACCTCCACGGCGATGAGCCGGTCGCATTCGAACGTGCCCGCGGCGGCGAAGTTGTTGACCTGCCGTGAGCAGTTCCCGGTGCCGCGCAGCTCGACGGGCACGCCGGAGGCCGGTCCGTGGCGGGCGGGCAGCCGGCGGGTGCAGCGGGCTCCGGTGAGCGCGAACCGGCCGCCGCCGGGCGAGGACACCGTCGCGCGGGCGTCGCGGGGGACGTAGGCGAAGTCGGTGACGCCGTCGAACACACTGGTGCGGCCGGTGAGTTCGAAGGAGTCGTGGCCGAAGTCGTCGTCCACGGCGACCGTGCAGCCGCCGCTCAGCGGCAGCACGATCCACTCGCTGTCACCCGCGTCGAAGGTGTGGCCGCCGCCCGGCGGCAGCTCCAGCACGCGCAGGCTCGAATGGCCCCAGCCCGCCGTCTGCGGGCTCACGTCGACGGCGTAGGGGCCGGCGAGGGCCTTGCCCGCGGGAAGGTGATACGTCATGCCATGCCTCCGTTGGCGAACGTGCTTCTCACAACAGGCCGACGGCCGTGTCGACCGCCTTCTCCACACTGCCCTCGGCCGGGTAGAGCAGCGAGCGGCCGACGACCATCCCCTGCACGGTGGGCAGCCGCAGCGCCTTGCCCCACCGTTCGTACGCCGCCTCCTGGTCGCCGACCTCCCCGCCGAGCAGGACGACGGGCAGCGTCGAGGTCCGCAGCACCGCGGCCATGTCGTCCACGTCGTCGGTGACCGGGAGTTTCAGCCAGGTGTAGGCGGAGGTGCCGCCCAGTCCGGAGGCGATGGCGATGGAGCGGGTGACGGCCTCGGCGGACAGGTCGTTGCGGACCCGGCCGTCCACCCGCCGCGAGATGAACGGCTCCACGAAGACGGGCAGCCGGCGTTCGGCCATGGCGTCGACCGCGCGGGCGGAGGACTCCAGGGTGGTCAGCGAGCCCGGGTCGTCGTAGTCGACCCGGACCAGCAGCTTGCCGGCGTCGAAGCCCAGCCGGGCGATGTCCTCGGCGCGGTGGCCGGTGAAACGGTCGTCCATCTCGAAGGACGCCCCGGCCAGACCGCCCCGGTTCATCGAGCCCATGACCACCTTGTTCTCCAGCGCCCCGAGCAGCAGCAGGTCCTCGAGGATGTCGGCGGTGGCCAGCACCCCGTCCACGCCCGGCCGGGACAGGGCGATGCACAGGCGTTCGAGCAGGTCGGCGCGGTCCGCCATGGCCAGGCGCCGGTCGCCGATGCCGAGCGCGCCCCGGGCGGGGTGGTCGGCGGCCACGATCATCAGCCGGCCGCTGTCGCCGATCAGCGGGCGGCGGGCCCGGCGGGCGGCCGCCTCGGCGACGGCCTCCGGGTGCCGGGCGCGGACCGTGGTGAGGTCGGGGATGCTGAGGTTCAAGGAAGGGCTCCGTTCAGGACTGGCTCGGCAGGCCCGCGTCCGGTGACGCGGCCCGCGCGAGGAGGTCCGCCACCTCCGGCCCGGTCGGCATGGCGGACGAGCAGGCGAGGCGCGAGGCGACGAGGGCACCGGCGGCGTTGGCGTGGCGCATGGTCCGCTCCAGGTCCCAGCCGGAGAGCAGACCGTGGCAGAGCGAGCCGCCGAAGGCGTCCCCCGCGCCGAGACCGTTGACCACCTCGACCGGCACCGGGGGCACCTCGGCCCGGGTGCCGTCGCGGTGCACGGCGAGCACGCCCTTGGGTCCCTGCTTGACCACGGCCAGCTCCACCCCGGCCGCCAGCAGGGCCTCGGCGCAGGCCTCGGGCTCGCGCACCCCGGTGGCGACCTCGCACTCCTCGAGATTGCCGACCGCGACCGTGGCGTGGCGCAGTGCCTCGCGGTAGTACGGGCGGGCCTGGTCCGGGTCCCGCCAGAACATGAGGCGCCAGTCCAGGTCGAAGACGGTGGTGCCGGCCTTGTCGCGGGCCGCCAGGGCGTCGAGGGTGGCCGAGCGGCTCGGCTCCTCGCTCAGACCCGTACCGGTGATCCAGAAGATCCCCGCCGCGCGCACGGCGGCCAGATCCAGCTCATGGGTGTGGATCTCCAGGTCCGGCGCCTTGGGGCGGCGGTAGAAGTACAGCGGGAAGTCGTCCGGCGGGAAGATCTCGCAGAACGTGACGGGCGTCGGGTACGCGGCCACCGGGGTGACCCAGCGGTCGTCGACGCCGAAGTCCGTCAGCGCCTCGTGCAGATAGGTGCCGAAGGGGTCGGCCCCCGTGCGGGTGATCACCGCCGTCGAGCGGCCCAGCCGGGCGGCCGCCACCGCGACATTCGCGGCCGAACCGCCCAGGAACTTCCCGAATGTCTCCACCCGCGAGAGCGGCACACCGGTCTGCAGGGGGTAGAGATCGACCCCGATGCGACCCATGGTGATCAGGTCGAAATACTGTGGTGAGTCGGCCATGAAGCGATGCTCCTGAAGCTGCTGGGGATGCGGGTCCCAGGACGCCCTGCCACGGTGGGGGCGTGGATTCCCGGGACCTGCCGCCTCTCAGGTGTAGGTCTCGGGGGGCGGCGATGTCAATAGTTTGTACTTACATTCGGACGAGCGCGTGAAATGATGTCTTAACAAAGTATTGACAGCGGCCGTATCTGGGGATTGGATCGCGTCCCAGCACGACAGCCGTGTGCCACGGCACACACCCGGACTCCCGAGCCTTCCGGGCACCGGAGATACTCGGACCTTCGCCCTTTCCCCGTGTAGCACAGTGAGGTGCAGGACAGATGGACCGCTCTTCTCACACCCGCTCCCGCAGAATCGCGCCGTTCGTCGCGGTCGCAGCGGCAGCCGCCCTGACCCTCGCCGGCTGTTCCAGCTCTTCCGGCGGTAAGAAGTCCGAGGAGGGCGGGGCCGACGCCTCTGCGGGCAAGGCCTCGACGCCCCGTATGACGGTCGCCCTCGTCACCCACCAGTCTCCCGGCGACACCTTCTGGGACATCGTCCGCAAGGGCGCCCAGGCCGCCGCGGACAAGGACAACGTCAAGCTCGTCTACTCCGCCGACCCCAACGCGGGCAACCAGGCCAACCTGGTGCAGAACGCGATCGACCAGAAGGTCGACGGCATCGCCGTCACCCTCGCCAAGCCGGACGCGCTCAAGGGCGTGATAGCCAAGGCCGAGGCGGCCGGCATCCCGGTCGTCGGCCTCAACTCCGGCGTGAGCGACTGGAAGGACCTCGGCCTGCTGGAGTTCTTCGGCCAGGACGAGTCGGTGGCGGGCGAGGCCTTCGGCAAGAAGCTCAACGAGGTCGGCGCGAAGAGCGCCGTCTGCGTCGTCCAGGAGCAGGGCAACGTCGGCCTGACCCAGCGCTGCGACGGTGTGAAGAAGACCTTCGAGGGCGAGACCCAGGTCCTGAACGTCAACGGCACCGACATGCCCTCCGTCAAGTCGACGATCACCGCCAAGCTCAAGCAGGACTCCTCCATCGACTACGTCGTCACCCTCGGTGCGCCCTTCGCGCTGACCGCGGTGCAGTCGATCGAGGAGTCCGGCAGCAAGGCGAAGGTCGCCACCTTCGACCTGAACAAGCAGCTGACCGGCGCCATCAAGGACGGCGACATCCAGTTCGCGGTGGACCAGCAGCCCTACCTCCAGGGCTACCTCGCCGTCGACGGACTGTGGCTCTACAAGAACAACGGCAACTACAGCGGCGGCGGTGAGCAGCCCGTGCTGACCGGCCCGGCGTTCGTCGACGAGTCGAACGTCGACGCGGTCTCCGAGTTCGCCGCGAAGGGCACTCGGTGATGAGTATGGCGCAACAGGCTGAGCCGGCGGCGGTGACCCCGCCGCCGGCCCCCGGCCCCAAGGAGACCGACGGCCGGACCGCGCGGCGCCCGCTGGCGCTGCGCCTGCTCGCCCGGCCCGAGGTCGGCGTGTTCCTCGGTGCCGTCGCCGTCCTGGTGTTCTTCCTGTTCGCCGCCCCGCCGGTGCGGGACGGCAGCTCGATGGCGAACATCCTGTACCAGTCGTCGACCATCGGGATCATGGCGCTGCCCGTGGCCCTGCTGATGATCGGCGGCGAGTTCGACCTCTCCGCCGGTGTCGCCGTCGTCACCTCGGCGCTCACCGCGAGCATGCTCAGCTACCAGCTCACGATGAACGTCTGGGTGGGCGTGATCGTCGCCCTCGTGGTGTCCCTCGCCGTCGGCATGTTCAACGGCTGGATGTTGGTCAAAACGGGGCTGCCCAGCTTCCTGGTCACCCTCGGCACCTTCCTGATCCTCCAGGGCGTCAATCTCGCGGTGACGAAGCTGGTCACCGGCAACGTCGCCACCGACGACATCAGCGACATGGACGGCTTCGACCAGGCCAAGGCCCTCTTCGCCTCCAGCTTCGACGTCGGCGGCGTCCAGGTGAAGATCACCGTCGTGTGGTGGCTGGTCTTCGCCGCCCTGGCCACCTGGGTGCTGCTGCGCACCAAGTACGGCAACTGGATCTTCGCGGTGGGCGGCAACAAGGAAAGCGCCCGCGCGGTCGGTGTCCCCGTCACCTTCACCAAGATCTCGCTGTTCATGCTGGTCGGCTTCGGCGCCTGGTTCGTGGGCATGCACAACCTGTTCTCCTTCAACACCGTCCAGTCCGGCGAGGGCGTGGGCCAGGAGCTCATCTACATCGCCGCGGCGGTCATCGGCGGCTGTCTGCTGACCGGCGGCTACGGCTCCGCGATCGGCCCGGTCTTCGGCGCGTTCATGTTCGGCATGGTGCAGCAGGGCATCGTCTACGCCGGGTGGAACCCCGACTGGTTCAAGGCCTTCCTCGGCGTGATGCTCCTCGGCGCCGTCCTCATCAATCTGTGGGTCCAGCGCACGGCGACCCGGAGGTGACCGCAATGACCGACAACACCACCGGCACCCACGGCGCCGTCACCCAGGACACCGCGCCGGACGGCGACCGCCCCCTGGTCGAACTCCGCGCGGCCGGCAAGTCCTACGGCAACATCCGGGCCCTGCACGGTGTCGACCTCACCGTCCACCCCGGTAAGGTGACCTGCGTCCTCGGGGACAACGGCGCCGGCAAGTCCACCCTCATCAAGATCATCTCCGGGCTGCACCAGCACACCGAGGGCGAGTTCCTCGTCGACGGCGAAGCGGTGCGCTTCTCCACCCCCCGCGAGGCCCTCGACAAGGGCATCGCCACCGTCTACCAGGACCTCGCCGTCGTCCCCCTGATGCCGGTGTGGCGCAACTTCTTCCTCGGCTCCGAGATGACCAAGGGGCCCTGGCCGCTGCGCCGCCTCGACATCGACCGGATGAAGAGGACGGCGGACGAGGAACTGCGCAACATGGGCATCGTCCTGGACGACCTGGAGCAGCCCATCGGCACGCTCTCCGGCGGCCAGCGCCAGTGCGTCGCCATCGCCCGCGCCGTGTACTTCGGCGCCCGCGTCCTCATCCTCGACGAGCCGACCGCAGCCCTCGGCGTCAAGCAGTCCGGCGTGGTCCTGAAGTACATCGCCATGGCCCGCGACCGCGGCCTCGGCGTCATCTTCATCACCCACAACCCGCACCACGCCTACATGGTCGGCGACCACTTCAGCGTGCTGCGCCTCGGCACCATGGAACTGTCCGCGGACCGCAGCGAGGTCAACCTCGAGGAACTGACCAACCACATGGCCGGCGGAGCCGAACTCGCCGCCCTCAAGCACGAGCTGGCACAGGTGCGAGGCGTGGACACCGAAGGGCTCCCCGAGGAGGACGACCTCCAGGCCCCCGCAGCCGCAACTCCGGAAGGAAAGTCCTGACATGGCAGTCGCGCTCGACCGCATCCGGGTCGGTTCCGCCCCCGACTCCTGGGGCGTCTGGTTCCCCGACGACCCCCAGCAGGTGCCCTGGCAGCGCTTCCTCGACGAGGTCGCCGAGGCCGGCTACTCCTGGATCGAACTCGGCCCCTACGGATACCTCCCCACCGACCCGGCCCGCCTCACCGACGAGGTGGAGCGGCGCGGCCTGAAGGTCTCCGCCGGCACCATCTTCTGCGGACTGCACCGCGGCCCGTCCGAATGGGACGCCACCTGGGAACAGGTCAGCCGCGTCGCCGCACTCACCCGCGACATGAACGCCGAGCACCTCGTCGTCATCCCGTCCTTCTGGCGCGACGACAAGACCGCCGAGATCCTCGAGCCCCCGGAGCTCACCACCGAGCAGTGGGGCCACCTCAGCAAGGGCATGGAACGCCTGGGCCGCGAGGTGAAGGAGACGTACGGGCTCGACATCGTCGTCCACCCGCACGCCGACACCCACATCGACACCGAGCAGCACGTCGAGCGCTTCCTCGACTCGACCGACTCCTCCCTGGTCAACCTGTGCCTGGACACCGGCCACTACGCCTACTGCGGCGGCGACAGCGTCAAGCTGATCGAGACCTACGGCGAGCGCATCGGCTACCTCCACCTCAAGCAGGTCGACCCGGAGATCCTCGCCGACGTCGTCAAGAACGAGATCCCGTTCGGGCCCGCCGTCCAGCGCGGGGTGATGTGCGAACCGCCCGCCGGCGTCCCCGAGCTGGGCCCGGTCCTCACGGCCGCCCAGAAACTGGGCGTGGACCTGTTCGCCATCGTCGAGCAGGACATGTACCCGTGCGAGCCCGACAAACCGCTGCCGATCGCCGTGCGCACCCGCAAGTTCCTGCGTTCCTGCGGCGCCTGACGACCCGGGAGAAAGGCGAGAGGATGAACCGGCGCGAGCCACTGCGCATCGCCGTCATCGGCACCGGCCGCATGGGCGCGGACCATGTACGCCGGATCGACCGGGGCATCAGCGGGGCGCGGGTCACCGCCGTCGTGGACGTCGACGCCGAACGGGCCGAGGCCGTCGCCGCGGGCGTCGACGGCTGCACCGCCCACACCGACCCGGCCGCCGTGATGGCGGCGGCCGACGTCGACGCCGTGATCGTCGCCTCCCCGGGCCCGGCCCACGAGGCCGCCCTGCTCACCGCGTTCGAGCACGATCTGCCCGTCCTGTGCGAGAAGCCGCTCACCCCCGACGCGGCGTCCGCCCTGCGCGTCATGGAGGCCGAACAGGCCCTCGGCCACCGGAGGGTCCAGGTCGGCTTCATGCGCCGCTACGACACCGAGTACGTGCGGCTGAAGGCCCTGCTGGAGAGCGGCCGGCTGGGCCGCCCGCTCATGCTGCACAACCGGCACCGCAACGTCGCCGGCCCGTCGTTCTTCACCAGCGCCATGCTCATCACCGACTCCGTGGCCCACGAGGTGGACGCCACCCGCTGGCTGCTCGGCCAGGAGATCACCGCCGTGACGGTGCTGCGTCCCACTCCGTCCGCCGGAGCCCCCGAGGGACTGCGCGACCCCCAGTTCGTCGTCCTCGAGACCGACGGCGGCGCCCTCTCCGACGTGGAGATCTTCGTCAACTGCGGATTCGGCTACCAGGTGCAGGCCGAGGCGGTCTGCGAACGCGGCACCGCCCGCATCGGCGACGGCCACGCGATGGTCACCCAGACGGCCGGCCACTGGGGCGGCACCATCACCCAGGACTGGACCGAACGCTTCGCCCAGGCCTACGACGACGAGGTCCAGGCGTGGGTCGACGCCACCCGCGCGGGCCTGGTCACCGGCCCGAGCGTCTGGGACGGCTACGCCGCCGCGGCCGTCTGCGAGGCGGGGGTGCGGGCGTTGGAGGACGGCGGCCGGGTGACGGTCGACCTGGTACGGAAACCTCCGCTGTACCACTGACGCCGTACGGGTACGGCCGCCCTCGCGGGGGCGGCCGTACCCGTACGGACCGTGCGGCGTCAGCCGATCGTGCTCCGCGGCCGCGGCGCGAGCCCCGCCGCCCCGTAGCACGCGTCGATCAGCCGCATCGTGGCCACCGCGTCGTCCGGGTCCAGCGCGAGCGGGGCACCCTCGCGCACCCGCGCGGCGAAGGCCTCCAGCTGGTACGTGTACGACGACCGGGTGCCCAGGCGTTCCGTGCGCTCGCCGTCCGCAGTGCGGATCACCACCCGGTCGTCCTGCTGCGGCAGCACGAAGTTCGGGGCCGTCGCCTCGCCCCGGTCGCCGACCACCCGGATGCTCATCTCCAGCCCCTCGTACGCCATGTGACAGCGGGCGGTGCCCGTCGCACCGCCCGGGAACTCCAGCTCGGCGTCCAGCCACTCGTCCACGCCCGGCGCGCCCGCCCGCTCACCCGCCCGTGCGGAGAGCAGGCGCGGTGCGCCGCCCGCCCAGGGGGCGAGCATGCGCAGCGCGTGCAGGCCGTAGCAGCCGAGGTCCATCAGGGCGCCGCCGGCCAGGGGCAGCGACCAGCGCGGGTCGGTGGCCTCCGGGGCGGGGATCGCCACGGTGGCCTCCACGTGGCGCAGTCCGCCGAGTTCACCGGAGGCCAGCAGCTCGTGCAGCCGGCGGGTGACCGGATGGAAGAGGTAGTGGAACGCCTCCATGAAGACGGTGCCGGACTTCACCGCCGCCTGCCGCACCTCCTCCGCCTCCTCGGCGTTGCTCGCCGACGGCTTCTCGGTCAGGACGTGCTTGCCCGCCTCCAGCGCCGCCAGGTTCCACGGGCCGTGCAGACCGTTGGCGAGCGGGTTGTAGACGACGTCGACCTCGGGATCGGCCAGCAGCTCGCGATAGGAGCCGACGACGCGCTCCACGCCGTGCGCCGCGGCGAAGGCGTCGGCGCGTGAGCGGTCGCGGGGGGGGGGGGGGGGGGGGGGGAGGGGGGGGGGGGGGGGGGGGGGGGGGGGGGGGGGGGGGGGGGGGGGGGTGGGGGTCCCTGTGT
>NZ_JBVIGA010000022.1:0-94324 GCF_055571035.1 Streptomyces malachitofuscus | reverse complement strand
GGTTGGGGATAACGAGAATAGGCAGGGACGAAGGCCCCAGCCGCCTCCCGTCTTTGGTCGCGGAGGCGGCGGTGGCCGCGTGCTACCCGCCGCCCCCCCCCCCCCCCCCCCCCCCCCCCCCCCCCCGCCCGGGCCGGGGCGATCAGGGAGCGCTCGGTGATCCGCGCGGCTCCCAGGATTGCGATGCGCAGGGGTTTCGGGCCGGGCTCGCTCATGCGTGCCGTACCTCCTCGACGGTGACGGGCCGGTGCTCGTGCAGCGACAGTGTGCACGCCTCGGCGATCCAGCCCGCCTCCAGGGCGTCCGCGACCGTGCACGGCGAGGGCCGGGAACCGGCGACGACCTCGGTGAACGCCGTCAGTTCGGCCCGGTAGGCGGCGGTGAAGCGGTCCATGAAGAAGTCGTGCGGGGTGCCCGCGGGGAAGGTCACGCCCGGCTCCACCGACCGCAGCGGCAGCTTGTCCTCCAGGCCGACCGCGATGGAGTCCCGGAAGCCGTGCAGCTCCATGCGGACGTCGTACCCCCGGGCGTTGTGACGGCTGTTGGAGACCACCGCGAGGGTGCCGTCGTCCAGGGTCAGGACCGCGCCCGTGGTGTCGGCGTCGCCCGCCTCCCTGATGAAGTCGGCGCCCCGGTTGCCGCCGGCCGCGTACACCTCGGTCACCTCGCGGCCGGTCACCCAGCGGATGATGTCGAAGTCGTGCACCGAGCAGTCGCGGAAGATGCCCCCGGACGCGGCGATGTACGCGGCCGGCGGCGGCGCCGGGTCGAGCGTGGTCGAGCGCACGGTGTGCAGGTCGCCCAGCTCACCGCTGCGTACGGCGGCCCGCGCGGCGACGAAGCCGGCGTCGAACCGGCGGTTGAAGCCGATCTGGATCGGCACGTCCAGCCCTTCGACCGCCTTCATCACCTGGACTCCCTCGGCCATCGTGCGCGCCACCGGCTTCTCGCAGAAGACCGGCACACCCGCCTCCGCGCACGCCAGGATCAGCTCCGGATGGGCGTCGGTCGCGGCGGCGACGACCACGCCGTCCACCCCGGCCGCGAGCACCGCCTCGGGGGAGTCCGCGACCTCCGCGCCGAACCGTTCGGCGGCGGCCTTGGCGGCGTCCGTGAACGGGTCGGAGACGACGAGGGACCCGACGGCGTCGAGCCCGGACAGGGTCTCGGCGTGGAAGGCGCCGATGCGGCCGAGGCCGAGGATTCCGATACGCATGGGGGTGGTGCTCCTTGAGTGCGGGTGGTGCGTACGAGCAGGAGGTGGGGGGATCAGTCGAGGCCGCCGAGGACGTTCTGGTCCCAGTCGATCACGGATCCGGTGACCACGCCGGAACGGTCGGAGAGCAGCAGGACCACGAAGTCGGCGATCTCGTCCGGCCGGCCGAGCTTGCCCATCGGCAGCCGCGCGGCGGCCTGTTCGCGCCAGTCGTCCCCGGCGCCGTGGAAGGTGCGCTGGGTGGCGTCCTCGCCCTCGGTGGCGGTCCAGCCGATGTTCAGTCCGTTGATCCGGATCCGGTCCCAGCGGTGGGCGTGCGCCGCGTTGCGGGTCAGACCGATCAGCCCGGCCTTCGCGGCGACGTACGGCGCGAGGAACGGCTGCCCGCCGTGCGCCGACGAGGTGATGATGTTGACGATCGTGCCGGGCTCCTCGCGCCGCACCATGTCCGCGACGGCGGCCTGCATGGCGAAGAACGGCGCCTTCAGGTTGATCGCGACGTGCTGGTCGAACAGCTCGGGCGTGGTGTCGAGGAGCGTTCCGCGCGTCGTCAGACCCGCCGAGTTGACCAGGCAGTCCACCCGGCCGTACGCCTCCACCACCTGGGCCACGGACGCCCTGGCCTGCTCGGCGTCGGCCAGGTCGGCCCGTACGAACATCGCCGTGCCGCCCCCGGCCGTCAGCTCGGCGACCAGCGCCTCGCCGGGTTCCGGGCGCCGCCCGCTGACGGCCACGACCGCGCCCTCGCGGACCGCGGCCCGCGCGACGGCGGCACCGACGCCCTGGCTGCCGCCGTTGACGAGGACGATCCTGTCGTCGAGAAGTCCCATGATGTGTCCGGGTCCCTTTCAGCTCTCGCGCCGCTTGGCGCCGGCCCGCAGTTCGTTCCGCAGGGTCCGCGCGGTCCAGCCCTCGCGCAGCGCCCGCCGCACGACGTCCGCCTGCGACGGCGGGGCCAGACCGTCGACCGGCGGGTCGTTGTCGAGGTTCGTGGGGAACGGGTAGCCCTCGGCGCTCGCCGCGATCACGTTCTCCAGCCACTGTTCCCCGGCGCCTTCGGCCTTGCGGCCCAGGAGCACCGGATAGACGGCACCCGTCACCGCCTCGCGGTCAACGGTCTCCATGGCCCGCCCGAACGCGGAGGACACCTGCAGCAGGTTGGCCATGCGCCGGATGTCCGCCGAACGGTTGGCGCCGGCGGCGTGGAACAGCGCCGGATTGAAGAACACCGCGTCGCCCTTGGCGAGCGGCAGCTGGACGTGGTGCTCCTCGAAGTACGCCCGGAACTCCGGGAGCCGCCAGGCGAGATAGCCGGGCTCGTACTTCTGTGAGTGCGGCAGGTACAGGGTGGGCCCCGACTCGACGGGCATGTCGCAGTGCGCCACCGCGCCCTGGAGGGTGAGCGCGGGGGAGAGGCGGTGCACCTGCGCCGGGTACGCCGCGGCCGCGTCGCTGGACAGGAACCCGAGGTGGTAGTCGCGGTGCACGGTCTGCGCGGCGCCGCCCGGGTTGACCACGTTGACCTGCGAGGTGACCTGGTAGCCGGGACCGAGCCAGGCCGAGGAGAGCAGGGCGATCACATCGTTGGCGTAGTAGTCGGCGAACGCCTGCGGGTCGTACAGCGCCGTCTTCTCCAGGGCGTTCCACACCCGGTCGTTGGCGCCCGGCGCGGCGAAGTGGTCGCCCGCGCCGGCGCCCGAGGCACGCTGCTCGGCGATCAGGGCGTCGAACACGGCGGTGGTCCGGTCCACGACCGCCGGGTCGGGGAAGGCGCCGCGGACGACCACGATGCCGGGGCCCGCGGAGAGCGCGCGGACGAGCTCCGCCTGGACGGCGCGGCGGTCGGCGAGGGCGAGCCGGTCGGCGTCGTACAGCAGCACGTTCCGCTCGACGGCGGTGGCGTGCGGGTGGGCGGCGAGGTCGGTCTGCTGCTCCACCAGTGCGCGGAAGGTCTCCAGGTCGCAGTCCCGCTCGGACAGCCAGTCGGCCGGCGCGGGATTCTGCACGGAGGCGGATGCGGACATGAGGTCGTCCCTTCGGGTCACGGAGCGACGCGGCTGGTGCCATTCTTGTCAGTACAAACCCTTCGAACAACCAGCAGGAACCCATCAAAAACCCCTCAGGAGCCGTCGCATGGGCCACCCCTTCCCGATCAGGGAAATCGCACGTCAGGCCGGGTTGAGCGAGGCCACGGTGGACCGCGTCCTCAACGGGCGGGGCGGGGTGCGGGAGAGCACCGCGCAAGAGGTGCGCCGTGCGATAGCCGACCTGGACCGGCAGCGCACCCAGGTCCGTCTGGTCGGCCGCACGTTCATGGTGGACATCGTGATGCAGGCGCCGGAGCGCTTCTCCACCGCCGTCCGCGCCGCCCTGGAGGCCGAACTGCCCTCCCTGCACCCGGCGGTGGTCCGTTCCCGCTTCCACTTCCGCGAGACGGGCCCGGCGGGGGAACTGGCCGGCGTCCTCGACCGGATCGCCCGGCGCGGCTCGCAGGGCGTGATGCTCAAGGCGCCCGACGTCCCCGAGATCACCGCCGCCGTCGGCCGGCTCACGGCGGCGGGCATTCCGGTGGTGACCCTGGTGACGGACCTGCCCGCGAGCGCCCGGATCGGCCACGTGGGGAGCGACAACCGGGCGGCGGGCGCCACCGCCGCCTACCTCATGGGCCAGTGGCTGGGCGACCGTCCCGGCAATGTGCTCACCAGCCTCTCCAGCGGCTTCTTCCGCAACGAGGAGGAACGCGAGATGGGCTTCCGCAGCACCATGCGCGCCCGGCACCCCGGACGCGCCCTCGTCGAGATCGCCGAGGGGCAGGGCCTGGACGCCACCCAGTACGACCTGGTCCGCGCCGCCCTGGCCCGCGATCCGGAGATCCGCGCGGTGTACTCCATCGGCGGCGGCAACATCGCCACCCTGCGCGCCTTCGAGGATGCCGGGCGCGAGTGTGCCGTGTTCGTGGCGCACGACCTCGACCACGACAACACCCGGCTGCTGCGCGAGCACCGGCTGTCGGCGGTGCTCCACCACGATCTGCGCCACGACCTGCGCGAGGCCTGCCACCTGGTGATGCGCGCGCACGGAGCCCTGCCGCCCGCGGGACCCACCCTGCCCTCCGCCATCCAGGTCGTGACCCCGTACAACATGCCGTCTTCGACCGTGGCAGGGTGACGGCCCGGCGTGTACGGCCGCCCGGCCTGCCGGGCCTGCCTACCGTCGTGACCATGAGGAAACCGACCCCGGAAGGCGGGCCCGAACGGCTGGTGGCGCTGTCCGACGGCGTGTTCGCCATCGCCATCACCCTGCTGGTCCTGGACATCTCCGTACCGGAGGGGCTGAACTCCGAGCAGTTCCACCAGGCGCTGAGCGACACACTGCCCAACGTGGGCGCCTACGGGATCAGTCTGGCGGTGCTGGCCGGCTTCTGGCGCGACCACCGCGCGATCTTCCGGACCGTCCAGCAGGTGGACGGCGGCGTGATCGTGCTGACCGTCCTGGGCCTGGGTCTTGCGGCACTGGTGCCGTTCCCGACGGCCCTGGTCTCCGAGTACGGCGACGAGAGTGCCTCGGTGGTCATCTACTCGGTGGCGGTCGCCTCGCTCGGGGCGGTCCATCTCGCGCTGGCCGCCCTCGTCGCGCGGCGGCCCTGGCTGCGGGGCGGGGCCGCACCGGTGCGGGACGAGGTGCTCTCCGCCGCCGACCTGGGGGCGACGGTGGTGGTGTTCCTGGTGACCATCCCGCTGGCCCTGCTCATCGGGCCCGCCGCCATGTGGTGGTGGCTGGTCCTCATCCCGATCAAGGCCTGGCTGGGCCGCCGAGAGGCGGAGTGACCGAGAACACCCCGCGCCCCTTCAGGGGCGCGGGGAACTGCGCGAAGGGGGTCTGGGGGCGAAGCCCCCAGGACGGGACGGGAAGGGGCGGCGGGGGCGAAAAACGTCAGGACGCCACCCGCACCCACGCCCCGCTCTCCACCGACCGCGCCATCGCGTCCAGCACCACCGCACTCTGCACGGCATCGGCCGTCGTGGCGCCGTACGCCACCCCCTCGGCCACGGACCGCAGAAACCGGTACGCCTCGATCACCTTCAGATCGTCGTACCCCATGGCGTTCCCGGCACCCGGCTGAAACGCCCCGAACTCACCGTGCCCCGGCCCCACATACACGGTGCTCACGGGCTGGTCCTGATAGCCGGCCCCCCGGCTGACACCGAGCTCGTTCATCCTGCGGAAGTCCCAGAACACCGCCCCCTCGGTCCCGTGCACCTCGAAGCCGTAATTGTTCTGCTCACCCACCGACACCCGGCAGGCCTCGAGCACCCCGCGCGCCCCGGAGGCGAACCGCAGCAGGCAGCTGACGTAGTCCTCGTTCTCCACGGGGCCGAGTTCACCGCCCGTGGCCCGGGAGTGGCCGGCGGTGGCGCCCGTCGGACGGGCCCGCTCCGGCAGGAAGATCGCCGTGTCGGCGGTCAGCGCGGCGATGTCGCCGAGTAGGTAGCGGGCCAGGTCGGCTCCGTGCGAGGCCAGGTCGCCCAGCACCCCGCTGCCGCCGCGCTCCCGCTCGTAACGCCAGGTCAGGGCGCCCTCGGGGTGGGCCGCGTAGTCGCTGAACAGACGGATGCGGACATGGGTGACCCGGCCGATCTCACCGGAGGCGATGAGATCGCGGGCCGCCTCCACGGCCGGCGCGTTGCGGTAGTTGAAGCCGACCGCTCCCTGCACCCCGGCCCCGGCGACCGCGTCGGCCACCGCGCGGGCGTCCCCGGGGCCGAGGCCCACCGGCTTCTCGATCCAGATGTGCTTCCCGGCCTCGGCCATCGCGACGCCGATCTCGCGGTGCAGGAAGTTGGGAGCGGTGATGCTCACCGCTTGTACGCGCGGATCGGCGGCCACCTCGCGCCAGTCCCCGGCCGTCGAGGCGAACCCGAACTGTGCGGCGGCCTCCTCGGCCCGGCCGGGCACCTCCTCGGCGACCGTGATCAGCTCCGGACGCAGGGCCAGCTGCGGATAGTGGTGCCGCACGCGCGCGTACGCCTGGGTGTGCACCCGCCCCATCCAGCCGAAACCCACGACGGCGACACCCAGCGCATCCACCATGACAGCCTCTCTCCGGCCCGTTCCGCGTTCTGCCCGCTCACCCTCCGTGCGCCACTGGCGTCCTGTCAACCTTTTGACAGGACAATTACCGCGTGTTCGGTGCGACCACGCCCATGGGGTAGGGTTTGACCTGCATGATCACGCGGTTCACCGCGTGGAACGCATCGGGACGTGGCGCAGCTTGGTAGCGCACTTGACTGGGGGTCAAGGGGTCGCAGGTTCAAATCCTGTCGTCCCGACGGTGAAGTACATGGTCAGGGCCCTGTTTCGACAGGGCCCTTGATCATTTTCAGGGCCGCCGTCTCATAAAATCTCACGAACGCTGTTGATCAAGGACATCCGAGCAGTTCGGGCATGGCCGCCCCTCGTCTGGCAGCAGCGCGGGTGACTCTCCAGCGGGAAGCGATCATGGAGATACAGCACGCGCTTGAAGGCAGCATGGCCGCCAACGAGCTGCCGCCCGGGGCCAGGATGAGTGAGCAATTCCGGGCAGCGGCAACGGAATTTGCGCTGCGTCTCCGTGCCCACATCGCCCGGCTTGAAGACCGCGAACTTGCCGCCAGTGTGCTGGAGTGGCTGGACCCCCACCGGAATGCGGCAGCAGCACGGGCGGCGCTCGATGCGCTTCAGGACCGGCTGAGCCGTCATCTCCGAGGGCTCTACGCGGACGGCCCTGCCTAGCGCGCGAACGGTGGCGTCGTCAGCGCCCTGTCCTGCGTACGGCGGCGTACCGTGGCCGCGTGGCAAACGAAGACCTGGGGAAGACTCTGCGCCGCCTGCGCCGTCTGGCCTCCCTCACACAAGAAGAGCTGGCTGAGCGCTCCGGCGTATCCGTTGACGTGATCCGTCAGCTCGAACAGGGACGGAAGCATTCGGCGCGTCTGCCTACGCTGCACGCCCTGGCGAATGGTCTCGGTGTGGAGCTGACCACGCTTCTCGGGGACCCGCCTGCCGTGTCCTCCTCCGGGGAGAACGACGGTCCCCGCTTCGTGGCGGTGCGCCGTGCCATCATGCCCGCACTCTGGGGACCGGCGCTCGAGCCGCCCGGGCCCGACTTCTCCATGAACAGCCTGCGTGAGCAGATCGCGGACGGCTGGACGCAGTACCACTCTGCCGAGTTCGACGCGGTGATGAAGACGCTGCCGGACCTGATCTCGGATGCGCGCTCCGCCACAGCATCGGGCAGCGACGACACGCGTAGGGCCGGTTTCGCGGCTCTGGGGAAGGCACTTCAGCTCGCCGGGCACGTAGCCGTGCGGATGGGCAAGACGGACCTCGCTCTGATCAGCCTCGAACGCGCCATAGACGCTGCCGGACAGTCTTCTGATCCGCTGCTACTGCCAATGATCGTCAACTCCACGGCGTGGACGTACCAGCGGCAAGGTCGCCTGGAAGACGCGTTGGGTATCGCCCTTCGGGCCGCCGACGACATGGCGAACGCGGGCCATACAGATACGGCCGATGGCCTGAAGGTGTGGGGTGCGCTGACCATGAGCGCCGCCACATCCGCAGCGCGCAGCGGTGACTACGAGCGCGCAGCCGCGATGATGGAGTCGGCCGAGAAGGAAGCCGCCCGCATCTCGAAGTTGCCGGACGGCGGAGACAACCGCATGGTCAGCGTCTTCAGCCCGTCATCGGTCCGCATCGAACGCGTCCGGCTCGCAGTGCAGTACGGGCACCCGCAAGACGCCCTGGCACTGGCAAAGGGGATGCGGCTCAGCAGGGACACGCCTCCGTCGTGGCGCACGTGGCTGCTGCTGGATGTGGCCCGAGCGCATACGGACACTGGGGATGCGGCCGGAGCGGTGAAGACCCTGGAGTCCCTGCGCCGTGTGGCGCCGACGTGGATGCAGCACCACACCTTGGCCGTGGCGATCGTGCGCGACCTATGGGCACTCCCCAATCACCCTCCGGGGCTGCGGTCGTTGGCGGAGTTCCTGGGAGTCTGCGAATAGCGTGGTGAAAGTGGGACGTTGCGCCCCTGTCAGCGTTCCAGGCATGCCGCTTACATGAGCCGACAGCGCCCCGGCGGCCGTGCGACCGGCCCCGGGGCTTGGCCGATCTGAGGAAGCAGACCGACATGCCGCAACCTACAACGCGGGCTCGCAGGACCGGACGCCCCGGGTACAGCGAGACCCTGCCCCGTCAACCCGAGAGTGCCGCGCCAGCACGGCGCCTGGTCCGCGCCGCGTGTGCCGTGTGGCGCTTGGACGACCTGGCCGAGGACGGGGCCCTGATCGTCTCCGAGCTGGTGGCCAACGCCGTGCAGTACGCCCGGCGGGAGTCCATCCGGGTGGCCGTCGACCGCCCCGGCGCGGGGCGCCTGCGCATCGGCGTCGTGGACTTCTCGAAGGCTCCACCGGTGCGCAAGGTGTCCGGCCCCGAGGACGAAGGCGGACGCGGCTTGGCGCTCGTGACGAAGCTGGCGGATGCCTGGGGCAGCGAGCCGCTGCCGTGGGGGAAACGGGTGTGGGCGGAGCTGCGCGGGAAGGGACTCGGATGACTGGCGAGCAGAAGCGGCGTGCGTGGGTGGGCGACATGATCCATGACGAGGACGCCGACCGGCGCGGAATCGTGGCGGACGTGCGCGGCGGCGCCACGTGGGTGCTGAGGCCGGAGTACGGGCCGGACCGGTGGACCTCGCAGCGGCCGGACCGGCTGCGGGTGATCAAAACCCGGGAAGAGAGGCTGCGGGAGCGAAGCGCCTGACGACAGAAGCCCCGGCACGGTGGAGTTCACCGGCCGGGGCTTCGTCATCTCACGTCCGTCTCACACCGATTTTACGAACTGCACGGTCTGTCGCGGAGTTTGCGGCCCTGGCCTGTCGTCCCGACTGAAACAAGTCGTGGGTCAGGAGACATCCGAAACCAGCCCTTGGTCATTTTATGAACCGCACCCAGCGTGGTGTGGTGCGCGCGTTGCGAACCGCGGCATCGAGGGGATACTGGAATGGGAGCTCGCGCGGCAGGCCGGTCCAAGGTGACCTGTGACCACGATTGCGGCGAATGCTTACAGTGCAATTGCGAGGAAAGTGTCATGTATGGGCAAGTGTGGGCCATCCTCGATAAGGAACCTGTCGCGATGATCAAGGTCAGCGTCTATCGCGATGGGACTCTCATTGGGAAAACCTATACCAATGATGAGGGTCGATACATCGTGGATGTCCCCAAAGGCGAGTTGGTCACGGTGAGGTTCGATACGCATCATTCGCTGACCAATGCCGAGGACTGGCACCCATCGGTGGTCGCCAACGTGATTGCTGACAATGAGCGTCCCTTGGATCGTTTCCTGCTCAAGAGCGGTCACGGTGTCGATCCTGAATCGGCCATGGACGCTCTCGGCGGGTATGTGTTCGCCACGGAATGGGAGAACGAGGACTACGCCCGAACGGCAGAGTCCCGCCTGTCGAGAATGAAACAGACCAGCGAGGTGCTCCAAGGGATCCAGCGAAATCTCCAGGAGTATTTCAAGGCAAGGACCGCCTAGTCGGCCGGTTCGCGGGGGAACGGAGCATGCAGTGAGTGTTCGGAACCTGTCCGGGAGCGTCGGTGACGGTGGAACAAACGCCCCCGATGACGTCTTCACCGTCCAGATGCTGCTCAATCACGTGGACGCGGCGGCAGGTGGGCCGACCCCTCCGCTGGACGTGGACGGTCTGGTCGGCCCGAAGACCATTGGAGGGATCAGCCGTTTCCAGCTCCTGCAACTCGGCTTCCAGGACGGACTGGTCGAGCCCGGCAAGAACACCTTCAAGGCGCTCAAGGGATTCTTCCGGGCGCCGGAAGCCTTTCCGGACGAACTCGTCGCCGGACCCGGCGGGTTCCGTCCGCACCGCCTCGTCTACCGGGACGTGCGCCTGGCCGGCACCAAGCCGGCGGGTGACACGGTGATCGAGGTCGACGCCGACACCCCGCTGCAGTGGTTCCTGGACAGCTCCGCCCACACCGCGGAGCACACCGCGGATCCGGTTCGCCTCAAGCTGATGGCCCATGGCGCGCCCGCCTTCGTGCAGTTCTGCAAGGAGAACCTGTTCACTGCCAACCTTCCGCGACTTGCCGTGCTGAAGAACAAGTTCGCCGCGGGCGTGGACCTGTTCTCCTGTTCCGCGGCGTTCATCGGTCCCGGCAACAGCGATGGCAACGTGTTCTGCTCCCGCATGGCGCAGACGCTGAACACGTTCGTCCGGGCCTCGACCGCCTCACAGAGCTACACGTTGGGCTCGGCCGGGACGGGCCTCGACTTCGGCCGCTGGGAGGGCACCGTGCTGACGTACGGCCCCACCGGAGCCGTCGTGCACGTCCAGCACGCTCCGCGGTTCTGAGATGCGCGTGGGCCGGGGTGACGTCACCCTCCCCCGAGGGTGACGTCGCCCCGGCCGCTCCCCCGGCGCCGGAAATGGCTCTGGTGTCCGCGGCCGGCCCGTGCCGTTACCAGCACATGACCGCCGTCTCGCCCGGGCCCCACGTGGAGTACAGGCGGATACGGACGGGATAGCGGCGGCCCTTGACCAGCCGGGCCGCGATCCTCGCGTTGGGCGCGGTGCCGCCGTCGTGACCGGCGAGGAAGCGGCGGCTCCCCGTCCCGTTCCTCGAACAGCACCACGACCCGGTCGGCGTCGCCGAGGGTGCCCACCGTGCAGGCGCGCGTCTCGGGCGGATCGACGACGAGGTCCGCCTGCTCACCGGGGCCCGGTCCCACCACCGCCGCCCGGCGCCCGGCGCGCCGAGCCGCTCGGTGGCCAGGCCCGGCGCGAACGCGGGGGCCGGCTCCCGCGGCAGCGAGCAGTGGCGAACGGTCATGGACGACAGCCTGCCCCGCCACCCGGGCGCGGCGCCTGAGCCGGGGTCTGCTCAAGTCGTCCTGTATCAAATCTGAGTACCGGCGCTCCTGTTCTCGTGACGACTTCGCGACAGGACACCATCGGGCCGTACGAGACGTACGGGAGGGACACGACGACACTGCACCGGCCCTGGCCGTTCACCGGCCGGGAGGACGAACTCGACCTGATACGCCGCACGCTGAGGGGCGCTCGGCGCGGCCTCGTGGTGACGGGTCCCGCGGGCCGGGGCAAGACCCGGCTCGTCACCGAGGCCCTGCGCGGCACCGACTGCGCCCGTGTCACGGGGACGCCGCGGAGCCGGCACCTTCCCTTCGCCGCCTTCGCCCCGCTGCTGCCCGCGTCCGCCACCCTGCACCGCGCGCTGCACCACCTCTCCGACGTACGGACCCTGTTGATCGACGACGCCCATCTGCTCGACGACGCCTCCGCCGCGCTGGTCCACCAGCTCGCCGTGCAGGGCCGCGTCCGGCTGCTGGTCGTGGTCACCGACGGCGAACCGGTGCCGGCCGCCGTGTCGCGTCTGTGGACCGGGGAACTGCTGCCCCGGCTTCCCCTGGCACCGCTGCCCCCCGAGGAGACGGCACGGCTGCTCTCCGCGGACGCGGACGAGGCCCCGGAACCGCTCACCGCGAACCGGCTGCACCGCCTGTGCGACGGGGACCTGCGGTTGCTGAGGGAACTCGTGGACGCGGTACGCGAACCCGCCCGGAGCACCGGCGCCGAGGGCGCGTGGGCCTGGCGGGGGCCCGTGCCGCTGACACCCGCGGTACGCGCCCGCACCGCCCACCTCCTGGACCGCCCCCGGGGCGGGGAGCGCGACACCCTCGACCGGCTCGCCTTCGCCGAGCCCCTGCCGCTCGACGCGGACGACCTCGACCTCACCGCCCTGGAACAGCTGGAGGCGGACGGCCTGATCGACATCGACGACCACGACCGCGTCCGTCTGGCCCACCCCCTGCACGGCCCGGTCCTGCGGGCCGCGGCCGGCCGGCTGCGCGCCCGCCGGCTCGCCCGCCCCGCCGGCGCCCATGCCCCCGCCCTGGACGCCGAGGCGGCGGAACTGACCCGGCGGATCGACCGCGCGGACATCGCGACCGTCGCGGCGCCGGTGGGGGACTGGCTCGTGGGGGAGGGGCTGCCGGTACCGGCCGGATACGCGGCCCTGCGCGCCCGTTGCGCGCGCCTGCGCGGCCGGATGCGGGAGGCGGCCGCGTGGGCCCACGAGGGCCTGTCCGCCGCCCCGGACGACGCGCCCTGCCGGGCGGAACTCGCCCGCGCGGAGGGCATCCCGGACGCGGACGCCGACCCGTACGACGCGGTGCGGCTGGGCACCCCCGAACGGGCCGCCGGCCGGCTCACCGGCGTCTTCGCCGACCACGCCGAGGCCCTCGCGCGGGGAGACGGGCCCGCCCTGGACCGGGTGGCGGCGGAACTCCGGCGGCGTGGCTTCCTGCTGTTCGCCGCGGAGGCGTACGCCCAGGCCGTCTCCGCCCACCGGGAACCGCTCGCCGCGCGCACCGCGCGCACCCGCGCGGTCGCGCTCGCCCGACGCTGCGAGGACGCGCGGACGCCTGCGATGGCAGGGCTGGTCCTCGGGGAACTCACCGCCCGGCAGCGGCAGATCGTCACGCTCGCCGCGGCGGGGCTGAGCAACCGCGAGATCGCGGAGCGGCTCACGCTCTCCGTCCGTACGGTGGGCAACCATCTGTACGGGGCGTACACCCGCCTCGGTTGTTCCGGGCGCCGCGCGGTGGTGGTCGCCTGACCGCTCGGGCGGTGCGCCTGCGGCTGCGGGTGGATCGTGGTTGCGCGCGCAGTTCCCCGCGCCCCTTCACGTGGGTTCAGTGGCCCCCCTCAGGGGCGCGGGGAACTGCGCGACCAGCCACCGCGACCACCCGCAGCCGCCGACGGCAGGCTCACGCCGCCCCGAAGGCGGTGAACGCCCACCCCGTGGCCCGGTGCACCGCGTCCGCCGGGAGTGCCGCGCGCGCGTCGCGCAGGGCCTCCGCCAGCGACAGACCGGTGTCGAGCGCATCGTGCAGCGCGAGCATCAGCGGGACGACCGCCGCGTCGTTGACCGGCGCACTGCACGCCACCACCCCTGCCGTGCCCAGCGGCAGCAACGCCGTGACCAGACCGAGGAGTTCATCGGCCCCGACCGTGGCGAACCGGGCGGTGTCGCAGCACGACAGGATGATCCGGTAGGGGCTGCGGTCCAGCCGCTCGAAGTCGTGCACGATCAGCGGCCCGTCGGCCATCCGCAGCGAGGAGAACAACGGGCCGTCCGCGCGGAACGCACCGTGCGCCGCGATGTGCGCCAGGGCCGCCCCGTCCAGCTCCGTCAGGACCCGCGGCACCGTGGCGTCCGCGTATTCCAGGACCGTCGCACCGCTGTAGCGGCCGGCCAGCTCGGACACCTCCGCGCCCCCCGTGGCCAGACCCGGGCCGCGCACCAGGACCTGGCGGCCCCCGCGCGGCGGCGCCGTGTCCCTCGCGCGCAGCCAGCTGCTCGCCGAGGGCGTCACACTCAGCACCCTCTCCCGCAGTGAGGGCAGCAGGGCCCACGGCACCCGGTGCAGCCGCCCCGGAGGCACGATCACCACCGGGCCCGCACCGAGGTGCGCCGCGGCCGGACCGAGCAGCAGTTCCTCCAGCCGGCGGCCCGCCGCCTCCACCACCGGCAGCCGGGAATCCGCCCCCGGATGGGCCAGCCGCCGCAGCCCCGCCTGTACGTGCTCGGCCTCCGTCTCCGCAGCCGCCAGCAGCCCCGCCTCGAACCGCCGGACCCTGCCCTGCCCGCACAGCAGCACCTGTACCCGCCCGTCGAGCACGGCGAGCTCCACCAGCTGCGCGTCGCCGCTGTCCCGCAGCCGCGCGAGCAGCCGGCCGACGTCGAAACGGGCCCCGCCGTCGGCGGCCGCACCGCGCATGTGCAGCGTCCGGGAGCGGATCTCCCGTTCCAGGCGCCGCTGTTCCCGCTCCAGGGCCGGCACGGACTTGCCCTCCATACGGGCCTCCTCCGCGCGGGCGGCGATCTCCCGATAGGCGGTCATGCCGCGGAGCAGCGCCGGGTCGGCCGGCGGCCGGGTGGGCGGCGCGGACAGCGCGGTGGCCCGCCAGCGTTCGCTCCAGACCAGCAGCCGCCGGGGCCCGCCCGAGACCAGACTGGCCCGTTGCGCGAGGGCGGCCAGCTCCGCGCCCTGCGCGGTGGCGCGGGCCCGCAGCTCTGAGGCCCCCAGCGTCATCCGGTGGTCGTCCAGCACGTCCAGGCCGCGCCGGCAGGCCTCCAGCACACCCCGCGCGGAACCGGCGGCCTGCGCGCGCAGTGCCTGTGCGGCCCAGCCCGTCATCCGCGCCAGCGGCGGCCCGACGCGTCTGCTGCGCGCGGCGACCGCCAGATGTGCCTCCGCGTCCGCCGTCCAGCCGAGGTCCAGCGCGATCCGGCCCGCGAGCAGCGACGCCTCGGGAGCGGCCGGAGCGCCGAGCACGAACAGCTTCTCCGCCACCGCCGCCGCGTCCGCGACCAGCCGGCCCGATCCGCGCCCGGCCGCGTGCCGGGCCTCGATCAGCACCAGCCGCGCGTGCGTCTCCCACCAGGTGCGCCGCTGCCCCGCGAACAGCCGTACGGCCAGCGCCGCACGCGCGATGGCCGTCTGCGGTTCGCCGGCCAGCCGCGCCGCCCGGGCGGCCGCGAGCAGCAGCTCCGCCTTGCGCGTCGACTGCCCGCCGATGCCGTCCAGCGCCCGGATCGCCGCGTCCGCCTCTGCCAGCGCCTCCCCGGACAGCCCGGCGGCCATCAGCACCTCGCAGCGGCGGATGCTCAGCATGAACGTCGGCGTGCCCAGCTTGCCGTACCGCTCCTCCGCCTCGTCCAGCAGCCGCAGCGCCGCCGGGACGTCGCCCGAGCGGAACGCCGCCAGCCCCCGGCTCTCCACGGCGTCCGCCTTGTCGTGCTCCTGGCCGGTGGTGTCCCACAGGGCCTCCGCGGCCGTGAAGTCGGCGTCCGCCCGGTCCACCGCGCCCAGCGCCAGATGCACCGTCGCCCGCAGCGTCAGCGCCCGCGCCGTCCAGATCACGTCGTCGGCCCCCCGCAGTACGGGGATCGCCCGCCGTACGTCCTCCAGCGCCTCCTTGTGATGGCCCAGGACCCACCACGAGTACGCCCGCCGGAACAGCACCCGCGCGCGCGTGTGCCCGGTGCCGCGCTCGACGCCCCGCCGCAGGGCGTCCATGCCCTGCCGGGTGCGCCCCGCGTGCACCAGTGCGACCCCGAGCGTGGCGAGGACGTCCGCCTCCCGTTCGGCCGAGTCCGCACGCGCCGCCCAGTCCCTGGCCCGCCGTAGATGGCTCAGGGCGAGCCGCAGGTCGCCGAAGTCCCGTTGCCAGATGCCGATCACCTGATGGGCGACCGAGGCGTGCAGCGGCGCGGGGCGGTCGTCCAGGACCTCTTCCGCCCTCGCCAGCGCCTCACCCGGGGCGGCGAACACCATCGGCAGCAGTTCCAGCACCGTGTCGCTTCCCGCTGTCACCCCACGATGGTAGTGGTCCGCAACCACGCCCCACAGGTTGGGCGTTGTATCAAACGGCCGTCCCGTGGCTCTGCATCACGACAGCTCGCCCCGCCCCGCCCCGCCATCGTCCGAGTGGAGGACATGCCATGGCACCCCAGCGATTCCGTGAGCAGTTCGTACAGATCCAGCGCTCCATGCCCGATGTTCCCCTGGCAATGGGACCGGACGACGCGGGCGAGTTCCTCTACGAGAAGGGTGTCGTCCTCGCCCGTGACGGGGAGGAGGCCCGCGTCGTCGAGGACACCGTGCGGCAGCACTTCACCACCTTCGCCGGGCTCACCCCGGACCAGGTGCGCCGCGCGAGCCCGGAGACCAACCGCTCCGGCATCACCCGGATCCGGGTCGCCGACCCGGGCGAGGGCGACGGCAGCGGCGACCCGGCCGTCGCCGGCGCCCTGCGCGCGCTCTCGGCGGCCGAGGGCCGCACCGGACGCCGACTGGTCGGCCGCAACCACGTGGTGTCCATCGCCGTCAACGCCTGCCCCGGCGACGAGCCCGTGCCCGTGGCGCCCGGGGGGCGGCCCAACCCGGCCGCGGCCGAGGCCGCCCACGACCCGGACAGCGCCGTCGACGTCCTCGTCATCGACACCGGCCTCATGCACGACCACCGCTCCTACCCGCTGCTCGCCCACACCCGCGGCGACGCCCAGGTCGCCGAGTGCGACGAGGACGGGATCCTCCAGCAGTACTGCGGTCACGGCACGTTCATCGCCGGACTCGTCGCCGCCGTCGCCCCCAACACCGACATCACCGTCCGGGGCACGCTCAACGACGCCGGCGCGATCCTGGAGTCCGAGTTCGGCGAGAAGCTGTTCGAGGCGGTCGACCGCGACGGCTGGCCCGACGTCATCAGCCTCTCCGCCGGCACGTCCAACGGCCGTACCGACGGCCTCCTCGGCGTCGACGCCTTCATGCGGGAACTGCGCGAGCAGCGCACCCTGTTGGTCGCCGCCGCCGGCAACAACGGCAGCGCCACCCCCTTCTGGCCCGCCGCCTACGCCGACCTCCCCGGCTACGAGCACGCGGTGCTGTCCGTCGGCGCACTGCGCGCGGACGGTGAGTTCGGCGCCTGCTTCAGCAACCACGGCGGCTGGGTGAAGGCCTACGCGCCCGGCGAGCGTCTCGTCAGCGCCCTCACCGGCTTCGACAGCCCCGTCCCGTACGTGTACCAGCACTCCACCTACGACGCCTGCCGCTACGGCTTCACCTACGCCTGCACCTGCCACCACCCCCGCCACACCGGCGTACTGAGCGAGGAGGGCGGCTCCGGCAAGCCGGACCAGGTGATGTTCGAAGGGCTCGCCCAGTGGAGCGGCACCTCGTTCGCCACTCCCGTCGCCGTCGGCATGATCGCCGCCCACATGACCGGGCAGGCGGAGACCGACCCGCGCAAGGCCCGAAGGCAACTGATGGACGCAGGCCGTGAGTTCGCCGAAGTGCGCGGGGCGCACGTCCCGGCGCTCCTGCCGCCCACCTGGCGCCCCCTTCCCGTTTCACCACCCTCCGCGCGGTCATGACGACCGGAGCCGTCCCTTCCACGGCGTACCATGACGTGCCGTACACGAGGGGTGGGACCGTGGAGCGTAGTGAAGTCGGCGCGTTGGTCCGGTCCGCTGTCGACGGCGACGCGGCGGCCTGGAAGGCGATCGTGGAAGGGCTGGGCCCCCTGGTGTGGTCCGTGGTGCGCGCGCACCGGCTCTCCGACGCCGACGCGCACGAGGTCTACCAGACCGTCTGGTTCCGCTTCGCCCAGCATCTTGGCCGGATCCGGGAACCGGAGAAGGCGGCCTCCTGGCTGGCCAGTACCGCGCGGCACGAGTGCCTGAAGGTGCACCGGAACGCGCGCCGGCTGATGCTGACCGACGATCCGCAACTGCTCGACCGGGTCAGCGAGGACGACACACCGGAGCAGTCGCTGCTCGAGACGGAGGCGGCGCGGGAGCAGAGCGAACGCGTGCGGCGGCTGTGGCAGGAGTTCGAGGAACTGGGCGAACGGTGCAGGCAGTTGTTGCGTGTGCTGATCGCCTCGCCGCCGCCCAGTTACCAGGAGGTGTCCGCCGCGCTCGACATCGCGGTGGGCAGCATCGGACCGCTGCGCCAGCGCTGTCTGCGCCGGCTGCGGGCCCGGCTCGAGGCACGGGGGGCCGCGTGAACGCCATGAGCGATATGAACGACGACGATGCGTTCGACGAGGAGTTCGACGAGCTCGTCGACTTCGAGGGCGGGGCGCTGGAGGAGGAACTCCGGCAGGCCGCAGGGGTCCTCGACCCGCTCCCTCCTGCGCTGCTGCAGGTCGCGATCGACGCCTACGCGCTGCACGACCTCGACGCCCGCGTGGCCGAGCTGACCTTCGACTCGCTGGTCGACGCCGTCCCGGTGCGGGGGGTGACGGACGCGCCGCGCATGCTGACGTTCAGCGCGGGTGAGGTGATGGTGGATGTCGAGGTGACCGCGCGGGGGTTGATGGGGCAGGTGCTGCCGCCCCAGCCGGCGCGGATCGAGGTGCTCGGGGGGCCGGGGAGCACCGTTCCGCTGACCGCGGACGACATGGGCCGGTTCCGTGCCGATACCGCTCCGTCCGGGCCGTTCGCCCTGCGGCTGCGCACCGGTGAGGATGTGGTGGTCACGGAGTGGCTGCGGGCGTGAGCCTGCGCTGGAACGGGGCTGGTTCTTTCGCCCCCGCCGCCCCTTCCCGCCCCGTCCCCGGGGGCGCTGCCCCCGGACCCCCGCTCCTCAAACGCCGGAGGGGCTGGGTTTGCCGGAGGGGCTGGGTCTGCCGGGGTCAGCGGGTGACCGCGTCGGTCAGTGAGGCGAGTGCCGAGGCGAGTTCTTGCAGGCCCGGGCCTGCGGGGCCGCCCGGTTCGGACATGTAGGTGTCCCGGCGGATCTCCACCATCAGCGCCGACACCTCCGCTCGCTTCCCGTAGAACGTGAGCGGCACGTACGTCCCGGCGAACGGGCTGTCCAGCCCCGTCTCCCCGCACCGCGCGAACGCCTCGCGGGCGGCGGCGAGCAGCCCGGGCGGGGTGTGGAAGGAGTCGGTGCCCAGGCACACCTCCGGCCGGGGCCCGTCGCCGTGCAGTTCGTAGGGCAGGGGCGCGCTCGGATAGGAGTGCACGTCGATGATCACGGCCCGCCCGGTCGCCGCGAGCCGGCCTTCGACCGCCTCCGTCATCGCCCGGGCGTACGGCCGGAAGTACCGCTCGACCAGCGGCTCGGCATCGAACCCGTCGGGCCGCAGCACCTCCTTGTGCGTGGTCCGCGTGTAGACCGCCCCCATCCCGACGGCCAGCATCTCCTCCCGCTCGTCCGGGAACCGCTCCGGATCGACGACCAGCCGGGACAGCCGGTTCACGAACCGCCACGGTGTGACACCGGCCGCCCGGGCCGCCGCTTCGGCGATCGACGCGGTGTGCGCGTCGGTGATGTGGTCCAGCTCCCGCTCCAGCTCGGCGTCGTCCAGCACGATCCCGGACCGGACCGCGGCCGGTATCTCCCGTGCGGAGTGCGGCACATGGAGGATCACGGGGGAGTCCGGGTCGCCGGGAACGAACTCGAAGGACGGCGGCACATCGGTCATGCGGCTGCTCCAGGGGCGAGGTCGGTGGTGCGTGGAAGGATCAAGATGCCACACCCCACTGACAACGCCGGACACACAACCGCCCCGGCCGGGCGCGGTGCCGGCCGGGGCGGGTCGTGCGGGGTGCTCGCGTCAGCTCAGGGACGCCAGCGTCTCGTTCCACGTGGCGGACGGGCGCATGACCTCGGCGGCCTTGGCCGGGTCGGGCTGGTAGTAGCCGCCGATGTCGGCCGGCTTGCCCTGGACGGCGTTCAGCTCCTCGACGATCTTGGCCTCGTTGGCGGTGAGCGTCTCGGCGAGCGGGGCGAAGGCCTTCGCCAGGTCCGCGTCGTCGGTCTGCGCGGCCAGCTCCTGCGCCCAGTACAGGGACAGGTAGAAGTGGCTGCCGCGGTTGTCGATGCCGCCGACGCGACGGGTCGGGGACTTGTCCTCGTTGAGGAACGTCGCCGTGGCGCGGTCGAGGGTGTCGGCGAGGACCTTGGCACGGCCGTTGCCCGTGGCCTCGGCGTACTGCTCCAGCGACGGCACCAGCGCGAAGAACTCACCGAGCGAGTCCCAGCGCAGGTAGTTCTCCTTGACCAACTGCTGCACGTGCTTGGGCGCCGAGCCGCCCGCACCCGTCTCGAACAGGCCGCCGCCCGCCATCAGCGGGACCACCGACAGCATCTTGGCGCTGGTGCCCAGCTCCAGGATGGGGAAGAGGTCGGTCAGGTAGTCGCGCAGCACGTTGCCGGTGACGGAGATCGTGTTCTCGCCGCGGCGGATGCGCTCCACCGACAGCTTGGTCGCCTCGACCGGGGACAGGACGCGGATGTCCAGGCCCTCGGTGTCGTGCTCCGGCAGGTACTGCTCGACCTTGGCGATCAGGTTGGCGTCGTGCGCGCGGGTGGCGTCCAGCCAGAACACCGCGGGGTCGCCGGTGGCGCGGGCGCGGGTGACGGCCAGCTTCACCCAGTCGCGGATCGGGGCGTCCTTGGTCTGGCAGGCGCGGAAGATGTCACCGGCGGAGACGGCCTGCTCGATGACGGCGTCGCCGTTGCCGTCGACCAGACGGACCGTGCCCGTGACGGGGATCTCGAAGGTCTTGTCGTGGCTGCCGTACTCCTCGGCCTTCTGCGCCATCAGACCGACGTTCGGCACCGAACCCATGGTGGACGGGTCGTAGGCGCCGTTGGCCCGGCAGTCGTCGATCACGACCTGGTAGACGCCGGCGTAGCTGGAGTCCGGAAGCACCGCGAGGGTGTCGGCCTCCTGGCCGTCCGGGCCCCACATGTGGCCGGAGGTGCGGATCATGGCCGGCATGGAGGCGTCCACGATGACGTCCGAGGGGACGTGCAGGTTGGTGATGCCCTTGTCGGAGTCGACCATCGCCAGCTCCGGGCCCTCGGCGAGCTCGGCGTCGAAGGACGCCTTGATCTCGGCACCCTCGGGCAGGTTCGCCAGGCCCTTGTAGATACCGCCGAGGCCGTCGTTCGGGGTGAGGCCGGCCGCGGCGAGCTTGTCCCCGTACTGCGCGAACGTCTTCGGGAAGAAGGCGCGCACCACGTGGCCGAAGACGATCGGGTCGGAGACCTTCATCATCGTGGCCTTGAGGTGCACCGAGAACAGCACGCCCTCCTGCTTGGCGCGCGCGACCTGCGCGGTCAGGAACTCGCGCAGCGCGGCGACCCGCATCACGGAGGCGTCGACGACCTCGCCCTTCAGCACGGGTACGGACTCCCGCAGCACCGTGGTGGAGCCGTCGTCGCCCTTGAGCTCGATGCGCAGCGCGCCGTCCTCGGCGATGACGACCGACTTCTCCGTGGAGCGGAAGTCGTCCTGGCCCATCGTGGCGACGTTGGTCTTCGACTCGGGGCTCCAGGCGCCCATGCGGTGCGGGTGGGCCTTGGCGTAGTTCTTCACCGAGGCGGGGGCCCGACGGTCGGAGTTGCCCTCACGCAGGACCGGGTTCACGGCCGAACCCTTGATCTTGTCGTAGCGGGCGCGGATCTCGCGCTCCTCGTCGGTCTTCGGGTCGTCCGGGTAGTCCGGAAGGGCGTAGCCCTGGCCCTGGAGCTCGGCGATCGCGGCCTTGAGCTGCGGGATCGACGCCGAGACGTTCGGCAGCTTGATGATGTTGGCCGCGGGCGTCTTCGCCAGCTCACCGAGCTCGGCGAGGGCGTCCGGGATGCGCTGGTCCTCGGTCAGGTACTCCGGGAACACGGCGATGATGCGCCCGGCCAGCGAGATGTCACGCGTCTCCACGGCGACACCCGCCTGCGAGGCGTACGCCTGGACCACCGGCAGGAAGGAATACGTCGCCAGGGCCGGGGCCTCGTCAGTGTGCGTATAGATGATGGTCGAGTCAGTCACCGGGTGCTCCGCTCCACGTCTGCAACATTGCTCGACATCAAGATATCTTGTGACGGCCCGCGACTCGACACGGGGCACGGGCCGCATGTCCTCGGGCGCCCGGCCCGTCGGGCCGTCAGCGCAGGGCTCGGCCCAGGACGGCGGCGCGCCCTCGTCGGTCCCCAGCGGGGGCCGGAGTGCCGGTTCAGCGAGGTAGCGGGCCTCCCGGTGCCGTGCTGAACTGAGCGGAGTGCGCGTCGCCCGCGGACAGGGTCGAGGCTGCGGTGTGACATGAACAGCATGTAGGCGTTCGTCACAGTGTGTGACACCGAGGATGTGGAGGCGGCTCATGGCGGAGTCGCGGGACGAGCAGGTCGGCCTGCGTCTGAGGGTCGTGGCGGTGCTGGGGTTCGTGCTGATCATTCCGCCGTTCCTGGCGCGGTTCGACCGCGTGGGCCAGGTGTTCGGCGTCCCCGTTCTCGCGGCCTACCTGTTCCTCGTGTGGGCGATCATGATCGGTCTGGTCGCCGTGATCGGCGGCAGATCGAGGTAGGCAGTGCTCCAGACCTGGTTCATCGTCGCCGTCTCGGCCGCGTACCTCGGCCTGCTCTTCGCCGTGGCCTTCTACGGTGACCGGCGGGCGGATTCCGGGCGGAGCATCATCAACAATGCCACGGTCTACGCGCTGTCCTTCGGCGTGTACGCCACCTCGTGGACGTACTACGGCAGCGTGGGATGGGCCGCCAGCGCCGGAGTCGGCTTCCTGCCGATCTACCTGGGACCGACGATCATGCTCGCGCTGGGCTGGCTGGTGCTGCGCAGAATCATCCGGATCAGCCGCCGGCACCGGGTCACCTCGCTGGCCGACTTCGTCTCCGCCCGCTACGGCAAGAGCACCGCACTGGGTGCTCTGGTGACGATCATCGCGGTGATGGGGGTCATTCCCTACATCTCACTGCAGCTCAAAGCGGTCTCCATCACCTTCGCGACCCTTCAGCGCCACCCCGGGAGCACCTCCGCCGCGGAACTGAGCCACATTCCGATGCTGGAGGACACCGGGCTGTACGCGGCGCTGGTGCTCGCCGCGTTCACCATCCTCTTCGGCACCCGTCATCTGGACGCCACCGAACGCCACGAGGGCATGGTCGCCGCCATCGCGTTCGAGTCCGTGGTCAAGCTCGTGGCGTTCCTCTCCGTCGGGATCTTCGTGGTCTTCTGGATGTTCAGGGGGTTCGGCGACCTGTTCTCCCGGGCCGCGGACGCCGGCCACACCACGCTGTTCACGCTGCAGGGGCAGACCGGCTACGGCTCCTGGGTCTGGCTCATGGTGCTGTCCATGCTGGCGATCGTGCTGCTGCCCCGCCAGTGGCAGGTCGGCGTGGTCGAGAACGTCGACGAGAGGCACCTCGAACGGGCGCTGTGGCTGTTCCCGCTGTACCTGCTCGTGATCAGTGTCTTCGTCCTTCCGATCGCGGCCGGCGGGCTTCTGCGGTTCGGGACGGGAGCCGACGCCGACACCTACGTACTGACCCTGCCGATGGCCGGAGGCCAGGAGGCACTCGCGCTGTTCGTCTTCATCGGTGGCCTCAGCGCGGCCACCAGCATGATCATCGTCGAAACGATCGCGCTCAGCACCATGGTGTCGAACTCACTCGTGATGCCGCTGCTGCTGCGCAGCAAGTCCAGGCTGGCCCGCCGGGACAACCTCGCCGGGCTGGTGCTGGGCATCCGCCGGGCTGCCATCGTGCTGATCCTGCTGCTCGGGTACGCGTACTTCCGGGTCGCGGGCGGGGAGACGACACTGGTGTCGATCGGCCTGGTGTCGTTCGCGGCCGTGGCACAGTTCGCGCCCGCCATCCTGGGCGGCCTGTTCTGGAAGGGCGGAACCCGCCGGGGCGTGCTGGTCGGCCTGGTGGCGGGGTTCGTCGTGTGGGCGTACACCTTGGTGCTGCCGACCTTCGTCGATGCCGAGCTGCTGTCTGCTTCGCTCTTGCGGGAGGGACCGCTCGGCATCGAGCTGCTTCGGCCGGAGCGGCTGTTCGGCATGCCGGCGATGGACCCGATCAGTCATGCGATGTTCTGGAGTGCGCTGGTGAACCTCGGCGGGTATGTCGTCGTCTCGCTCGCGGACCGGCCGAGCGCTGCGGAGCGTGCGCAGGCGGTGCAGTTCGTCGGGGTCCGAGAGGAGCCCTTCAGGGAGCGACGCCGGCAGGTCCGTGCCACGGTCGGCGAGCTGCAGACGCTGCTGGAGCGCTTCCTGGGCCGGGAGGGCGCCCAGGGCGTGTTGCGCTCCTCCCCCGGAAAGAGACCCGACTCACCGGCAGCCGAAGCACCGCCGGAGCTGGTCCACCACGTGGAGGCCCAGCTCGCCGGTTCGGTGGGCGCCGCGTCCGCGCGGCTCGCGGTCGTCGCGGTCGCCGGAGAGGAGGAGATCGGCACCGAAGAAGTGATGCGGATGATCGGCGAGGCGTCGGAGAGGGTCGAGCTGGTCCGGTGGCGACTGAAGTTGCTCTACGACGCGACCGGCGGCATCGGCACCACGTTGGACGTGACCCGTACGGCCGAAGAGCTGGCACAGGTCGCGGTTCCGCGCTTCGCCGACTACGTCACCGTCGACCTGGCCGAGTCCGTGCTGCGCGAGGAGGAACTGGGGGCGAACGGCACCAGCACCGGCATCAGGCGGATGCAGCGCGCGGCCGTCAGCGGCATCCGCGACGACGCTCCCCTGTTCGCCGTCGGCGACCGGCTGACGTTCTCGCCGTCCTCCCCACAGGCCCGCGCCGTCGAGAGCGGCAGGGCTGTCCTGGTGTCTCATCTGCGTGAGTCCACGCAGTGGCGGGAAGTGGAGCTGGACCCCACGCGGGGCTCCCGTGTCGTCGAATTCGGGATCCATTCGCTCATCACGGCGCCCCTGTCCGCCCGCGGCGTGCTGCTGGGCATGGTCCACTTCTGGCGTTCCGAGAAGCCCGAGCCCTTCGATCAGGACGATCTCTCCCTCGCGGCCGAACTGGCCACCCGAGCCTCCGTTTCCGTCGACAACGCGCGTCGCTACACCCGCGAGCACGGCTTGGCCGTGGCGCTGCAGCGCAGACTGCTGCCCCGCGGGCTGCCCGAACAGAACGCCGTCGAGGTCGCTTCCCGTTACCTCCCCGCCCAGGCGGTCGGCGGCGACTGGTTCGACGTCATTCCGCTGCCGGGTGCCAGGGTGGCGCTGGTCATGGGCGACATCGTCGGGCACGGACTGCATGCCGCGGCCACCATGGGTCAGCTGCGTACCGCCGTGCACAACTTCTCCACGCCCCTGGACCTGCCGCCGGAGGAACTCCTCAGCCATCTCGACGAGCTGGTCGCCCTGATCGACCAGGACGCGATCACGGCCGGCGACGAGACCACCGTCACCGGCGCCACCTGCCTGTACGCGGTCTACGACTCCGTGTCCGGCACCTGTGCCATCGCCAGCGCCGGTCACCCGCCGCCCGCGCTCGTCCATCCCGACGGGAGAGTGGAGTTCCTGGACGTGCCGCCTTGCCTCCCCCTGGGCATCGGCGGGCTGCCCTTCGAGGCCACCGAGCTGAGTCTGGCCGAAGGCAGCAGGCTCGTCCTGTTCACGGACGGCCTCGTCGAGCGCCGGGCCCTGGACATCGACGTCGGTCTCCGGCTGCTCCGCGAGACGCTGGCGCGCGCGGACCCGTCGCCCGAGGGGACCTGCGACGCCGTGCTCGACGCCCTGCTCCCCGAGATCCGGAGCGACGACATCGCACTGCTCGTCGCCCGTACGCGGGTGCTGGGGCCGGGGCAGGTCGCCGAGTGGGACGTGGAGCGCGACCCCGCCGCCGTCAGTCGTGTACGCGCTGCCGTCTCCGCCCGGCTCATGGAGTGGGAGCTGGAGGATCTCGTCTACACCACGGAGCTGATCTGCAGCGAACTGATCACCAACGCCGTGCGCCACGCCACAGGGCCGATCAAGGCGCGGTTGATCCGCGACCGTGCGCTCGTCCTCGAGGTCTCCGACCACAGCAGCACCTCGCCGCATCTGCGCTACGCGGCCGGCATGGACGAGGGTGGACGGGGCCTCTTCCTCGTGGCCCAGTTCGCCGAGCGCTGGGGCACGCGCTACACCAAGGAGGGCAAGGTCATCTGGGCGGAGCAGACACCACCGGAGACGCTCGGCGGCTGACCGGCCCCGCCCGGACCCGGCCGCCCGCAGGGCGTGCGAGAGCTCCTCGGGATGCTCATGGGAAACGGGCCGGTGTGGAGCGCGTCGTCGAGGCGGACCGCCAGGACGGGCGTCGAGCGCGTCGTCGAGGCGGACCGCTCAGGGGCGCGCCCGGCCCTCAGATCGGCCGGGCCGTGGTCATGTCGTCCGGCGCGGACACCACGTCCCGCTGCGGCGGGATCAGCGTCGTGGCCTGCTGGAGCGCCACCGTCCGCGCGGGCGACGGGATGCGGATGCCCTCCTCGCGGTAGCGGCGGTGCAGGCGCTTGATGAACTCGTGCTTGATCCGGTACTGGTCGCTGAACTCCCCGACGCCCAGGATCACGGTGAACCCGATGCGGGAGTCGCCGAAGGTGTGGAAGCGCACCGCGGGCTCGTGCTCCGGCACGGCGCCGGTGATGTCGGTCATCACCTCGGCGACGACCTCCTTCGTCACCTGCTCCACCTGCTCCAGGTCGCTGTCGTACGACACGCCGACCTGCACCAGGATGGTCAGCTGCTGCTCGGGGCGCATGAAGTTGGTCATGTTCGTCTTGGCGAGCTGCCCGTTCGGAATGACCACCAGGTTGTTGGAGAGCTCACGGACGGTCGTCTGCCGCCAGTTGATGTCCTCGACATAGCCCTCCTCCCCGCTGCTCAGCCGGATGTAGTCACCGGGCTGCACGGTCTTGGAGGCGAGGATGTGGATGCCCGCGAACAGATTGGCGAGGGTGTCCTGAAGGGCCAGTGCCACCGCCAGACCGCCGACGCCGAGAGCGGTGAGCAGCGGGGCGATCGAGATGCCCAGCGTCTGCAGGCCCACCAGGAAGCCGATCGCCAGGACCAGGATCCGGGTGATGTTCGTGAAGATGGTGGCCGACCCGGCGACGCCGGAGCGGGACTGGGTGACCGAGCGCACCAGGCCCGCCACCACCCGCGCCGCCGACACGGTCGCGGCGAAGATCACCATCAGGGTGAGCGTCTGGTTGACGTTGTGCTGCACGGTCCGGGTCAGCGGCAGCGCCGCCGCCGCGGAGGCCGCGCCGCCCGCGATCGCCGCCCACGGCACGATCATGCGCAACGCGTCCACGAGGACGTCGTCCCCGCGCCAGTTGGTGCGTTCGGCGTGCCGTCCCAGCCAGCGCAGCAGCATCCGGAGCAGGAACGCCGCGACGACGCCGGCGACGAGGGCGATCCCCGCGTACACCAGATGGTCCATGGTGAGCGAGCGGGTCACCGCTCACCTCCGGCGAAAACTTCGGCCGACGGCCGTATGTGAAGTCGTGTCATGTGTCACCTGTTCGAGTTCTACGGAATCCAGGCGTGCCGCACCGCACCCTGATTCGCGGTCGGCACGATCGCTCATCCTGCCGTATCCCGAGGGACAGTTCGTACCACGCCCGGTCTCACAGGTCCGTGAACGAGCCATGCCGTCCCGCCCCCGATGCGAACCGGGCCGCGCCTTCCTGACTTGCCGCCACGACGGCGGCCCCGCGCCGGAGTTCGCCGCGCAGTGCCGCCTCCTCGTCCAGCCCCTCCTGGCCGAGCACCGAGGCACGGTCGGCACGCAGACAGGCCTGGGGGAACCGGGCGAGGGCGGCGGCCAGTTCCTCGGCTTCGGCGCGGGCCCGCCCCACGGGCACCACACGGTTGGCCAGTCCCATCCCGTAGGCCTCCTCGGCCCCCACCGGACGCCCGGTGAGGATCAGGTCGAGCGCCCGGCTCGTGCCGATCAGACGGGGCAGCCGCACCGTGCCGCCGTCGATCAGCGGCACACCCCAGCGGCGGCAGTACACCCCGAAGACGGCGTCCTCCTCGGCCACCCGCAGATCGCACCACAGCGCCAGCTCGAGGCCGCCCGCCACGGCGTGCCCGGCGACGGCGGCGATCACCGGCTTGGACAGCCGCATCCGGGTGGGCCCCATCGGCCCGTCCCCGTCCTCGCCGACCCGGTTGCCCCGCTCCGTGCCCAGCGCCTTCAGGTCGGCGCCCGAGCAGAACGTGCCGCCCTCGCCCCACAGCACCGCCACCGCGGCACCGTCGTCCGCCTCGAACGCGCGGAAGGCGTCGGCCAGCGCGGCGGCGGTCGGACCGTCCACCGCGTTGCGCACCTCGGGCCGGGAGAGGACGACCGTGGTGACGGGTCCCCGGCGCTCGATCCGGACCGGCATGACAGTGCCCCTCTCGGCTGGTCGGACCCGGGACCCTACCCCGGCCCGGGGGTCAGATCACCTTCAGCCGCACCAGCGCGCCCAGCGTCAACGCGCCCGGCAGCAGCGGGAGCCACACCGTGATGACCCGGAAGACCAGCACCACCGCCGTGGCCGGGGCGGCCGCCCCGCCCACCGCGACCAGCGCCACGACCAGTGCCGTCTCCACCGAACCGAGCCCGCCCGGAGTGGGCACCAGCGCCACCGCGACCGTCGCGGCCAGATACGCCACCGCCATGTGGGCGGGCGGCACCGACAGCCCGAACGCCAGCCCCACCAGCACCAGCGCGGTCGCCTGCAACGCGGGAAAGGCCAGCGCCCCGCCCCACAGCGCCAGCGCCCGCGAGGGCAGGGCGTGCACCGACCGCGCCTCGCCCAACGCCGTCCGCACGAACGCACGGACGGCCCTCCGCAGCCGCCCTATGGCCGCGAGCACCCCCACCGCGACGACGGCCGCCGCGCCGATCGCGAGCAGCAACGGGCCGAACGCCCCCTCGGGCAGGAGCGAGCCGAACCGCAGGGCGTCCGGGAACGCCACGAGCAGGGCCGCCAGCAGCCCCACCCGGCCGACGGACTCCGCGAGGAGATACAGCGCCAGGGCGGCGGAGGAACGGGCCGGCGTCAGCCCGCAGACCGTCATGAACCGCAGATTGACCGCACTCGCGCCCAGGCCCGTGGGCAGCATGTGGTTCGCCGCGCCCGCCGCGAACTGCGTGGCCAGCAACCGCCGTCCGGGCAGCCGCTCGACGACCGCGCCCTGCCGGGTGAAGGCGGCCGCCACCCAGGTCAGACAGGTGACACCGGCCGCGGTCAGCAGCCAGGGCCACCGGGCGGTCGTCAGCAGGGCGAAGCCCTCGGCCAGCACCGCACGGTGCCGCACCGCGATCACGGTCACCAGCAGCAGGGGCAGCACACACAGGATCCGGCGGATCGTCCGCGTCACATCCACCGAGCGTGTCCGCCGCGCGCCAACGACGGGTTGCGGCAGCCCGGACGGCTCCTTACGACCGGGAAGCGGCCCCTGGAGAGGGGCCGCTCCGTGCTTGACCTCCATCATGGTCGAGGTTCTACCTTCGCGTTCATGAGCATGGAGACCACAGCGTGGACACAGCTGCGCAGCGTCATGTCCGCACAGGACGAGCACCGACCCGTGACCAGGGAGACCCTGCGCCGCATCGGCGCCTTCGCCCGCCCGCACCGCCGCCGGCTCGTGCTGTTCGTGCTGCTCGGCACGGCGACCGCGGCCCTCGCCGTCGCCACCCCCGTGCTGGCCGGACGGGTCGTGGACACCATCGTGTCCGCCGGTGACGAGGCCACGGTCGTCCGCCTGGCCCTGCTCATCGCGCTGATCGCGATCGTCGAGGCGGCCCTCGGCATCCTCGGCCGAAGACTGTCGGCCGCCCTCGGCGAGGAACTCATCCTCGATCTGCGCACAGCGGTGTTCGACCATGTCCAACGTATGCCCGTCGCGTTCTTCACACGCACCCGTACGGGAGCGCTCGTCTCCCGTCTCAACAACGACGTCATCGGTGCCCAGCGGGCCTTCAGCAACACCCTGTCGACCGTGGTCGGCAATCTCGTCACCCTGGTCCTCACCCTCGCCGTGATGCTCACCCTGTCCTGGCAGATCACCCTGCTGTCCCTGGTGCTGCTGCCGGTCTTCGTGATCCCCGCCCGCCGCATGGGCCGCCGTATGGCCGGAATGCAGCGCGAGGCGGCCGCCCTGAACGCGGCCATGGGCACCCGTATGACCGAGCGGTTCTCCGCGCCCGGCGCCACCCTGGTGAAACTGTTCGGCCGCCCCGAGGAGGAATCGGAGGAGTTCGCGGTGCGCGCCCGCCGGGTGCGGGACATCGGCGTGCGCACGGCCACGGCGCAGACCGTGTTCATCACCGCGCTGACCCTCGTCTCCGCCCTCGCGCTGGCCCTGGTCTACGGCCTCGGCGGGCGGCTCGCCCTCAGCGGTGTCCTCGAACCCGGCGCGGTCGTCGCACTGGCACTGCTGCTCACCCGGCTGTACGCGCCGCTGACCTCGCTGGCCGGGGCGCGGGTCGAGGTGATGAGCGCGCTGGTCAGCTTCGAGCGGGTCTTCGAGGTCCTGGACCTCGAGCCGCTCATCCGGGAGAAGCCGGACGCCCGCGACCTGCCGGAGGGACCGGTCTCCGTGGAGTTCGACGACGTCCGCTTCGGCTACCCGTCCGCCGAGAAGGTCTCCCTGGCCTCCCTGGAGGAGGTCGC
The DNA here is from genome assembly GCF_055571035.1 of Streptomyces malachitofuscus. Taxonomy (NCBI): domain Bacteria; kingdom Bacillati; phylum Actinomycetota; class Actinomycetes; order Kitasatosporales; family Streptomycetaceae; genus Streptomyces; species Streptomyces malachitofuscus. The sequence goes on along the minus strand of NZ_JBVIGA010000022.1, from coordinate 64,052 downwards.
GGCTCTCGACTCGCGGGGCGGCGAGGAAGTCCTGCATGGCATCTCCTTCCGGGCCGAACCGGGGCAGACCATCGCCCTCGTCGGCTCCTCCGGCGCGGGCAAGTCGACCATCGCGAGCCTGCTGCCCCGGCTGTACGACGTCGACGCGGGCGCCGTGCGCGTGGGCGGCGTCGACGTGCGCGATCTGACCGCCCGGTCGCTGCGCGCCACCCTCGGGATGGTCACCCAGGACGGTCATCTCTTCCACGACACGGTGCGTGCCAATCTGCTGCTGGCCCGGCCGGGCGCGAGCGACGCGGAGCTGTGGGACGCGCTGGGGCGGGCGCGGCTCGATGCGCTGGTACGGGCGCTGCCGGACGGGCTGGACACGGTGGTGGGGGAGCGCGGTTACCGGCTCTCCGGGGGCGAACGCCAGCGGATGACGATCGCCCGGCTGCTGCTGGCCCGTCAGCGGGTGGTCATCCTCGACGAGGCGACCGCGCACCTGGACAACACCTCCGAGGCGGCCGTCCAGGAGGCACTCACCGAGGCGCTGGTGGGCAGGACGGCGGTGGTGATCGCGCATCGGCTGTCCACGGTCCGGGCGGCGGATCTCATCCTGGTCGTCGAGGCGGGGCGGGTCGTGGAGCGCGGCACGCATGAGCAACTGCTGGCTGCGGGGGGTCGGTACGCCGAGGTGCACCGCACCCAGTTCGCCGCCCGGCAGGGTGGGCCGGGGGCGCCGGACGCCGAGTCGGCGGTGGTGTAGGGGCGGCGGCGTTGGTGTGGGCCGGGGGTGGGTTGCGCAGCCCGGCGCATGCGGGGTGCCTCCCCCACTCTCGGCTGCGCTCGAGCGGGGGACCCCCATCTCCCTGGGGGCACCTCCCAGGCCCGCAAGGCACTGGGGGAGGCACGACTGCCCGCGGAAGCGGTATGGAGGGGCACAACTGCCCGCGGGGACAGCACCGGGAGCGCGACCGCCCGGTGGGGGCGGCACGGGGGAGGCGTGACTGCCCGGGGGACTCGGTGGCGGGGGACGGCGCGCCCGAATCCGGCGGCTCCCGCGCAGGGAGCCGCCGGACGCGTTACTTCCCCTGGCTGGTGGCCCTGGCCCGGGCCGTGCCTCCCCGGTCGCGGCGCCTGGAAGCGCCGCGGCCGCGGCCGCCCTTGCCGTCGCCGGCGTACTTGTCGAGCTCGATGGCGAGCGGCGATGCGGTCAGCACCGACGAGTACGTGCCCACCAGCATGCCGATCAGCAGCGCGAGCGCGAAGTCGGTGAGCGAGTCACCGCCCAGCAGGGCCAACGCGGCCAGAATGAAGATCACACCGATACCGGTGTTGACCGTACGCGGCACCGTCTGCAGGATCGCCTGGTTCGTCACCTGGTCCAGCGGCGCCTTGCTGTCCTTGCGCCACAGCTCGCGGATTCGGTCGAACACCACCACCGAGTCGTTCACCGAGTAACCGATCACGGTGAGCAGCGCGGCCAGGAACACACCGTCGATCGGCTTCCCCAGCCAGGCGAAGATGCCGGTCAGGATCACCACGTCGTGGGCGAGCGCCGCGACCGCGCCCGCACCGAACATCCAGCGGAACCGCACGGCGAGGTACAGCAGCTGGGCGGCGAGCGCCAGCCCGAGGGCGATCAGCGCGTTGCGCCGCAGCTCGTCGCCGAGGCTCGGACCGATCAGCTCGTCGCGCACCTTCTCCGCGCCGCCGCCGACCTCCGCGATGGCGTCGGCCACCTCGACGGCCTCCGCGTTGCTCAGTTCCTCGGTGCGGACCGTGAGCTTGTCGTCGCCGGAGGACTGCACGACCGCCTGCGGGAAGCCGGCGTCGGCCAGTGCCTCCCGGGCCCGGTCGGGGTCGACGGCGGTGCCGGTGGAGTACTCGATCAGCCGGCCGCCGGTGAACTCCACGCCGAAGTTCAGCCCCCGCACCGCGATGCCCGCGCCGGTGAGGACGAGCACGACGGCCGACACCGCCAGCCAGCGGAGCGGACGCCGCATCAGCTGCGGATTGCGCCGGGTGAGGTACGCGCGGACGCGCCCGATCGAGGCCAGCCCCGTCAGCCCCGGCCGGCGGTACACCCAGCGGCGGCCCACCGCGAACTCCGCCAGCACCCGGGTGATCACCAGGGCGCTGATCATGGACGCGACGACACCGATGGCCAGCGTGACACCGAAACCCTTCACCGGCCCCGACGCCAGCAGGAACAGCAGCACCGCCGCGATCAGCGTGGTGATGTTGGAGTCCGCGATGGCGCTGAACGCGCCCTTGAAACCGGCGGTCAGGGCCGAGCGGCTGCTGGGCCGGTTGCGTTTGCCGTACTCCTCCCTGGCCCGTTCGAAGACCAGCACGTTGGCGTCCACCGCCATACCGATGGCCAGGACGAAACCGGCGAGTCCGGGCAGGGTCAGCGTCGCCCCCAGGGCGGCGAGGGCGGCGTAGGAGATGAGGCCGTAGCAGAGCAGGGCCAGGGTGGCCAGGACGCCCATCAGCCGGTAGACGACGATGATGAAGACCGCGGTCAGCGCGGTGCCGACGACGGCCGCCCAGGCGCTCGCGTCGATGGCCTCGGCGCCCAGCGTCGGGCCCACGGTCCGCTGCTCCACCGTGTCGACCGGCACCGGGAGCGCGCCGCCCTTGATCAGCAGGGCGAGCTCCTTGGCCTCGTCACTGGTGAAGGAACCGGTGATCTGGGTGGAGCCGCCGGTGATGCCCGCGCCGCAGGAGACGGACGGGTCGACCTGGGGAGAGGAGATGATCTTGTCGTCCAGCACGATCGCGACCCGGCGCTTCGGATCGCCCGCCGGGTTGCAGGCGGCCTCACCGGTCAGCCGGGCCCAGCCCTTGGCGTCCTCGAAGTCCACCGTGACGTGCCAGCCCGCGCCGCCCTGCTGGTCGAACCGCCCTTCGGCGTCCTTCACGTCCTGGCCGGTGAGCGACGCGGCGCCCAGCCGCAGCCGCTCGCCGGCCTCGTCGGGCAGGATCTGTTCGCCCTTCTCCTGCGGCTTGTCGGTCGCGGAGGCGATGCCGAGCACCGGGTGGACGGAGAGCTGTGCGGTACGGCCCAGCACGTCGGCCGCCTGGCGCGGGTCCTGCAGACCGGGCAGTTCGACGATGATCCGGTTCTCACCGGAGCGGACGATGCTCGGTTCGGCCACCCCGAGCGCGTCGACACGGCCGCGCAGGACCTCCAGGGTGCGGTCGGTGGCCTCCCCGTCGGCCTCGACGGTCTCGGTGGAACGGGTCTCCAGAACGATCTGGGTGCCGCCCCGCAGATCGAGGCCCAGACGGACCGGAACGGTGACGGCGATGAACACGGATGCGGCGATCACGGCGAGCGCGAACAACGCCCTGACGCGGGCGGGACGTTTCACTGATGCCTCCAGCAGGCACGCGGAGAAGGAAGAGGGAATCTCAGGTGCTGGAGGCGGTGGGAGGGGCCCGTCCCAGATCCGACGGCATGTGCGCGGCGGCGGGCTGCGCATGCCCGGCCACCGGCGCCGGGCGCACCGGCCGCGGCGGTACGGGCGGCGTGTACGCGGCGGTGAAGAGCACATGACCGGCGGACGCCGTCCGCTCGGCGACGTCCCGCTCCGGCCGGGTGAGCACGGGGCGGGCACCGACGTAGGCGTCGTCGCTGTACGGACGGGTGTCGAAGGAGTACGACGCGGGCGCGGGGGAGGCCGCGGGGGCGGACACGGCGCCGGGCGCGAGCTCGGCACCGCCGGTGACCCCGAGGGTCAGCAGTACGGCCGCGAAGGCGGCGAGGGCCGCCGCGGCACGGCGGAACGGAAGGCGGGCGGAGCGTCCCCGCGGGTCGGCGGTCAAGGTTCGACGAGCCCGGCGCGAATGGCGTAACGGGTCAGCTCCAGGCGGTCCCGCAGCCCCAGCTTGTGCAGCAGGTTCTCGCGGTGCCGCTGCACCGTCTTGACGCTGATGAACAGCAGCTCGGCGATCTCCTTCGACGAGTGGCCCTCGGCGACGAGCTTGAGCACCTCCTCCTCGCGGGGTGTCAGCAGCTGCTCCGACGCCTCCTCCCCGTGCCGGACCCGGTCGAGGTAGTTACGGATCAGGGCCGTCACCGCACCCGGGTACAGGAACGGTTCGTCCCGCATCGCGGCCCGGCAGGCGGCGACCAGGTCACGGTCGGCGACGGACTTCAGCACATAACCGCCGGCCCCCGCCTTGAGCGCCTGGAACAGATACTGCTCGTTGTCGTGCATCGTCAGCATCAGGATGCGCAGCCCCGGCTTCAGCGCGGTCAGCTCGCGCGCGGCCTGCAGACCGGTCAGCCGCGGCATGGCGATGTCCAGGACCGCCAGGTCGACGTCATGGGTACGGGCCATGGCGATCGCCTCCGCACCGTCACCCGCCTCGGCGACCACCTCCAGGTCCGGCTCCCGGTCGAGGATGAGCCGGACGCCGCGCCGCACCAGAGCGTGGTCGTCGGCGAGCAGAATCCGGATCCTCGGCTGCGTCCGGTGGTCGGGCTGGGGTTCCTGATGGGTCATGACTGCTTCCTGACGGCGGGCACGGTGAGCCGGATACGCGTCCCGCCTGCTGTCGCGGCGTTCCCGTCCGGGCTCGATATGTCCAGCATGGCCCCGATCAGCAACGCGCGTTCCCGCATCCCCCGGAGACCGGCGCCCTCCTGCGCGGCGCCGATGCCGCGCCCGTCGTCGCTCACCTCCAGGACGACACCGGAGTCGACCGCGCGCAGGCTCACCTCCACGCACCTCGCCCCCGCGTGCCGGGCGGCGTTGGTCAGACTCTCCTGCGCCACACGGTAGATCACCAGCTCCGTCTCGTGGTCGAGCCCCGGCAGATCGGGTTCGAAACGGCGCACCACCCGCAGCCCGGTGTGCGTGGCGAACTCGGTGGTGAGCGACGTCACGGCGCTGACCAGGCCGAGGTCGTCCAGTACGCCCGGGCGCAGCCGGCGCACCAGCCGACGGACCTCGTCGAGGCTCTCCCGGGTGATCTCCTGGGCCTGCTGGAGCTCACCGCGCAGCGGCTCGGACGCCTCGTCCGAGGCCCGCTTCAGGGCCAGCAGCACGGCGGTCATGCTCTGCCCCACCTCGTCGTGCAGCTCCTGGGCGATGCGGCGCCGCTCGCCCTCCTGGGCGAGGATGGCGCGGGCACTGCTCGCGACGCGTTCCCCCTCCAGCCGTTCCAGCATGGAGTTGAAGGTACTGACCAGGTCCGCGACCTCGCCGCCGCCCCGCACCGGCAGCCGCTGACCGGGGCGCAGCAGGTCCACGGTGGTCATCAGCCGGGTGACGCGGTCGAGCGGGGCCAGTCCGATGCGCAGCAGCGCGGCGTTGGCGACGAGCATGACGGCGAGCCCGCCCACCAGGATCACCGCCTCGGTCAGCAGCACCGGGACGGACACGGTCACCGGAGCCCACAGCAGCAGCGCGGTGGCACTGCCCAGCACCACCGCGTTGAGCCCGAAGATCCGCCAGTACAGGGACACGGAGGTCACGCCTTCCTCTTTCTCGTCTGCCTCTACTGTCGGTCACCGTGCCTCGTCGTGCGGGCGCGGCCCCTGGTCCCGGCGGACAGCGGCCAGCGTGCACGGCCCGCACGGCGGGTGTCGATGGGCCCCGCACCCCATTTCCGGTCACCCGCCGGACCCATGCCGGACGGGGTGGGTCCTGGGACCCCGCACAGATGGGTACCGCGCCCGATGGGCGCGAAGCACGGAACGGGCGATGGTGAGGACATCACCCGTACGTCTTCGAGGAGGACCCACGTGTCGCTCGACCTGCCCCGCACCGAACCGCGCACCGCCATTCCGGCCGCGGACGAGGTCCGTCAGCGGCTCGAACACGCCCGCACGACCCGGTTGGCACAGCTCAAGGCACTCGACGAAACCGGGCAGAGCCCCGGCGACCACCTGATGTCCAACCAGATCGACGCGATCAAGCGCGTCCTCACGGAGATCGACGAGGCCTTCGCCCGGGTCGACGACGGCACCTACGGCACCTGCCTGGGCTGCTCCAAGTCCGTCCCGCCGGAGCGGCTGGAGATCCTCCCGCACACCCGCTACTGCGTCGCCTGCCAGCGGCGCGCGGCCTGACGCCCGCCCCGACCGTCCTTCTCTCCCGCTCTGCCCGAGGGGTGCAGTGGTGACCCACCAGACCATCGGCGAGCGCGACACGGCTCTCACCCCCGAGGACCTCGTCGCGCTGCGCGAGAACCTGCACGAGCAGCGGCTGTTCCGCCAGGAGCAGCTGCGGCAGTTCGCCTCCACCACCCGTGCCGACGACCGGCGCCGGCGGGCGGACGCCGCCCGGATCGAGGTCGGCGTCAAGCTCGCCGCCTCCGCCCGCATGGTGCTCGCCGACGTCGAGGCGGCACTCGCCCGGATGGACTCCGGGGAGTACGGCACGTGTCATCTGTGCCGCCGCCCGGTCGAACGCCACCGCCTGCTGATCGTCCCCCAGGCCCGCTACTGCGGGCGCTGCCAGCAGGTGAGGGAGGCCGGCCGGTGACTGTGATCCGGCGCCCCCGGCCGGCTCCCGTACGTCACCGGCACTGGCCGCTGTGCCGGCGCTGCTCAGGTATCGCTCTCGACCTGGGCAGCGCCCGCACACGCGCGTGGATCGCCGGCCGGGGCATGGTCCTCGACGTGCCCACCGTGACCTTCCCGGGCACCGGGGCCGTCCACCCCATCCAGCGCGGGACCATCGTCGACACCCCCGGCACGGCCCGCATGCTGGAACGGCTCCTCGGGCACCGGATGCCGAGGATCGGCCGGCCGCTGGTCGTCGTCACGGCACCGGTGCTTGACGGGCTCGCCTTCCGTACCGAGGCCCGCACCGCCGTGGAGGTCCTCCGTCCGCGCGCCGTGCTGACCGTCCCGGGAGCCCGGGCGGTCGCGCTGGCCGCGGGCGCCGACCACATCCGGCCGCTGCTCGTCGTGGACATCGGCGCCCACCTCACCGAGGTGGTGCTGCTCGTCGACGGCGCGGTGACCGACGCCCGTCGCGCCGCGCTGGGCACCGCGGACCTGACCGACGGCACGGAGCCCGAGCTCATCACCGAGGCGGTGACCGGGATGGTGACGGCGATGCTGCGGCAGGACCGCACCGCGCTGACCCGCACCGCCCTGCGCCGCGGCGTTCTGCTGGCCGGCGGCGGCGCGCTGCGCCCCGACCTTACCCGCGACCTCCCGGACCGCCTCGGCTGTCCGGTCCAGCCGGTGCCGTCCCCGCACACCGCCGCCGTGCGGGGCGCCGCCGGCCTGCTCGCCGCGGCGCACTATCACCCCTCCGTCACCGGAACCATCTGATCCACCCCCGGCTGCCTGCGACCCACACGAAGGGAGAGACGACGTGGCGGGCGAGACACCTCCGGCACAGCCGCCCCCCGGTCCGCCTCCGCGCCCCGCGCCGTGGCGCCGCCGGCACAACCCCCTGCGCCGCCGCACCGACGTACTCCAGGCCTGGCTCGGCCTCGGGGTGCTCATCGCCGTCCTGGCCGTGGCACCCGTGGCGGCCGCCCTCGTGGGAGATGCCGCCCGTACCCACTACGAGGACCTCGCCCGCCACCAGACTCAGACCAGGTACGAGACGGACGCGACGCTCACCGAGGACGCGCCCCGCCACCCGGAGCCGGGTTCGGACGAGGAGAAGAAGACTCGTTACCCGGTCGAGGTCCGCGTCGTCACCCGTGAGGGGCGCACTCGTACCACCCGGGCGGAGGTCCGGCCCGGGCTGACCGCCGACAACACCGTACGCATCTGGGTCACCGCCGACGGCGAGGCGACGGACGCGCCGCTGACCCCCAAGGAGGTCCGCAGCCGCACCATGGGCTGGGCCCTCCTCGCCGCCGTCGGTGTCGCCCTCACCGGCGCCGCCTCCTACGCGCTGGCCGCCCTGGCCCTGCGCCGCCGCAACCTCGCCCGCTGGGACACGGCCTGGGCGGAGACGGCCCCGCGCTGGACGACACCCACCTGAGCCGAACGCGTACCTACGGAGCCCGGACGCCCCGCAGGCGTCCGGGCTCCGGTGCGTGGAGCTCCGACTCCGGTACGAAACATTCGATGACATGACATCAGACTTCGGCCCTCACATGTCACATGGTGCGTTCAGAAACTGGTTGACCGGTTCAGTAAGGAAGTTGAGCTGCGCATATGCCGGACCGTCACCTCCATTACATCATCGAAGATTTCGAAACATTCACCGAAAGTGTTGACGGTTGACGCGCACAGACCAACACTGTTCCGGCATCGACCTCCCCATCGAGCCGTCACAGGAGGCGCACCGCATGAACATGTCCGCACCCCCGAAGACCCGCAGACGCAGCCGTCTGCTGCTCAGCGTCAGAAGTGTCTGGACCATCGCGCTGGCCGCCGTCACCGCGCTGCTTCTGACCGCCACCACCGCCACCGCCGTCACCACCAACCAGACCGGCACGAACAACGGCTGGTGGTACTCGTTCTGGACCGACTCCCAGGGAACCGTCTCCATGGATCTGGGCTCCGGCGGCAACTACAGCACCCGGTGGAGCAACACCGGCAACTTCGTCGCGGGCAAGGGCTGGAGCACCGGCGGACGCAAGACCGTCAACTACTCCGGCTCCTTCAACCCGTCCGGCAACGCGTACCTGACGCTCTACGGCTGGACCACCGGCCCGCTCATCGAGTACTACATCGTCGACAACTGGGGCACCTACCGGCCCACCGGCGAGTACAAGGGCACCGTCACCAGCGACGGCGGTACGTACGACATCTACAAGACCACCCGGTACAACGCCCCCTCCATCGAAGGCACCCGCACCTTCGACCAGTACTGGAGCGTCCGGCAGCAGAAGCGCACCGGCGGCACCATCACCAGCGGCAACCACTTCGACGCCTGGGCGAGCAAGGGGATGAACCTGGGCAACCACAACTACATGATCATGGCCACCGAGGGCTACCAGAGCAGCGGCAGCTCCAACATCACGGTGAGTGAAGGCTCCGGTGGCGGTGGCGGTGGCGGTGGCGGCGGTGGCGGTGGTGGTGGCGGCTGCACCGCCACGCTCTCGGCCGGTGAGAAGTGGGGCGACCGCTACAACCTCAACGTCTCGGTGAGCGGCTCCAGCGACTGGACCGTCACCATGCGGGTCCCCTCCCCGGCGAAGGTCTCCGCGACCTGGAACGTCAGCGCGTCCTACCCAGACGCCCAGACGCTCGTGGCCAGGTCCAACGGCAGCGGCAACAACTGGGGCGCCACGATCCAGACGAACGGCAACTGGACCTGGCCCTCGGTCTCCTGCAGCGCAGGCTGACCGTGTACGAGGAGGATCCTCACATGAGCACCAAGAAGCGACAGCCGGTCACCCGGTACCTGGTCACCGGGCTGGCCGCCGCCGCACTCACCGTGGCAGGCACCGTGACCTCGACCGTCAACGCCACACCGGCGCGGGCGGCCGCCTGCAACGGCTACGTCGGACTCACCTTCGACGACGGCCCGTCCACCGGCTCCACCATGAATCTGCTCAACGCGCTCAGGCAGAACGGGCTGCGGGCCACGATGTTCAACCAGGGCCAGTACGCCGCCGCCAACCCCTCGCTGGTCAGGGCCCAGGTGGACGCGGGCATGTGGGTCGCCAACCACAGTTACACCCACCCCCACATGACCCAGCTCAGCCAGTCACAGATGGATTCGGAGATCGCCCGTACCCAGCAGGCGATCGCCAACGCCGGCGGCGGCACACCGAAGCTGTTCCGGCCGCCCTACGGCGAGACCAACTCGACCCTGCGCACGGTCCAGGCCAAGTACGGCCTGACCGAGGTCATCTGGGACGTCGACTCGCAGGACTGGAACAACGCGAGCACCGACGCCATCGTGCAGGCGGCCTCCCGGCTCACCGACGGCCAGGTCATCCTGATGCACGACTGGCCGGCCAACACCATCGCCGCGATTCCGCGCATCGCGCAGAACCTGGCGTCCCGGGGACTGTGCGCCGGCATGATCTCCCCGCAGACAGGCCGCGCGGTGGCCCCCGACGGTTCCGGCGGCGGGGGAGGAGACGGCGGGGGCGGCGGCACCTCGTGCACCGCGACGCTGTCGGCGGGCAGCCGCTGGGGTGACCGCTACAACCTCGACGTCGCGGTCAGCGGTTCGGACAACTGGACCGTGACCATGAAGGTGCCGTCCCCGGCGAAGGTCTCCGCGACCTGGAACGTCAGCGCCTCCTACCCCGACAGCCAGACGCTCGTCGCCAAGTCCAACGGCAGCGGCAACCGTTGGGGGGTGACGATCCAGACCAACGGCAACTGGAACTGGCCGACGGTCTCGTGCAGCACCGGCTGATCGAGGGGCGAGCCGCGGCGTGGTGTGCGCCGCGGCTCGCCGCATGCCCCGTCACAGATGCTCACGGAACCAGTCCGCGGCCAGGTCCGCCACCGCCTCCAATGCACCCGGCTCGGAGAAGAGATGGGTCGCGCCGGGCACGACATGGATGCGGTGGGGTGCGGCCGACAACTGCTCGGCGGCCCGGTTGTTGAGGTCGAGGACCGTCGTGTCGTCACCGCCCACGATGAGCAGCACCGGGGACGAGACCAGGGCCAGCGCGTCCTCCGCCAGGTCGGGGCGTCCGCCCCGCGACACGACCGCCGAGACCCTCTGGGGACGCTCGGCCGCCGCCACCAGGGCGGCCGCGGCTCCCGTGCTGGCCCCGAACAGGCCGACCGGCAGGTCCGCTGTGTCCGGGCGCTGTTCCAGCCAGTCGACGGCGTCCGCGAGCCGCCGGGCCAGCAGACCGATGTCGAAACGGTGCCGGCCGGTCGCCGCGTCCTCGATCTCCTCCTGTTCGGTCAGCAGGTCGAGGAGCAGCGTGCCGAACCCGGCCAGTTGCAGAGCGGTGGCCACGGCCTGGTTGCGGGGGCTGTGCCGGGAGCTGCCGCTGCCGTGGGCGAACAGCACCATCCCGCCCACCCCGACGGGAATCTCGAGGTCACCGGCCAAGGCCGCCCCACCCGAGGGAACCGTCACGGATTCGGAGACCATGTGCGGTCACCTCCTTCAGCGGGCGTCCTCGCCCGCCCGGCCGACGGGCAGCAGGCTGCCGATGTCCTTGGGCAGCGCGGCGGCCACCTTCTCCGTCAGCTCCGGGGTGAGCGCGGCGTCGAGCACCTCCAGTACGGCGGCCGCCTCCCGCAGGGCCGCGTCCTCGTCGGTCTCCGCACGGCCGGCGATCCGGCCGGCGAACGTGGTCAGGCCGAAGCGCTCACCCGAGGTGGTCGCCGGCCCCTCGGCCCCCTCGCCGGCGGCGTCCCTCGCCTGTCGCATGGGGGCGGCCAGGGTGGGAGGCAGCTGGGCGGCCACATGATCGGTCAGCCCGGACGGCAGCCGTTCGGCCAGCGTCGTCAGCACCGCGCGGGTCGCCATTTCGGCGGATCCCCGGTCCGGCAGCCGAGTCAGGGCCTGCACTTTTCCGATGATCTGATCGTGCTGCATGAGGCGGTCCTTCCTCATGGTGCGCTGATCCGCGATGGTCGAGGGCCGGGTACCCGGAAACGGGCCCGGACCAACGGACGCCCGTTTGCTCTCGTCGCGGAGGGCTACCCGGCCCCTGCGAACGCGGACGAGGAGGTGTGCGGCGTGCGGGACGAGCGTACCGACCGGACCCGGCAAGGTGTCTCCCGGGCGCGTTCCGGCACGATCGGCCGTCGTACCCCCCGGACGGGCACCGAGCCGGTCACCGCCCGGAGCCCGCTGCGGCTGCGCCTGCTGCTCGCGGGGATCTTCCTGCCGCTCTTCCTCGGAGGCTGCGCCCTGTTCGCCGTGTGGGCCGCGGACGCCGGCCCCGGCGACAGCCCCGGCCGCGGGCCGCTGACCTTCCTGGCCGTGGTCTGCGGCGTGCTGGCGCTGACGGCACTGGCGGACCTGCTCGTCGTACTGCGCCGTCTGCGGCTGGAGCGGGGCACCGCCCGCTGACCGCCGCGAGGTGCGTCAGCTGCCCTCGGGGTCTCGCTCCTCTTCATGGCGAGCCGTGCTCAGCCGTACCACCAGGTGGGTCGCCAGCTCGATGCGCTGTGCCGCCGTCCCGGGGTCGTCCGGGCGGTCCGGGCGCAGCAGCATGCGGGCCGCCTCCTCGGCCATGTGCCGCAGCGGCTGGCGCACCGTGGTCAGGGGCGGGCTGGACCACTGCGCCAGCGGCACGTCGTCGTAGCCGACCACCGACAGGTCCTCCGGGACGCGCAGGCCCTTGACCCGGGCCGCCTCCAGGACGCCGAGCGCCTGGAGGTCGCTGCCCGCGAAGACGGCCGTCGGCCGGTCGGGACCGTCCAGGAGTTCCATGGCGTGTTCGAAGCCGCTCTGGACGTGGAAGTCGCCGAAGCGCATCAGACGGGGGTCGGTCTCCAGGCCCGCCATCGCCATGGCGGAGCGGTAGCCGTCGAGGCGGGCCAGCGAGCAGAGCATGTCCTCGGGGCCGGTGATGATCGCGACCCGCCGGTGGCCGAGGTCGGTGAGATGGCGGGTGGCGGCCAGTCCGCCGGCCCAGTTCGCCGAGCCGACCGAGGGCACGTCGGGGTCGGGGTCGCCTGCCGGGTCGATGACGACGAACGGGATGGCCGCCGCCCTGAGCTGGCGCTTGATGTCTCCCGGGAGCGAGGAGAAGACCAGCACGACGCCCAGCGGCCTGCGCTGCAGCACGCCGGGCAGCCACTCGGGCGCGGGGGTGTGCCGGGTGCCGCTCTCGGTGAGCACCACTGTCGCGCGGTTCTCCTTGGCGACGTTCTCCACGCCCCGGATCAGTTCCATCGCCCAGATGCTCTCCAGCTCGTGGAACACGATTTCGATGAGCGGGGAGCGGGATGACGGCTGGGCGCGCCTGCGGTAGCCGTGCACTTCCAGCAGGCGTTCCACCTTGGCCCGGGTGGCCCTGGAGACATCCGATCGGCCATTGAGCACCTTCGAAACTGTCGGCATCGAAACGCCGGCCTCTTTCGCTACCGTGGCCAGGGTGACTCTGCCGCCCGTCTCGTCATCATCGTGCATACACGCAGGATACGGCACCGCGCGACGATAACAGTTTGGGTGCGTAAGTCCTCGACCGTTGACCGAAAGTCTCGTCTGACCTACTGTCCCACGGCATGGACTTTCGGTGATGGCGCCGAAACTTTCGAAAGGCGAACGATGAAGACACGTGCGCGCTTGCCCAGACTGGTCGCCTGCGGTGCGACGCTCGCCCTGGCACTCAGCCTGTCGGCATGCGGTGACGGGAACGGCGGGGCGTCGGGGGACGACGGCAAGATCCATGTCCTGGTCTACGGGGACGCGACCAACAAGGTCGAGAAGCGGATCGTCGACACGTTCAACAAGACGTCCGACGTCAAGGTCGTCCTCGACACCATCCCCGGTGCGGACTACCAGAAGAAGCTTCAGACCATCATCAACACCCCCCAGGCCCCGGACGTCTTCTTCAACTGGGGCGGCGGCAGCATCAAGCCGTTCGTCAAGGCCGATCTCCTGCTGCCGCTCGACGACTTCATCAAGAAGAACCCGGACCTGGAGAACAAGTTCCTGCCGTCCGTCTTCAACAACGCGGTCGTCGACGGCAAGCCGTACGGCATCCCGATGCGCGGCACCCAGCCGGTCCTGCTCTTCCACAACAAGGCCGTCCTCAAGAAGGCGGGCGTCAAGCCGCCGAAGACCTGGAACGAGCTGCTCGACGCGGTGGAGAAGCTCAAGGACGAGGGCGTCACGCCGATCGCGCTCGGCGGCGGCGACGTCTGGCCGACGCAGATGTGGTTCCAGTACCTCTACGACCGCATCGCAGGACCGGAACTGTTCGCGAAGGCCGTCGGGGGCGACAAGAGCGCCTGGGAGAGCGCGGACAGCAAGAAGGCCCTGAACATGATCAGGGAGCTCGTCGACGCCGGCGCCTTCGGCAAGAACTACGACTCCGTCAAGTACACCAACGGCGGCTCGGTCCAGCTCGTGGCCGGGGGCAAGGCCGGCTTCGAGCTGATGGGCTCCTGGTACTACTCCCAGCAGCTCACGGACCACAAGGACTTCGCCGAGAAGGACCTCGGCTACAGCGCCTTCCCGACCGTCGAGGGCGGCAAGGGTGACCCGGCCAACGTCGCCGGCAACACCAACAACTACTACTCGGTGATGAAGAAGACCAAGCACCCCGAGGCCGTCGCCGAGTTCCTGAAGCTCATGTACTCCGACGACTTCGTCAAGGCGCAGCTGGAGATCGGCAACCTGCCGACCACGACCAACACCGACGAGTTCATCGAGACGGCGGGCTCTCCCGAGTACTCGCGCTTCCAGTACGACCTGGTCGCCGACGCCCCGTCGTTCCAGCTGTCCTGGGACCAGGCGTACCCGCAGAAGGCCAGCTCGGACATGCACAAGGCCGTCCAGCAGTTCTTCAACGGACAGCTCGACACGGACGGCTTCATCAAGGCCATGCAGGCCCTCCCCACCGAGTGACGAACGGCTCATGACCACACAGATCACGAGCGCCCGGTCCGCCGCCGGCCCCCGCAAGGGGTCCCGGCGGCGGCCGCCCGCCTCGTCCGCAACGAAGGTGGGCCGCCCCGGCTTCGCCTGGGCGCTGCCCGCCGCAGTGTTCTTCGCCCTCTTCGCGATCGTCCCGCTGATCATGGTCGCGGTGCTGTCCTTCATGACCTGGGACGGACTCAGCTCGCCCCAGTTCGTCGGCATGGACAACTGGTCGCGCCTGATGGACGACCCCGTCATGGTCAAGAGCATCTGGCTGACCCTGCTGCTGACCGTGCTCGGCGTCGTCCTCCAGACACCGCTGAGCATCCTGCTCGGCGTCTGGGCCGCCGGCCACCAGCGCAACCGGGCCGTACTGTCCGTCATCTACTTCATTCCGCTCCTGCTCTCCGCGACAGCCGTCTCCGTGCTGTGGCGGGCGCTGCTCGACCCGAACTTCGGCATTCCCGCCGACGCCACCTGGCTGTTCGGCGACGGCAACCTCTTCGGTGAACAGGCCACCGCCATCGGTGTCCTGGCGTTCGTCAGCACCTGGCAGTTCACCCCGTTCCACACCCTGATCTACCAGGGCGCCGCCCGCGCGATCCCCCACGTCCTCTACCAGGCCGCGGAGATCGACGGAGCCGGCCGCTACCGGCAGTTCTTCCACATCACCCTGCCGCAGCTGCGCAACGCGATGATCACCTCGATGATCCTGATGATCGTCGGCGGCCTCACCACGTTCGAGACGGTCCTCATCCTGACCCAGGGCGGCCCCGGCACCGACACCACCATCAGCGCCTACTACATGTACGACAAGGCGTTCAAGAGCTTCGACTACGGAACCGGCTCCGCGATCGCCCTGGTCCTCGTCGTCGCGGCCACGATCATTTCGCTGATCGTCGTCCGGGTCTCCGGCTACGACAAGATGCGCAGCTCCATGGAAGGTGTGTCATGAGGCGCCGACCGAACTACGTGGCCGGCGCCGGATCGCTCATCTGGCTCTTCCTGGTCGGCCTTCCGCTGTACGTGCTGCTCGCCGCGACCCTGCGCACCCGCCAGGATTACGCCGAGAACGGCCCGATCTCCATCCCGGACACCTTCACGCTGGACAACTACACCGGCGCCTTCGACTCGGGATTCGGCCAGTACTTCTTCAACACGCTCGTCGTCACCGCCTGCGTGATCGGCATCGTGCTGCTGTTGGTACCGCCGCTCGCCTACGCGATCGTCCGCAGCCGCGGCCGCGCCACGTCGGCGATCTTCCGGCTGTTCCTGCTCGGGCTCGCCATCCCCGCCCAGGCCGTCATCGTGCCGATGTTCTACCTGATCAGCGAGGCCGGGCTGTACGACAACCTGCTCGGCGTCATCCTGCCCACGGCCGCGTTCTGTCTGCCCATGTCGGCGCTGATCCTCAGCGGCGCGATGCGCGACATCTCGCCGGAACTGTACGAGGCCATGGCCATGGACGGGGCCGGCCCGCGGCGCCAGTTCTTCCAGCTCGTCCTGCCGCTGTCGCGGGGCGGACTGTCCACCATCGTGGTCTTCTCCGCGCTCCAGGCGTGGAACGGCTTCCTGTTCCCGCTCGTCCTGACCCAGTCCGACTCCAGCAAGGTCGTCACCCTGGGTCTGTACAACTTCCAGACCGAACACGGCATCGACATCCCCGGTCTGCTCGGAGCCGTGGTGCTCTCCATGGTGCCCATCCTGCTCGTCTACCTGTTCGCCCGTCGCGCCCTGGTCCAGGGTCTGATGGGCGTCGGAGGAAAGTGACTGCCGACGTGGCCGTAGAGACCACCCCCGAAATCCCCCTCTGGAACGACCCCGACCGCCCCGTCGCCGACAGAGTCGACGCGCTCATCGCCGCGATGACGCTGGACGAGAAGATCGCCCAGCTGTACGGCGTGTGGGTCGGCGCGTCCGCCAACGGCGGTGAAGTGGCCCCCCACCAGCACGACATGGAGGAGGCCGTCGACCTCGACGCGCTGCTCCCCAGCGGACTGGGCCAGCTGACCCGCCCCTTCGGCACCGCCCCCGTCGACCCGGCACTCGGCGCGCTCTCCCTGCTGCGCACCCAGTCCCGCATCACCGGGGCCAACCGCTTCGGCATTCCCGCCGTCGCGCACGAGGAGTGCCTGGCCGGCTTCGCCGCCTGGGGCGCCACCGCCTATCCCGTGCCGCTGTCCTGGGGCGCCACCTTCGACCCGGACGTGGTGCGCCGCATGGCCGCCGCCATCGGCCGCGACATGCGGTCCGTCGGCATCCACCAGGGACTCGCGCCGGTCCTCGACGTCGTGCGCGACGCCCGCTGGGGCCGGGTCGAGGAGACCATCGGCGAGGACCCCTACCTCGTCGGCACCATCGGCACCGCCTACGTCCAGGGCCTGGAGTCCGCCGGGATCGTCGCCACCCTCAAGCACTTCGTCGGCTACTCCGCCTCCCGCGCCGGACGCAACCTCGCCCCCTCGCCCATGGGCGCCCGCGAACGGGCCGACGTGCTGCTGCCGCCCTTCGAGATGGCGATCCGTGAAGGCGGCGCCCGCTCGGTGATGCACTCCTACACCGACACCGACGGAGTCCCCGCCGCGGCCGACGAGAGCCTGCTGACCGGGCTGCTGCGCGACACCTGGGGCTTCGAAGGCACCGTTGTCGCCGACTACTTCGGCATCGCCTTCCTCAAGGTCCTGCACGGCATCGCCGGCGACTGGGCGGATGCCGCGGGCGCCGCGCTCAAGGCCGGCGTCGACGTCGAACTGCCCACCGTCAAGACGTTCGGCGCACCGCTCGCCGAGGCCGTCGCCGAGGGCCGGGTCCCCGAGTCGCTCATCGACCGCGCGCTGCGCCGGGTCCTCGGTCAGAAGGCGATGCTCGGCCTGCTCGACCCGGACTGGAGCCCGGTGCCGCCCGCGCTCGACGGCGCGGACCTGGACGACCCGGACGCGCTGCGCGGCAAGGTCGACCTGGACGGCCCCGAGAACCGGGAACTGGCCGGCGAGATCGCCGAGAAGGCCGTCGTCCTGCTCACCAACGACGGCACCCTGCCGCTCGCCCGGCCCCGCCGCATCGCCCTGGTCGGCCCCAACGCCGCCGAGGGCACCGCCGTACTGGGCTGCTACTCCTTCCCCCAGCACGTGGGCGTGCAGCACCCGGACGTCCCGGTCGGCATCGACCTGCCCACCCTGCACGACACCCTGGCCGCCGAGTTCCCGGACGCGGACATCACCGTCGCCCGCGGCACCGGCGTCGACGACGGGGACCTCTCCGGCATCGGCGCGGCGGTGGACGCGGCCCGGGAGGCGGACATCGTCATCGCCGTCCTCGGCGACCGCGCGGGGCTCTTCGGCCGCGGCACCAGCGGCGAGGGCTGCGACGCCGAGTCCCTCGCCCTGCCCGGCGCCCAGCAGCAGCTGCTGGACGCGCTGCTCGACTCCGGCAAGCCGGTGGTGACCGTGCTGCTCGCGGGCCGCCCCTACGCCCTCGGCCGCGCCACCGCCGAGTCCGCGGCGATCGTGCAGTCCTTCTTCCCCGGCGTCGCCGGCACCCGGGCGATCGCCGGTGTGCTCAGCGGACGTACGGCGCCCTCCGGACGGCTCCCGGTCAGCGTGCCGCGCGGGCCGGGCTCCCAGCCGACCACCTACCTCGGTGCACGGCTCGCCCAGGTCAGCGAGGTGTCCAACATCGACCCGACCCCGGCGTTCGGCTTCGGCCACGGCCTGACGTACACGACGTTCGCCTGGAGCGACCTCGCCGTGGACGCGCACCAGGCCCCGACGGACGGCGAGTTCACCCTCGACCTCACCGTCCGCAACACCGGTGACCGCTCAGGCACCGAGGTCGTCCAGCTCTACCTGCACGACCCGGTCGCGTCCGTGGTCCAGCCGGTGCAGCGCCTGGTCGGCTATGCCCGGGTGGAGTTGGAGCCGGGCGAGTCCCGGCGGGTCCGCGTCACGGTCCCCGCCGACGTCGCGTCCTTCACCGGCCGCGACGGCCGCCGGGTCGTCGAACCCGGGGACCTGGAGCTGCGCCTGGCCGCGTCGAGCACCGACACCCGCCTGACGGCGACGGTCACCCTCACGGGCGCCGAACGCCAGGTGAACCACACCCGCCGCTTCCACGCGACGTTCACCCAGGAGCCGTTGGCGCAGGCCTGACCCGGTTTCCCGACGCAGTCCCCGTCCGGCGCCCGCCGGACGGGGACTGCGCCTTGGGCAGGCAGAAAACTCCGTCGAGCAACGCGCGGCCGCCGCCTACCCTGACGGCATGGGCCATGCGAAGAGTTCCTACGTCTGTCTTCCCTGCCGGGCTGCGTACAAGCAGCCGTACGACAGGGACAGGCCGCACCGGATCTGCCCCCGATGCGCGGAACCGCTGATCCACGTGGGTTCGGCCTTCGCGCCGCCCCCGCGACGGGATACCGCCGCCTGGCGCACGCTGTCCGTTCTCCTCCACGCCGGCGTCCACTTCCACAAGAGCTGCTGCAGTGGGCCCGGATACCGTCCGCGCACCCTGAGGGAGGTCCGCGAGCGCATGACGTACGCCCGCCGCACGGGCGAGCCGTTCGCCAGGGCCCTGATACGCCCGGAGCTGCCGTGACGGTCAACACGGCGGTCCTCCAGAGGACTTGATTCCTGCCGGACCTGCTGATCGTGTGGCCGGCATGGACCGCCGCGCACGCCTCTGCCTCCGGCGGGTAGTGGCCGTCGCAACGGCCGCGGCGACCTCTACGCCGCGTCATGATGGGATGGGGGCCGTGAGCCAGATGTGCAAGTGGTGCGACCGCCCGTTGATGCAGCGCCGGTGGCGCCGGTACTGCAACCGCCGGCACGCGGTGAGGTACCGGGTGACGAGCTGGATCGACCAACTGCTGACCCACGGTTTGTGAAGCGGCCGGCGGTCGGAAGCCTTGACTTCCACGCCCCTGCTGTCCCGTCGGGGCCGTCAGCGGAACGCGGCGATGTTCTCCGCGGCCCACTGGGCGAAGGGCCTGGCAGGGGAGCCGGTGACGGACGGAACCGTGTCGTGCACCATGAGCAGTTCGTCGTTGACGTCCCCGCCCATCAGGTCGAGCACCGCGTGCGCGGTCCGGTCCCCCAGGAAGGGGGCCATCTGCCGGTGGGCCTCTTCCCTGCCGATCTCCTCGACGGACACCTCGTGCCCCAGGGCCGTCCCGATCGCGCGGGCCTGCTGCCGGGGTGTGATCCGTGCCGGCCCGGTCAGCGCGTACGTCCGTCCGCGGTGCCCCGGCTCGGTCAGTGCCGTTCGGGCCACCGCCGCGATGTCGGCGGGGTGGACGGCGGGAAGCCCGATGTCCGCATAGGGCACCCGGATCGCCCGGTGCTCCCGGATCGACTCCGCCCACCACAGGGCGTTCGACGCGAACTGCGTCGGGCGCAGGATCGTCCAGCTCATCCCGCTGTCCCGGAGCAGCCGCTCGACGGCCAGGTTCTCTGCGGCGGCGGTCAGGTGCGGATGGGTGCGTACCGTGATGGAGGACACGAGCACCACGTGCTCCACTCCCGCCTGCCGGGCGGCAGCGAGAACGTCCGCGTCCGCGCCCATGCTTGGCACGAGGAACAGAGAACGCACCCCGTCCAGCGCCGGCTTCAGCGAGGCGGGGCGGGCGAGGTCACCCTCGACGGCTTCGACTCCGCCGGGGGACGAGGCCCGTGCGGCGTCACGGGTCAGGCCTCGCACGGGTGAGGCGCCGGACCCGTGCAACTGCCGTATCAGAGCGCTGCCGATGTTTCCGGTGGCACCCGTCACGAGGATCATCGTCGTCTTCTCCTGCCGTCGGCCGGTGATCACGTCTGCCGCACGCTAGGACCTCAACCGCGATTCAGGTCAACCGGAAGGGGGGCGTCCGGGGCCGGTGAAGTCGGGACCTTCGGTCCCCCTGGCTCATGTGATCAAGGGAGTGTGCGACGCCGGCAGTAGTGCACGGTGACGACGGCCAACAGCGGTCCCCATGCCACTATCGGCACATAACACATGGTCATCACCCATTCGCCCCACGGCGTGATCGCCATGTCGGCGTGCAGCGTCGTCCATACGAAGAGCACCCCGTAGACCGTGCAGGCGAGTGCGCCCAGCGCTGCGGGTACGGCCGCGACGAGCACGGGGATGCGGCGTCGGTGCAGGAGCGGGACCCACCGCGGCCATACCTCGCCCCACGGCCGCACCAGTCCCAACGTCAGGAAAGCCAGCGCCTCCTGCAGCACGGACAGCAGCGGCACGATGAGATATCCCCAGCCGGGAATGAGCATCGCGTCGTACTCGGACTCGGCGAGCCCCAGCGGAACACCGAGCACCACGGCGAACCGCCACAGCGCCGACGGCATGGATGTCCATAGGACCGCGGCCGCCGCGCGTCGTGCCCATGGGGGGACAGGCGCAGCGGTCATAGGACGTGCGGAGGCGCGGGGCATGGCGTCGGTAGTCATGAGGTGGGTTCCCTGTTTGCGGACCGAGTGCGACAGCTCGGAGGCTGTCACGCAGCCCGGCGCCGCCACATCAGACCCCAGGGCGGCATGTGTGCGTCTGCAGGCGTACGCGCCCACGGGGAAGTGGCCCATGGAGCTGAGGGACCGTCATACGCTGGTCGGAGGACGGACGGGAGCGACCAGGGGGCATGCACCGCGCGCCGACGGCCCCCCGGGAGGATTCGGCGTCGGCAGGGTGTCGCGATCCTCGGCCGGTCGCGCACAGCGCGCCCCGATGGGCACGCACCAGTCGCCCGCTCGGACCGGCCCCGCGTCAGCAGCCGGGGCCGGTCCACCGGCCGATCGGTCGTCAGTCCGCCAGTGCGGCCGCGAACATGCCGGCCTCGTACGAGCCGCCCTTCTGGTGGACGATCACCGCGAGCCGGTTGGCCGCGTTGATCAGGGCGACCAGGGCGACCAGTGCGGCGGTCTGGTCGTCGTCGTAGTGCTTGCGCACCAGGGCCCAGGTCTCGTCGGAGACGCCCTGGTGGGCGTCGGCGAGACGGGTGCCCTCCTCGGCGAGCGCCAGCGCGGCCTGCTCGGCCTCGGTGAACACGGTGGACTCGCGCCAGGCGGCGACCAGGTGCAGCCGGACCGCGCTCTCCCCGGCGGCCGCGGCCTCCTTGACGTGCATGTCGATGCAGTGACCGCAGCCGTTGATCTGGCTGGCGCGCAGCGACACCAGCTCCTGCGTGGCCTTCGGCAGCGGCGAGTCGTGGATCACCAGGCCGGCGCCTGCGAACCGCTTGGCGAACCTGGCGGCGATCGGGTTCTCGAACAGGTTGAACCGGGCGTCCATCGTCGGCTCCTCACTCGTGGCGTTGTGCTTGACGAACACGAGATGCCGGTGCCCGGAACCCTGTGACGGGACGGCGGTGTGACGTGTGCCACGGGGCGGGGATGTCACAGAACCGGGCGGGCCGGCGTCCTGTGCACGTGGCAGCGTCGGGAGCGAACAGGTGGGAGCAGCCGTGACCAGCGAGTACAGCGAAGGCGACGGGACCGCGGCCGTGCCGTCCGCCGGGGGCGGGCGTACGGATCCCGCGACCGACGCGTTCCTCACCCACCGCAACCTGCTGTTCACCGTCGCCTACGAGATGCTCGGCTCGGCGGCCGACGCGGAGGACGTCCTGCAGGAGACCTGGCTGCGCTGGTCGGGCGTCGACCTCGGCGCGGTGCGGGACCAGCGGGCGTACCTCGTGCGGATCGCCACCCGGCAGGCGCTCAGCAGGCTGCGCACGCTGGGCCGCCGCAAGGAGTCCTACGTCGGTTCCTGGCTGCCCGAGCCGCTGCTCACCGCGCCCGACGTGGCCGACGACGTGGAACTCGCCGAGAGCGTGTCGACGGCGATGCTGCTGGTGCTGGAGACGCTCACACCGACCGAGCGGGCGGTGTTCGTCCTGCGGGAGGTGTTCGACCTTCCGTACGACGAGATCGCCGACGCCGTCGGCAAGTCGCCGGCCGCCGTCCGCCAGATCGCGCATCGGGCGCGGGCCCATGTGGGGGCACGCCGGCCCCGCGGGGTCGCCTCCCCGGCGCGGACCCGGGAGGCCCTCGAGGCGTTCCGGCGGGCGGTGGAGACGGGCGACCTGCAAGGGCTCTTCGACGTCCTCGCGCCCGATGTCGTCCTGCTGGGTGACGGCGGGGGCATCAAGCAGGCCGTCCTGCGGCCCGTGGTGGGGGCCGACAAGGTGGCCCGGCTGCTGGCGGGCGGACTGGGCAGGGTTTCCGGCGAGCTGTCGCTGCGGCCGGCGGTGGTCAACGGGCACCCGGCGCTGGTCCTCCGGCTCGACGGCGCGCTCGACAGCGTCCTGACGATGCGCTTCGACGACGGCCTCGTCACCGGCCTCTACGCCGTGCGCAACCCCCAGAAGCTGTCCCACATGGAGCGGGAGACCAGCCTGCGCCGCTGAGCGCGGCACACCGCGGACGCCGGTCACGGCGGGCTCAGGACGGGGGGTCGGCCCCGGACGCCTCGAGCTCGCGGGCGAGTGTCTCCGCGTCGTACGGCCCGGTGTGGCGGCGGTCGCCGACGAAGAAGGTCGGGGTGCCCAGGGCCCCGCTGGCCTCCGCACTGGCCGTGTCGGCGCGTACCCGTTCGGCGGTCCCCTCGTCGTCGATGGCGTCGAGGAACCGCTCGATGTCGAGGCCCAGCTCGATGGCGTAGGCGGCGATGTCCTCGAACTCCAGCCTGTCCTGATGCCTGTAGAGCAGGTCGTGCATCTCCCAGAAGCGTCCCTGCGCGCCGGCGGCGACGGCCGCCCGGGCGGCGAGCACGGCGTGCGGGTGGACGTCGGGGAGCGGCAGGTGCCGGAAGACGTAGCGGAGCCGGTCGCCGAAGCGTTGCCGCAGTTCGTGGGTGACTCCCGTGGCGCGGGCGCAGTAGGGGCATTCGAAGTCGCCGTACTCCACCAGGGTGAGGGGTGCGTCCACAGGGCCGGCGATGTGGTCCGTGTCCGGGTCGACCGGACGGTCGAGGAAACGCGGCAGGTCCGCGTCCGTCTCGCCGCGCAGCACCGCGGCGAGATGGAACGCCAGCCAGCCCAGGACCGTGGCGAGGACGGCCGCGACCAGGACGCCGACGGTCGCCTGGGCGCGCAGCGCCGAGTCCTCGAAGGCGAGTCCGACGATCAGCAGGGAGACGGTGAAGCCGATCCCGGACAGTACGGCACCGCCCACCACATGGCCGGGCCCCACCCCTTTCGGAAGCTTCCCGAGCCCGAAACGGGTGCCGAGGTAGGCCCCGCCCCAGACGCCCACGAGCTTGCCGACCACCAGGCCGACGACGACGGCCCAGGTCAGCCAGGAGGCCAGGGCGTTTCCCAGGACGCCCCCGCGCAGGTCGATGCCGGCACTGGCGAGGGCGAACAACGGGACGACGACGTAACTCGCCCAGGGATGCAGCATGAGCTGCAGCCGCTCGTTGACCGACACCGCGCGTTGCAGCCCCAGGCGCGCCGAAAGCCCCACGTCGGCCCGCGGCGACTGGCGGAAGGCGCGGAAGAGCCGGGTGGCACGGTCCAGGACCTCGGGCACGGGGGCATGGGCGGGGATGAGGAGGCCGCCGAGCATGCCCGCGATGGACGCGTGCAGACCGGCCGCGAGGGTGGCGAGCCACAGGGCGATGACGAGCAGCACGTACGGGGCCGTCCGCCAGGCACCGAGACGCGTCAGCAGGGCCAGGGCCGCACAGAGCGCCAGCGCCTCCAGCAGCGGCAGCAGATGGACCGTGTCGGAGTAGACCAGGCCGATGACGCTGACCGCCACGATGTCGTCGATGACGGTGATGGCCAGCAGGAAGACACGCAGTTGAGTGACGAACCGGGGTCCCACCACGGCGAGCGCCCCGAGCATGAAGGCCGTGTCGGTGCCGATGACCGTGCCCCAGCCGCCGGCCGCTTCGCCCGCGGGTGCCATCACGAGGTAGATCGCCGTGGGCACGACCATCCCGCCGATTCCCGCCAGGGCCGGGAGCATGATGCGGTCGCGGCCGGACAGCGCGCCGACCGAGATCTCGTAGCGGACCTCCAGGCCGATGACGAAGAAGAACAGGGCCATCAGGCCGTCGCTGACCCAGTGGCTCAGGTCCATGGAGAGGTCGGCGTTGCCGAGCGACAGGGACAACTCGGTCGACCACAGGGAGGTGTAGGCGGCCGACCAGGGCGAGTTGGCCCACGCCAGGGCCACCACGACCGCGACCAGCAGCAGGCCGGCGCTGCCCGCCTCGGTGGCCAGGTAGGAGCGCACCCGGTCGGAGAGCTGGCCGGCCAGTGAGCGTCGCCCGGCCCGCGTCTGGGAGGACCGGTCGTTCTTCGTACGTGTCACAGGCTCCCCTTGCCGGCCCGTCGGCGTCACCGGGGTGGGGCACGGGCCCGCGTGCGCGGCGCGTTCCGTTCCAGCGGTGTCTCCCTCTCATCGGTCCGATCGTTGCGCCCGGAGCGGGTCCAAGCGCCCCGGGACACCGATCCTTGCGCCGTTCAGGTCACGCGGGGCGCCGGGCGGGGGAGGGGTCAGTCGCCCGCTTCCGGCTGCCGGGCGGCCGGGGCGAAGGGGCGTCGTCCCGGCCCGCGCTCGCCCAGGATCTTGGTCAGGGTGTGCGACCGGAACAGGATGATCTGCGTGATCACCTGGAGGAGGATCCAGGAGACCGCGTACAGGACGCCGTCCAGCGCCGGGACGGTGTCCACGGGCAGGGTGTACGCCATGATCACCCGCAGGAGCGCGTCGCACAGCAGGCCGACGGCCCACAACGTGGTCAGGCCCCGCCACACGCGCCGGAAGGCGGCGTCCGACTCCCACAGCTGCTCCAGTTTCGCCGACCGTCCGGGCATCAGCGTGCGCAGCGCCTGGTAGGTGAAGGGGCGCGCGGTGAACAGGGTGATCAGCAGCCAGACACCGGCCAGAGCGGTGAACAGGCCGTTGCGGGCCAGGGCGATACGGGGATCCGAGGTCAGCAGTGAGGCCAGCGCGCTCACCACCAGCAGGGCGACCGTGAAGACGCCGATGGAGTCCAGTTTGCGGTGGCGTATCGCACTGTGCAGTGTGTGCAGCGCGGGCGCGGATCCGCTGAGCAGCAAGGCCGTCATCTCGCCGGCACCGGCCGCGCGGAGGCCGTAGTAGAGCCCGACGGGCAGCACGATGTCGCAGACGACGGTGATCACGAACCCCCAGCGTGATGAGGGGGTCGCGGACGTGGTGGGGGGAGTCGTCGGGGGATGCCCCGGGGAGGGAGCCGTGGGCTCGGAGCCGGGGGTGGGGGAGGTCATGCGGTGTGCTCCCGGGGTGAGGGACTGACGGCTTGCCGTCCGATGCCGTTGCTACGCGGACTGGGTGCAGCGGTCGAACATGTCGGCCAGCTCGCGGGAACACCGGTCGAGGTCCATCGCCATGTGGCGCAGGTGGTGGCCCAGAACGCTGTCGATGGCGCCGCGCACGGCCAGAGCCATGGTGAAACAGTCGAAACTGGCGAACTCACCCGCCTTGTGGCCCTGTTCGAGCAGGGAGACGAGCCGCTCCACCGACATGATGCTGCGCTCGACGCTCTCCAGCCCGGTGATCTGCTGGTCCCGCACCATTCTGGTGATCTCTGTCAGAGCCTGTGTGTGCACCGGATAGCGGGCGACGAATTCAAAACTCGACGCGATGTACGCGCTGAGCTTGCCGCGATAGGTGTGCTCGTCACCCATGCGCGCGCCCGCTATTCTTTCGGCCTTCTCGACTATGGTGTTGGCGACTTCCGCGAACAGCTCGGGTTTGCCGGAGAAGTGGTACGAGATCATCCCGGTACTGCTCAGTTGGGCCTGCCGGGAGATTCTCGTGAACGACGTCTTTGCGTATCCGGATTCGGCGAGTGTCTCGATAGCCGCCTGAACTATCTGTGCCCGCCGTGCATTCTGCGTGAAGGTCCGGTTGTTCGGATTGGCTGTCCTGGCCATCATGGCCTCAGATTAGCCGGATCATGATCGGGTTTTTCCTAAAGTCCGAGAGTCCGTGGCCACGTGGAGATCCGTCCCCGTTCACCTCGCGGCTCCTTGTCTGTCAGCACACCTCGACCCGTCGTGCCGTGGTGCGGATCGCTTCCACCAGTTCCATCGTGGCGACGGACGCGGCGTGCGGCGCGGCGGCGGCTTCTTCGCCCGTGCGCACGGAGGTGGCGAACTCCTCCAGCAGCAGCATCAGTTGGTCCGCTGCGGGAAGGGTGAGCCGCTCCTCGCGGTCCTGTTCCTCCAGGACCAGCAGCGGTTGGTGGGCGGGCGGCGGGGTGAAGGCGCGCGTCACCGTCAGCCGCCCCCGGTCGCCCCACACCGTGTACGTCGACGCGTAGGCGTGCTCGAAGCCGAAGGCCAGCTCCGCCAGCACCCCCGACGGCGAGACGAGCAACACCTGCCCCGACAGTTCGAGTCCGTCCCGGGCCCGGGTGCGCAGGGACGCACCGGCCACCTCGATCCCCGGCCCGAGCAGCAGCGCGGCGGCCCGCAACGGGTACACCCCGACGTCGAGCAGTGCACCACCGCCCAGGCGGGCGTCGTAGCGGATGTCGTCGTCGGGCAGCGGCGGTATGCAGAACGCGGCCCGGAAGGCGGCAGGCCGCCCCAGCCGGCCCCCGGCCACCAGCTCACGCACTCTCGTGTGCTGCGGATGGTGCAGGAACATGAAGTTCTCACGCAGCGTCAGGCCCCGTTCCGCCGCCAGGGCGCACAGTGAGCGCGCCTCCTCGGCGGTGGTCCCGATCGGCTTCTCCACCAGCACGTGCTTGCCCGCACGCAGCGCTCGTTCGGCCCACGCGTGATGCAGGGCCGTCGGGGTCGACACATACACCGCGTCGATGTCGGGCCGGGCCAGCAGCGACTCGGCGTCGTCCTCGGCCGCGCACCCGAAGTGCTCGGCGAACAGGGCCGCCTTCTTGGCCGTACGGCCGGCCACGGCCACCAGGTCCCACTGCGGCATCCGTGTCACGGTCGGCAGCACCCGCCGCCGGGCGATCGACGACGTGCCGATCGCTCCCAGACGCAGCGGCCGGACCGTGGGCGCCGTCACAGGGACCTCCACGCGGCGATCAGAGTGCGGGCCTGCACGTTCAGATGGTGGCCGTAGCGCAGCAGCTCGTCGACCTGACGCAGCGACACCCAGCGGAACTCGTCGGAGACCGGAGGGATGTCGTCCACCTCAATGATCATGTAGCGGCTCTGGGCGTTGAGGAACCGACCGCCCTCCTCCGACAGCAGCACGTCGTACACGGCCGCGTCGCGTCGCCCGCGCACCTCGTCCAGATACGGCGGCAGCGCGGCGGGCGGCAGGTCCGCGTAGTTCTCCTCGGTGCACTGCACCGTCGGACCGAGCTCGACCACGGACAGGAACCCGGCCTCCGCGCGTGCCCGCAGCAGCACGTGCGGTACGCCGTTCACCCGCCGGACGAACAGCGCCGCCGTGCCCGTGCCGTGCGGCTCGACCAGCGGCTGGGACCACGCGGCCACCTCGCGCCGCCCGGAGACGACGTCGACGGCCACGACACTGAAGTGGCGCCCGCTGACATGGGACACGCGGTACGGGTCACGGTCCCAGTCCCTGGTCTCCGCGAGCCCGATCGGCGTCACCCTCACCTCGTGCTCGGCGCGGCGCCGGGTGATCCAGCTGCGGATCTCGGTGTCCGTGTGCAGTGACGCGGCCGGCCCGGTGACGTCCTCCCGCCAGTCCGGCAGGCAGGACAGTACGGTACGCGCGTCCATGTTCACGACGTTGTCCTGCCGCAGCAGCATGTTCACCTGACGCAGCGTCAGCCAGGCGAAGTCCTCGTCGGCCTCCACCTCGGGACCGACCCGCACGATCATGTTCCGGTTCCTCTTGCCCAGGAACCAGGATCCCTGCTCCGACTGCAGCACGTCCGCCACCACCGAGCCCGGTGCGGGCCGGCGGAAACAGTCCAGGTACTTCACCGCCGAACCGCCGTGCACCCGCATGTAGTTGCTGCGTGTCGCCTGCACGGTCGGGGAGACCTGCATCCCGTTCACGTTCCCCGGCTCCGACTTCGCCTGCATGAGCAGGTGCGGAACGCCGTCGAAGTCCCGCACGGCGATGCCCAGGATCCCGATCTCCCGCTGGTCGATGACGGGCTGCTCCCACGCGGACACCGGGCCGAAGTCCGAGCGGACCCGCAGCCCGTGCACCGCGAAGAAGCCGCCGCTCGTGTGGCGCAGGTCGCCGCTGCCCTCCTCGAACCGCCAGCCGTCCAGCTCGGCGAACGGCACCCGCTCCACCCGCTGGGGCTGGGTGCGGCGCCGGTCCTCCAGCCATGCGGCGACCTCCGCGTCGCTCAGCACACCGCCGTCGGCCGCCGCCGACACGGCCAGCGCCGCCGGCGTGCCGGCCTCCTCGCCGCGCGACGACGCGAGCGCGGTCGTCGGAGTCATGGATCCGCCCTTCTTTCGAGTCGGGAACGCGACGTCGCACACGGTCCGCCGGACCGGTGCCCCACAGGCGACCGCGCGGAAGGACGCACAGCCGATCGCCGCCCTCCCAGGGTGCCCGCCGGAGTTCCGGCATTCGCCTAGATCACCACCCCTTGCGGACGCTCCTCCCGCTGATTATGATCCGCCGCCGCTCCCCGCCGGACGCACGGAAACAGCGCCCCGGCCGACGCCGTCGCCCAAGGCCACGACGTGCCTAGAGATTCCCCTAGAGCGTTTCCTCCGGGCCCCGGACGGCTCCCGCCCGCGTGCGAACGTGTGCATCGCTCCCCTCCCTCCCGCCCTCGGTATCTGGAGTGCCATCGATGAACGAGCCGGTGCCCACCGACGTCCGGAACAGCGCCCCGGGCCACGAGCCCGTGGCCGTGGTCGGCCTCGCGTGCCGGCTCCCGGGGGCCGACGACCCGGCCGCGTTCTGGGACCTGCTCACCGAGGGCCGCAGCGCCGTCACCGACCTCCCCGAGGACCGCCGCACGGGCGTACCCGCCGCCGGCTGGCCCACCCCGCACGGCGGCACCGCCCCCCTGCGCGGCGGCTACATCACCGCTCCCGCCGACTTCGACGCCGCGTTCTTCGGCATCTCGCCCCGCGAGGCCGACGCCATGGACCCGCAGGCCCGACTCGCCCTGGAACTCGGCTGGGAGGCCCTGGAACACGCGGGTATCCCCGTCGCCGACGCCCCGCGCGCCACCGCCGTCTTCCTCGGCGCGGACACCTGCGACTACGCCGACGTGGTCCGCGCCTCCGGACAGGGCCCGGGACACCACACCCTGACCGGCCTCAACCGCTCCCTCATCGCCAACCGGCTGTCCTACGCGCTCGGCACCCGCGGCCCCAGTATGACCGTCGACAGCGCCCAGTCCTCCTCCCTCACCGCAGTGCAGCTGGCCTGCGACAGCCTGCGCGCCGGCGACTGCGAACTCGCCCTCGCCGGAGGCGTCCACCTCAACCTGAGCCCCGAGAGCTCCCTGGCGGCCGCCGGGTTCGGCGCGCTCTCCCCGGACGGCGCCTGCCACACCTTCGACGCCCGCGCCAACGGCTACGTCCGGGGCGAGGGCGGCGGACTCGTCGTGCTGAAGCCGCTGTCCCGCGCCCTCGCCGACGGCGACCGCATCCACGCCGTGATCCGCGGCGGCGCCCTCAACAACGACGGTACCGGCGCGAGCATCACCACCCCGGACGCCGACGCCCAGGCGGCCGTCCTGCGCACCGCCGTCCAGCGCGCCGGCCTCGACCCGGCCGGCATCGGCTACGTCGAACTCCACGGCACCGGCACCCGCGTCGGCGACCCCGTCGAGGCAACGGCCCTCGGCGCCGTCCTGGGCACCGCCGAGGGCCGCCGCACCCCGCTCGCCGTCGGCTCGGTGAAGACCAACATCGGCCACCTCGAAGGGGCCGCCGGCATCGCCGGGCTCCTCAAGACCGTGCTGTGCCTCTCCCACCGCCGGCTGGTGCCCAGCCTCAACCACCGGGAACCCCACCCGGCCATCGACCTCGACGCCCTCGGACTGCGCGTCCAGCGCGAGACCACCGCGTGGACCCCGGACGTCCCCGACACCCCGCTGCGCGCCGGCGTCTCCTCCTTCGGCATGGGCGGCACCAACGCCCACCTCGTCCTCGAAGAGCCCCCCGCCGCCGACAGGCCCCCGCGGCAGGAACACCGGGCCGCCCCCGCCACCGTCCCCTGGCTGCTGTCCGCCGCGGACCCCGACGCACTCCGCGCCCAGGCCGACCGCCTCGCCGCACACGTCCGCGCCACCGACGCCGACCCCGTCGACACCGCGTGGTCCCTGCTCACCACCCGCACCCCCCTCGCGCACCGCGCCCTGGCCGTGGGAGCCGACCGTGCCACCCTGCTCGGCGGCCTCGCCACCGCCGTTCCGGGCGGCCCGGTCACCGGAGACATCCACCGGCCCGTGTTCGTCTTCCCCGGCCAGGGCAGTCAGTGGGCCGGCATGGCCGCCGAACTCCTCGCCACCGCACCCGCCTTCGCCGCCCGTCTCGCCGCATGCGGTGACGCCCTCGCCCCGCACGTCGACTGGAACCTCGCCGCCGTGCTGCGCGGCGACCCGGACGCCCCGCCCCTGGACCGCTCCGACGTCGTACAGCCCGTCCTGTGGGCCGTCATGGTCTCCCTGGCCGCCCTCTGGCAGTCGCACGGCGTCCGGCCCGCCGCCGTCGTCGGACACTCCCAGGGCGAGATCGCCGCCGCCTGTGTCGCCGGCGCCCTGTCCCTGGAGGACGCCGCCCTGGTCGTCGCCCTGCGCAGCAGGATCCTCGTCCCCCTCGAAGGCCGCAGCGGCATGGTCTCGCTCGCCCTCGCCGAACAGGAGGCGCGCGACTTCGCCGCGCGCTGGGGCGACCGCGTCACCGTCGCCGCCCTCAACGGCCCCGCCTCCACCGTCGTCTCCGCCGACATCGGCACCGTCACCGACATCCTCGCCACCGCCGAGCACGAGAACATCCGCGCCCGCCGCGTCGGCATCGACTACGCCTCCCACTCACCGCACGTCGAACCCGTCCGCGACGAGATGCTCCGCCGCCTCGCCACGATCGTCCCGCGCCGGCCCGAGGTGCCCTTCCTCTCCACCGTCACCGGCGACTGGCTCGACGGCGCGGACACCGACGCCCGGTACTGGTACGACAACCTCCGCAACCCGGTGCTCCTCGAACCGGCCGTCCGCGCCCTCACCCGCGCCGGCCACGGCGCCTTCGTCGAGGTCAGCCCGCACCCCGTGCTCACCGGCCCGGTACAGGAGACCGTCGAGTCCACCGCGGACGCCCGCCAGGCCGTCGTCACCGGAACCCTGCGCCGCGGCGAGGGCGGCCCCGCCCGCTTCCAGACCTCGCTGGGCACCCTGTGGACCGCAGGCGCCGACGTCGACTGGACCCCCGCCTTCGCGGGGCTCAACCCCCGCCGGGTCTCCCTGCCCACCTACGCGTTCCAGCGCCGCCGCCATTGGATCACCGACACCGGCGGGCACCTGCCGGCGGGCACGGCCGGCACCCCGGTCGCACCGGCCGCCGAGGGCCCCGCCCCTGCTGTCACCGGACCCACCGACGCCGTGCTCGACCACGAGGGTGCGCTCCGCCTGGTCCGCGAGTCCACCGCGGTCGTCCTCGGCTACGACGGCCCCACGCGGGTCGACCCGGGGCGGACCTTCAAGGAACTCGGCGCCGACTCCGTCACCGCCGTCGAACTGCGCGACCGGATCAACACCCTCTCCGGCGCCCGACTCCCCGCGACGGCCGTCTACGAGTATCCGACGCCCGAACGCCTCGCCGCGCACCTCACCGCCCCCGCGCCCACCGACGGCACACCCCTGACCCGCCGTGATCCCGACGACGAACCGATCGCCATCGTGTCGATGGGCTGCCGCTTCCCCGGTGGCGTGCGCACCCCGGACGACCTGTGGCGTCTGATCAGCGAGGGGGCCGACGCGGTCTCCGCGTTCCCCACCGACCGAGGCTGGGACCTCGACGCGCTCTACGACGCCGACCCCGCCCGGACCGGCACCACCTACGTCCGCGAGGGCGGATTCCTGCACGACGCGGCCGAGTTCGACGCCGCCTTCTTCGGCATCTCGCCGCGTGAGGCGACGGCGATGGACCCGCAGCAGCGGCTGCTGCTGGAGACCACCTGGGAGACCGTCGAACGGGCGGGGATCGACCCGCACAGCCTGCCCGCCGGCGCCACCGGCGTCTTCGTCGGCGCCACCGCACCCGAGTACGGACCCCGCCTGCACGAAGCGGAAGAAGACGTCGAGGGGCACCTCCTCACCGGCACGACGGTGAGTGTGGCGTCGGGGCGCATCGCCTACGCGTTGGGATTGGAGGGCCCCGCGGTGACGGTCGACACGGCCTGTTCCTCGTCCCTGGTCGCCCTGCACCTCGCCGTCCGCGCCCTGCGCTCCGGCGAATGCTCGCTGGCCATCGCCGCCGGCGCCACCGTGATGTCCGGACCTGGCATGTTCGTCGAGTTCGGCCGCCAGCGGGGACTGGCGGCCGACGGCCGCTGCAAGCCCTTCTCCGCCGATGCGGACGGCACCAACTGGGCGGAAGGTGTGGGCGTTCTGCTGTTGGAGCGTCTGTCGGACGCGGAGGCGAACGGCCATCAGGTCCTTGCTGTGGTGCGGGGTTCGGCGATCAATCAGGACGGTGCGTCCAACGGCCTCACGGCTCCCAATGGTCTGTCCCAACAGCGGGTCATTCGCGGGGCGTTGGCGGATGCCGGGCTGTCGGCTGCGGACGTGGACGTGGTGGAGGCGCACGGTACGGGGACGAGGCTGGGAGATCCGATCGAGGCGCAGGCGTTGTTGGCCACGTACGGTCAGGAGCGCGAGGGTGACCGGCCGTTGTGGCTGGGGTCGGTGAAGTCGAACATCGGGCATGCGCAGGCGGCGTCGGGTATGGCCGGGGTCATCAAGATGGTGCAGGCGATGCGTTATGGCACGCTGCCCCGGTCGTTGCGGGCGGAGCGGCCGTCGCCGTTGGTGGACTGGTCCTCGGGTGCGGTGGAGTTGCTGGCGCGGGAGCGGGACTGGGAGGAGTGCGACGGTCGTCCGCGTCGGGCCGGCGTGTCGTCCTTCGGCATCAGCGGCACCAACGCCCACGTCATCCTTGAAGCCCCGGCCACGGCCGACACCCCGGCCATCGGCCGGCGCGACGTCGACATCACCCTGCCCTGGCTCGTCTCTGCCCGCACTCCGGCAGCGCTCGCCGAACAGGAAGCGCGCCTCCGGGAGTTCGCCGCCGGGGCCGACTCGTACGACGCGGTGGATGTGGCGTGGTCGTTGTGGCGGTCGCGTTCGGCGTTCGAGTGTCGGTCGGTGGTGGTGGCGGGGGAGCCGGTGGTGTCCGGTTCGGTGTCGGCTGGCGCGTCTTCTCCGGTATTTGTGTTCCCGGGGCAGGGGGCGCAGTGGGTGGGGATGGCGGTGGAGCTCCTCGACACCTGTCCGGTGTTCGCGGCTCGGTTCGCTGAGTGCGCCGAGGCGTTGGGTGGGTTCGTGGACTGGTCGTTGGTGGACGTGGTCCGGGGTGTGGAGGGTGTGCCGGGGCTGGACCGGGTGGATGTGGTGCAGCCGGTGTTGTGGGCGGTGATGGTGTCGCTCGCGGCGGTGTGGGAGTCCTACGGCGTCAGGCCCGCCGCCGTGGTGGGGCATTCGCAGGGTGAGATCGCCGCTGCGGTGGTGGCGGGTGCGTTGAGTGTGGCGGATGGTGCGCGGGTGGTGGCGTTGCGGTCGCGGGCGATCGTGGCGTTGGCCGGGCGTGGGGGCATGGTGTCGGTGGCCTTGCCGGCGCAGGGCGCGGAGGAGTTGGCGGCGCGGTGGCCGGGGCGGGTGTCGGTGGCGGCGGTGAACGGGCCGACGTCGACGGTGGTGTCCGGTGACGCCGACGCACTGGACGAGCTGGTCGCCCACGCCGACGCTCACCACATTCGGGTGCGGCGGATCGATGTGGACTACGCCTCGCATTCCGCGCATGTGGAGGCGATCGAGGCGGAGTTGGCGGAGGTTTTGGCGCCCGTGGTGGCGTTGGAGCCGGTGGTGCCGTTCCTGTCGACGGTGACGGGGGAGTGGATCGACACAGCTCAGACGGACGCGGGTTACTGGTACCGCAACCTGCGCCGGACGGTGCAGCTGGAACCCGCCGTCACCACGCTCCTCGCCGAAGGCCACGGAGCGTTTCTGGAGATGAGTCCGCACCCGGTGCTGACCGTCCCGGTCGCCGAGACCGTGGAGGCTGCGGGTTCGGAGGCGGTGGTGGTCGGGTCGTTGCGTCGGGGTGAGGGTGGCCTGGACCGCTTCCACCTCTCCCTGGGCGAGGCGTGGGCCGGAGGCGTGCCCGTCGACTGGACGCCCGCGTACGAGGGCTTGTCCCCGCATATCGTCGACCTGCCCACCTACCCCTTCCAGCGCAGCCGCTTCTGGCTCGATCTGCCGACGGCACGGGTGGGCGCCGACCCTGCCGAGGAGGCGTTCTGGCGGACCGTCGAGGAAGGGGACCTGGAGGCGCTGGCCGGCACGCTCGGCGTCGAGGAGGGGCTGGAGGCCGTCGTCCCGGCACTGGCGGCCTGGCGCCACACCCGCCATGCGCGTGGAGTCGTCGACAACTGGAGGTATCGCACGGAGTGGCGCCCCCTGCCTGCCCGCGCCGCAACCTCGGCCGACGGGACCTGGCTGCTGGTCGTCCCCGAGGTGCCGGAAGGCATCCGAGTCGTCGCCGACACGGTCTCCGCATTGGAGGCGCGCGGCGCCCGTGCGGTCGTCGTGACCGCCGTCGGCGACCTGGACCGGACCGCCCTCGGCGCCCTGCTCACGTCGGCTGCCGAGTCGGCCGAGTTGACCGGGGTGCTGTCGTTCCTTGCCCTTGACGAACGACCTCACCCGCGCCACCCCGCGGTCCGGCTCGGACTGGCCGGAACGCTCACCCTCGTACAGGCACTCGGTGATGCGTCGGTCGACGCGCCCCTGTGGTGCGTGACGCAGGGCGCCGTCGGAGTCGGCCGGGACGAGGCGCCGACCGCACCCGAACAGGCAGGCGTCTGGGGCATCGGCAGGGTCGCCGCCCTGGAGCACCCCAAGCGATGGGGCGGCCTCGTCGACCTCCCGGCGGCCGACGCCGACCGTGCCGCGGACCTGCTGGTGGACACCGTCGTGGCGGGCGCCGTGGAGGACCAGGTGGCGCTCCGCGACGGCACTGCCCACGGACGCCGGCTCGTCCACGCGGCCACGGGCGGCAAGGCGGCCCCGCGCGGCTGGAAGCCGCGTGGCACGGTGCTGGTGACCGGCGGTACCGGAGCGCTCGGCGCCCATGTCGCGCGCTGGCTGTCCGGGCGCGGCGCGGAGCATGTCGTCCTCGTCGGCCGCCGCGGCGACGGCCCTCACCTCGGCGACCTGCGGGACGAACTCGCCGGTCACGGCACGCGGCTCACCGTCGCCGCCTGCGACATCGCCGACCGCGACGCCCTCGCCGGCCTGGTGGACGGCCTCGCCGCAGAGGGCGGACCCGTGCGCTCCGTCGTCCACGCAGCCGGCGTGAGCGTGCTCGGCCCCATCGCGGAGGCCCACGTCGAGGATCTCGCCGCCACCCTCTCGGGCAAGGTGCTCGGCGCGACCCACCTCGACGAGGTACTGGACGACACCGAACTGGATGCTGTCGTCTACTTCTCGTCCATCTCGGGTACGTGGGGCGTCGCCGACCACGCCGCCTACGGCGCGGCGAACGCGATCCTCGACGCCTGCGCCGAGCGGCGGCGCGCCAACGGCACCCCCGTGCTCTCCGTGGCCTGGGGTCCCTGGGCGGGCGGCGGGATGATCGCCGAGTCCGTCCAGGACGTCCTGCGCCGCAGGGGCGTTCCCGTCATCCAGCCGGGCACCGCGATCACGGGGCTCCAGCAGGCCCTCGATCACGACGACACCGTCGTGGCGGTCGCCGACGTCGACTGGCGCCGGTTCGCCGAGGTGTTCACTTCCGTACGCGGCAGCGCCCTCCTGGCCGAACTGCCCGCCGCCCGGACGGAACCGGCCGACGCCGAGGCCGGGGACGCCGCCGGCACCTCCGCCGCGCTCCGCGAACTCACCGGCCTTCCGCCCGCTCGCCGGCTGGCCGCACTGCGCACCCTCGTCGGCACCCATGTGGCGGCCACGCTGGGACACGCCGACGCCGGGGCCGTCAGCGCCGAGGCGGCGTTCAAGGAACTGGGATTCGACTCCCTCACCGCCGTCGCCCTGCGCGACCGACTGCACCGCGCGACCGGCCTGAAGCTCCCCACCACCGTCGTCTTCGACCACCCGACCGTCTCCGCGCTCGCCGCCTGCCTCGACGACCTCGCGTTCGACGGCAGGGGAGACGAGGACGCACAGCCCGGCACGGAGAGCACCGCCGCGGCGTCCCCTCGGGATTTCGGCGACGACGAACCGATCGCCATCGTGTCGATGGGCTGCCGCTTCCCCGGCGGAGTGCGCACACCGGACGACCTCTGGCGCCTGGTCCTCGACGGCGTGGACGCCATCACTCCGCTCCCCACGGACCGTGGGTGGGACCTCGACGCCCTCTATGACGCCGACCCCGACCACCTCGGCACCAGCTACGTACGTGAGAGTGGGTTCCTCGACGGGGCGGCCGAGTTCGACGCCGGGTTCTTCGGCATCTCGCCGCGTGAGGCGACGGCGATGGACCCGCAGCAGCGGCTGCTGCTGGAGACCACCTGGGAGACCCTGGAGAGGGCGGGCATCGACCCCAAGAGCCTCCGGGGCAGCACCACCGGTGTCTATGTCGGCCTCACCGACCAGGAGTACGCCACCCGGCTGCGCGCCGCGTCAGGAGACAACGAGGGGTACCTCGCCACAGGGGCGGCCGCGAGTGTGGCGTCGGGGCGCATCGCCTACGCGTTGGGCCTGGAGGGCCCCGCGGTGACGGTCGACACGGCCTGTTCCTCGTCCCTGGTCGCCCTGCACCTCGCCGTCCGCGCCCTGCGCGCGGGGGAGTGCCGACTCGCGGTGGCCGGTGCGGCCACGGTGATGTCGGGACCGGGACCGTTCGTCGCCTTCAGCCGGCAGCGTGCCCTGGCCGTCGACGGCCGCTGCAAGCCCTTCTCCGCCGAGGCCGACGGCTTCGCGCTGTCCGAGGGCGTGGGCGTTCTGCTGTTGGAGCGTCTGTCGGACGCGGTAGCGAACGGGCATCACGTCCTTGCTGTGGTGCGGGGTTCGGCGATCAATCAGGACGGAGCGTCGAACGGTTTGACGGCTCCGAACGGTCCTTCGCAGCAGCGGGTGATTCGTGCGGCGTTGGCGGATGCCGGGCTGTCGGCTGCGGACGTGGACGTGGTGGAGGCGCATGGCACGGGGACGAGGCTGGGAGATCCGATCGAGGCGCAGGCGTTGTTGGCCACGTACGGCCAGGAGCGCGAGGGCGAACGGCCGTTGTGGCTGGGGTCGGTGAAGTCGAACATCGGGCATGCGCAGGCGGCGTCGGGTATGGCCGGGGTCATCAAGATGGTGCAGGCGATGCGTTATGGCACGCTGCCCCGGTCGTTGCGGGCGGAGCGGCCGTCGCCGTTGGTGGACTGGTCCTCGGGTGCGGTGGAGTTGCTGGCGCGGGAGCGGGACTGGGAGGAGTGTGACGGTCGTCCGCGTCGGGCCGGCGTGTCGTCCTTCGGCATCAGCGGCACCAACGCCCACGTCATCGTCGAGGCTCCACGCCGAGTCGCCGACGTGCGTCCGCCGCACCGTGAGCCTGCAGCCGTCCCGCCCTTCCTGGTTTCCGCCCGTACCGAGGAGGCCCTGGCAGCCCAGGTCGACCGGCTGACCGCCTGTCTGCAGTCCACTGACGCGGATCCGGTGGATGTGGCGTGGTCGTTGTGGCGGTCGCGTTCGGCGTTCGAGTGTCGGTCGGTGGTGGTGGCGGGGGAGCCGGTGGTGTCCGGTTCGGTGTCGGCCGGCGCGTCTTCTCCGGTGTTCGTGTTTCCGGGGCAGGGGGCGCAGTGGGTGGGGATGGCGGTGGAGCTCCTCGACGCCTGTCCGGTGTTCGCGGCTCGGTTCGCTGAGTGTGGCGAGGCGTTGGGTGGGTTCGTGGACTGGTCGTTGGTGGACGTGGTTCGCGGTGTGGAGGGTGCGCCGGGGCTGGACCGGGTGGATGTGGTGCAGCCGGTGTTGTGGGCGGTGATGGTGTCGCTTGCGGCGGTGTGGGAGTCGTATGGCGTCAGGCCTGCTGCTGTGGTGGGGCATTCGCAGGGTGAGATCGCTGCTGCGGTGGTGGCGGGTGCGTTGAGTGTGGTGGATGGTGCGCGGGTGGTGGCGTTGCGGTCGCGGGCGATCGTGGCGTTGGCCGGTCGTGGGGGCATGGTGTCGGTGGCCTTGCCGGCGCAGGGCGCGGCGGAGTTGGCGGCGCGGTGGCCGGGGCGGGTGTCGGTGGCGGCGGTGAACGGGCCGACGTCGACGGTGGTGTCCGGTGACGCCGACGCACTGGATGAGTTGGTCGCCCACGCCGACGCTCACGGCATTCGGGTGCGGCGGATCGATGTGGATTACGCCTCGCATTCCGCGCATGTGGAGGCGATCGAGGCGGAGTTGGCGGAGGTTTTGGCGCCGGTGGTGGCGTTGGAGCCGTCGGTGCCGTTCCTGTCGACGGTGACGGGGGAGTGGCTCGACACAGCTCGGACGGACGCGGGTTACTGGTATCGCAACCTGCGCCGGACGGTGCAGCTGGAGCCGGTCGTGCGGCGGCTGGTGGAGTCCGGTCACGGAGCCTTCCTGGAGATGAGTCCGCACCCGGTGCTGACCGTTCCGGTGGGAGAGACCGTCGAGGACGCGGGCGTGGACGCGGTGGTGGTCGGGTCGTTGCGTCGGGGTGAGGGCGGCCTGGACCGCTTCCACCTCTCCCTGGGCGAGGCGTGGGCCGGAGGCGTGCCCGTCGACTGGACGCCTGCCTACGAGGGTCTGTCCCCGCATATCGTCGACCTGCCCACCTACCCCTTCCAGCACAGCCGTTTCTGGCTGGATGCGCCGAAGCCGGCAGTCGCCGCCGACCCGGTCGAGGAGGCGTTCTGGCGGACCGTCGAGGAAGGGGACCTGGAGGCGCTGGCCGGCACGCTCGGCGTCGAGGAGGGGCTGGAGGCCGTCGTCCCGGCACTGGCGGCCTGGCGCCACACCCGTCATGAGCGGAGCCTGCTCGACAACTGGCGTTACCGCGTGGTGTGGAGGCCCTTCCCCGCTCCCGACAAGCGTCGTCCCCTTGAGGGGGACTGGCTGATCGTCGTACCCGAGACCCGATCCGGCGACGACCTCACGGTGCGGACCCGCCGTGTGCTGGAGGAGTCGGGGGCGCGTGTCGTACCCGTTGCCGTGCCCGAACAGGCGGACCGCGTCGTTCTCACCGAAGTGCTCG
The DNA here is from genome assembly GCF_055571035.1 of Streptomyces malachitofuscus. Taxonomy (NCBI): domain Bacteria; kingdom Bacillati; phylum Actinomycetota; class Actinomycetes; order Kitasatosporales; family Streptomycetaceae; genus Streptomyces; species Streptomyces malachitofuscus. Next base: position 24,287 of record NZ_JBVIGA010000022.1, on the reverse strand, counting down.
AAGCCGCTGTGCCGCACTTGGACACCACGCCGACCGGAGTGCTCTCGCTGCTCGCGCTCGACGACGAACCGGACAAGCGCAGCCCCGGTGTCTCCAAGGGCCTGCTGGCCACCATGGCGTTGAGCCAGGCACTGACCGACACGGAGGTGCGCGCCGGACTGTGGACGCTGACCCGTGGAGCCGTCCCGGTCGACGGCGAGGGGGTGCCGAACGCCGGGCAGGCTGCCGTGTGGGGTCTGCTGCGGGTGGCCGCGCTGGACGACTCCGAGCGGGCGGGCGGTCTGGTCGACCTCCCGGCCGACGGCTCCACCGACGTGCTCACCCACCTGCCCACGCTGTTGGCCACGGGTGGAAGCTCCGGCTCGGAGAGCGAGTTCGCGCTCCGGAGCGGGTCCGTCGGCATCCGCGTCCGGCGCATGGTGCGCGCCCCTCTCCCCGCCACGGGCTCGGCCCCGACGCCGGTGTGGAAGCCGCGCGGCACGGTGCTCGTGACCGGCGGTACGGGAGCCCTCGGCGCCCACGTGGCCCGGGATCTCGCCCGCGAGGGAGCGGAGCACCTCGTACTGACCAGCAGGCGTGGCCCCGACGCACCCGGAGCGGCCGAACTGGCCCAGGAATTGACCGACCTCGGCTGCCGGGTGACGATCTCCGCCTGTGACGTGGCCGACCGCGACGCACTGGCAGCGCTCCTGGAGGAGCTGCCCGCCGAACCGCCGCTGACGGCGGTCGTGCACACCGCGGGCTCCGTCGACCGGGCTCGTCCGCTCACCCAGGTCGACACCGACGAGGCAGTCGACCTGATGCACGCCAAGGTCGTCGGTGCCCGGAATCTGCACGAGCTGCTCTCCGGACGCGCGTTGGACGCCTTCGTCCTCTTCTCTTCCGGCGCCGGCGTCTGGGGCAACGGCGGTCAGGCACCGTACGCCGCGGCCAACGCTCACCTGGACGCCCTCGCCGAGGCCCGCCGGGCCGCGGGGCTGCCCGCCACCGCGATCGCCTGGGGGGCGTGGGCGGGCGGCGGAATGGTCGACGCCGAGGTCGGGGAACAGCTGTTGCGGCGTGGTGTGCCGGCCATGGAGCCGCGACTCGCCGTACGCGCCCTGCGGGAGTCGGTGGCGGCGGACGACACCACCGTCGTCGTGGCGGACATCCGGTGGGATCGCTTCGTAGCGGCGTACTGCGCCCACGGGCACCGCCCGCTCATCGAGGAAGTCCCGGACGTGCGGGCCCTGCTGGCGGCACAACAGGCCCAGGACCAGGCCCGGCAGCCGGCGGACGCGTCCGGCGCGGCGAGCGGGCTGCGCGGTGAGCTGGCCGCGCTGGCCCCGGCCAAGCGCGGGCGCCGGTTGGCGGAGCTGATCCGGACGCATGTCGAAGCGGTCCTCGGTTCCGGGTCGGCGAAGGCGGTCAGGCCCGGAAAGGCCTTCCGCGACATGGGGTTCGACTCGCTGACCGCCGTGGAACTGCGCAACCGGCTCGGCGCCGCCCTCGGCACCAAGCTCTCCGCGACCCTCGTGTTCGACCATCCCACACCGAAGGCGCTCGCCGACCACCTGGACGCGGAGCTCTTCCCCACCGACGACGGCGTCCCCGGGCTCGACCCCCGGCTCAAGGAGGTCGAAGCGGCCTACCGCGCCACCGTCGACCCCGCCGACCGGAAGGAACTCGCGGACGCGCTGCGCGGCCTGCTCGACACCTGGGCGGCGGCACCCACCGACGAGCCGGCCCCCGCGGCCGTGGACGAGGAACTGGTCGGCGCCTCCGACCAGGACATGTTCGACCTGATCGACAAGGAACTCGGGATCTCCTGAGCGGTCCCCCGACACGACTTCCCGATTCTCGAAGGGCTGACTGGCATGGGCAACACGGGCAACACCGAGGACAAGCTGCGGGACTACCTCAAGCGCGTCACCACCGACCTGCGGCAGACCCGCAGCAGGCTCGGCGAGCTGGAGACGCGGGCGCACGAGCCCATCGCCGTCGTGGCGACCGCCTGCCATCTGCCCGGCGGTGTGCGCAGCCCCGAGGAGCTGTGGCAGCTCGTCGTCGACGGCGTCGACACCGTCGCGGGCCTGCCCACCGACCGTGGCTGGGACATCGACGGGCTGTACGACCCCGACCCGGAGCGCCTCGGTACCAGCTACGTCCGCCACGGCGCCTTCCTCTACGACGCGGCCGAGTTCGACGCCGGGTTCTTCGAGATCTCACCGCGTGAGGCGACCGCGATGGACCCGCAGCAGCGACTGCTGCTCGAGACCACCTGGGAGGCGTTCGAGCGGGCCGGCATCGACCCCACCACCCTGCGGGGCAGCTCCACCGGAGTCTTCGTGGGCGCCAGCAACCAGGCGTACGCCCCCGACGGCACCCGCGCCCCCGAGGGCATCGAGGGGCATCTGCTGACCGGTGGGTCCGCCGCCGTCCTGTCCGGCCGCATCGCCTACAGCTTCGGCTTCGAGGGCCCGGCCGTCAGCCTCGACACCATGTGCTCGTCGTCGCTGGTCGCACTCCACCTGGCGGTGCGGTCCCTGCGCAACGGCGAGTGCTCCATGGCCGTCGCGGGCGGTGCCACCGTCATGGGCAGCATGCGCAACTTCGTCGAGTTCAGCCGCCAGCGCGGACTGGCCCCCGACGGCCGCTGCAAGCCCTTCGCGGCCGGAGCCGACGGCACCGGCTGGGGTGAGGGCGTGGGCGTACTGCTCCTGGAGCGCCTGTCGGACGCCGAGGCCAACGGACACCAGGTCCTCGCCGTCATTCGCGGCTCGGCGATCAACCAGGACGGCGCCTCGAACGGCCTGACCGCCCCGAACGGCCCCTCGCAGCAGCGCGTCATCCGCGCGGCGCTGTCCGACGCGGACCTGTCGGCCGCGGACGTGGACGTGGTGGAGGCGCACGGCACGGGCACGAAACTCGGCGACCCGATCGAAGCACAGGCGCTCCTGGCCACCTACGGCCAGGAACGCGACGCCGACCACCCGCTCTGGATCGGCTCCCTGAAGTCCAACATCGGTCACACGCAGGCTGCCTCCGGTGTCGCGGGCGTCATCAAGATGGTCGAGTCGCTGCGGCGCGGGGTCGCGCCCAAGTCCCTGCACGGAGAGGAACTCACCCCGCACGTCGACTGGTCCTCCGGCACCCTGCGTCTGCTCACCGAGGCCGTCGACTGGCCGGAGACCGGACGGCCGCGCCGAGCGGGCGTCTCGTCCTTCGGCGGCAGCGGCACCAACGCCCACGTCGTCCTCGAACAGGCGCCGGTCACTCAGTCACCGCCCGGAGAACCCGACACGACCGACGCGGTCCTGCCCTGGCTGCTGTCGGCCCGCACGGAAGCGGCGTTGAAGGAGCAGGCTCAGCGACTGGCCGACCGTGTGGAGTCCGCCGACCTGTCCGCCGTGGACGTCGCCCACACGCTGGCCACCGGTCGTGCCGCTCTGGAGGAGCGCGCCGTCGTGGTCGGCACCGACCGCTCCGCCCTGCTGAACGGCCTGCACGCCCTCGCACGGGGTGAGCGGCCCACTGGTGTGACGCGCGGCCTCACCGAAAGCCCTGGCGCGACCGTGGACCCGGTGTTCGTGTTTCCGGGGCAGGGGGCGCAGTGGGTGGGGATGGCGGTGGAGCTCCTCGACACCTGTCCGGTGTTCGCGGCTCGGTTCGCTGAGTGCGCCGAGGCGTTGGGTGGGTTCGTGGACTGGTCGTTGGTGGACGTGGTCCGGGGTGTGGAGGGTGTGCCGGGGCTGGACCGGGTGGATGTGGTGCAGCCGGTGTTGTGGGCGGTGATGGTGTCGCTTGCGGCGGTGTGGGAGTCGTATGGCGTCAGGCCTGCTGCTGTGGTGGGGCATTCGCAGGGTGAGATTGCTGCTGCGGTGGTGGCGGGTGCGTTGAGTGTGGTGGATGGTGCGCGGGTGGTGGCGTTGCGGTCGCGGGCGATCGTGGCGTTGGCCGGTCGTGGGGGCATGGTGTCGGTCGCTTTGCCGGCGCAGGGCGCGGAGGAGTTGGCGGCGCGGTGGCCGGGGCGGGTGTCGGTGGCGGCGGTGAACGGGCCGACGTCGACGGTGGTGTCCGGTGACGCCGACGCGTTGGATGAGTTGGTTGCCCACGCCGACGCTGACGGCATTCGGGTGCGGCGGATCGATGTGGATTACGCCTCGCATTCCGCGCATGTGGAGGCGATCGAGGCGGAGTTGGCGGAGGTTTTGGCGCCGGTGGTGGCGTTGGAGCCGGTGGTGCCGTTCCTGTCGACGGTGACGGGGGAGTGGATCGACACAGCTCGGACGGATGCCGGGTACTGGTATCGCAACCTGCGTCGGACGGTGCAGCTGGAACCCGCCGTCACCACGCTCCTTGCCGAAGGCCACGGAGCGTTTCTGGAGATGAGTCCGCACCCGGTGCTGACCGTCCCGGTCGCCGAGACCGTGGAGGCTGCGGGTTCGGAGGCGGTGGTGGTCGGGTCGTTGCGTCGGGGTGAGGGCGGCCTGGACCGCCTCTATCTCTCCCTGGGCGAGGCGTGGGCCGGAGGCGTGTCGGTGGAGTGGGCCCCGGTCTTCGAGGGTCTGTCTCCGCGTCGGGTCGACCTGCCCACCTATGCCTTCCAGCGCAGCCGCTTCTGGCTCGATCTGCCGACGGCACGGGTGAGCGCCGACCCTGCCGAGGAGGCGTTCTGGCGGACCGTCGAGGAAGGGGACCTGGAGGCGCTGGCCGGCACGCTCGGACTGGACGGCACCGAAGGGCTCGGCGACCTCGTTCCCGCGCTCTCCGCCTGGCATCGAGGGCGCCAGGGCCGCGCCCGGCTGGACAGCTGGCGCTACCGGATCGTGTGGCGGCCGCACCGGCTCCCGGAGGGTGACACGCTCGACGGCACCTGGCTCCTCGTCGTACCCGCCGAGCATCTCGCATCACCGCTGGTCAGCGGTGTCGCCGGCGCACTCGGCCGGGCCGGGGCGACCGTCGTCACCTACATCATGGGGCCCGACGACCTCGACCGCGGGAAGATAGCCTCCCAGCTCGCCGCCGCCGTCGCCCGGACCGATGGTGCCCCCACACAGGGTGTTGTCTCCCTGCTCGCCCTCGACGAGCGCCCGGCGTCGGGACTCTCCGGTGCCACCTCGGCCATGGTCTCCTCGCTGCTCCTGGTCCAGGGCCTGCTGGATGCCGGCATCGACGCCAGGACATGGTTCCTCACCAGCGGAGCCGTCGCGACCGGTACCGAGGGCGACGCCGTCAACCATCCCCTCCAGGGTGCCCTGTGGGGCCTCGGTCGTGTGGTGGCCCTCGAACAGCCCCGGCACTGGGGCGGGTTGCTCGACCTGCCCGCGGATGTCGACGACGACGTCGCACGTCGGCTGGTCGCCCTCCTCGCGGCCCGGGGCGACGAGGACCAGGTCGCCCTGCGCGCACAGGGAACGTATGTCCGTCGGCTGATCCGCACGCCGCTCGCCGGCCGTGGCGCGCCGCGCACCTGGCGCACCAGCGGCGCTGCGCTCGTCACCGGCGGCACCGGCGGGCTCGGCGCGCACGCGGCTCGTCTGCTGGCCCGCAATGGCGCAGAGCACCTGGTGCTGACCAGTCGGCACGGTCCCGAGGCGCCCGGAGCGGCCGAGCTGGAACGGCAGCTGACCGACCTCGGCTGCCGGGTGACGATCGCCGCCTGCGACGTGGCCGACCGGGACGCGCTTCGCCGCCTCGTGGAGCGGGTCGAGTCCGAAGGTCCCGCCATCCGCACCGTCGTGCACACCGCCGGTGTCGGCATGCTCGCCCCGCTCGTCGACACCGAGCCGGCCTTCTTCGCCGAGGGCGCCCGTGCCAAACTCCTCGGGGCGGCCAACCTCGACGAACTCTTCGACCACGACCGGCTGGACGCCTTCGTCCTGTACTCGTCCGTGGCCGGAACCTGGGGCAGCGGCGACCACGGCGCCTACTCCGCCTCCAACGCCTATGTCGACGCCCTTGCTGAGAACCGCAGGGCCCGCGGTCTCACCGGGACGTCCCTGGCGTGGGGCATCTGGAGCCCCGAAGGCGGCGGCATGGCCGTGAACGTCGTGCGCGAACAACTGCGCTGGCGCGGCATCCCGTTCATGGACGCCGACCTCGCCGTGACCGGCCTCCAGCAGGCCCTCGACCACGACGAGACGTTCCTCGCGATCGCCGACATCGACTGGGAACGCTTCGTCCCCGTCTTCACGGCGGCCCACCCCAGACCGCTGCTGCACGAGGTCCCCGAAGTCGCCGAGGCGATGAAGGCCGAAGAAGCCGTGCTCGACAGCGCCGCCGACCGGCGCGGCGGACTGCGCGCCGAACTCGCCGCCATGCCCCCCGCCGAACGCGACCGGGCCCTGACCGACGTGGTCCGCACCGAGGTCGCCGCCGTCCTCGGCTACGCACAGGGCGACGACATCGCCGCCACCCGCGCCTTCCGCGAACTCGGCTTCGACTCCCTCACCGCGGTCGAACTGCGCAACCGGCTCAACGAGGCGACCGGCCTGGCCCTGCCCGCCACCATCGTCTTCGACCACCCCAACGTCCGAGAGCTCGTACGCCACGTGCGTGGACACCTCGTCGACGACGGCGCCGCCGAGGAGACCGCCGGGCTCCCAGCCCTGGCCGCGGCCCGTCCGGCGCACGAGGACGAGCCCATCGCCATCGTCTCCATGGGCTGCCGCTTCCCTGGCGGTGCACACTCGCCCGAGGACCTCTGGCAGCTCGTCCTCGAAGAGACCGATGCCATATCCGGTCTGCCCGTCGACCGCGGATGGGACGCGGAGAGCCTGTACGACCCCGATCCCGACCGGGCGGGAACCACCTACGCCCGGGACGGCGGATTCCTGCACGACGCGGCCGAGTTCGACGCCGCCTTCTTCGGCATCTCGCCGCGTGAGGCGACCGCGATGGACCCGCAGCAGCGACTGCTGCTGGAGACCGCCTGGGAGACCCTGGAGCGGGCCGGCATCGCGCCCGACAGCCTGCGTGGCAGCGACACCGGCGTGTTCGTCGGCGTCTCCCACCAGGGCTACGGAGCATCCGGCGAGGTCCCGGAGGGCCTCGAAGGGCACCTCATCACCGGCACGGTCACCAGCATCGCCTCCGGCCGGATCTCGTACACGCTCGGTCTCGAAGGACCGGCCGTGACCATGGACACCGGGTGCTCCTCCGCACTCGTCGCCATGCACCAGGCCATGCGGTCGCTGCGCTCCGGCGAATGCTCCCTCGCGCTGACCGGCGGCGCCGCCGTCATGGGCGAGCCGGTCGGACTGATCGGCTTCAGCCGGCAGCGCGGCCTCGCCCTCGACGGGCGCTGCAAGGCGTTCGGCGCGGGGGCCGACGGCATGGGAATGGCAGAGGGCGTGGGCGTCCTGCTCCTGGAGCGTCTGTCGGACGCACGGGCCAACGGCCATCAGGTCCTCGCCGTCGTGCGGGGTTCGGCGATCAATCAGGACGGTGCGTCCAACGGCCTCACGGCTCCCAATGGTCTGTCCCAGCAGCGGGTCATCCGCGCGGCGTTGGCGGATGCCGGGCTGTCGGCTGCGGACGTGGACGTGGTGGAGGCGCATGGCACGGGGACGAAGCTCGGCGACCCGATCGAGGCGCAGGCGTTGTTGGCCACGTACGGTCAGGAGCGCGAGGGTGACCGGCCGTTGTGGCTGGGGTCGGTGAAGTCGAACATCGGGCATGCGCAGGCGGCGTCGGGTATGGCCGGGGTCATCAAGATGGTCCAGGCGATGCGCAACGGCATCCTGCCCAAGTCCCTGCACACCGACGAGCTCTCCACGTTCGTCGACTGGTCCGCCGGACAGGTCCGGGTCCTGACTGAGGCACGCCCCTGGGAGCAGAACGACCGACCCCGTCGGGCGGGCGTCTCCTCGTTCGGCGTCAGCGGGACCAACGCGCACGTCATCCTTGAGGAGCCGGAACCGGAAACCGCCCCGGAAGTGGAGCCCACCGAACGGCCCGAGGCGGCCGTACCGTGGGTGGTGTCGGCTCGTTCGGAGGCGGCGCTGCGTGAGCAGGCCGTGCGGCTCGTGGCCCGCTTGGAGGGTACGGACACCGACCCGCTCGACGTCGCCCATGCGCTGACCGTCGGCCGTGCCGCTCTGGAGGAGCGCGCCGTCGTGGTCGGCACCGACCGCTCCGCCCTGCTGGACGGTCTGCGAGCCCTGGCCGCCGGTACCGCAGACACCAGGCTCGTCCGGGGGGGTGCCCCGCACAACGGCGAGTCCGTCCAGCCGGTCTTCGTGTTCCCGGGGCAGGGGGCGCAGTGGGTGGGGATGGCGGTGGAGCTCCTCGACACGTGTCCGGTGTTCGCGGCTCGGTTCGCTGAGTGTGGCGAGGCGTTGGGTGGGTTCGTGGACTGGTCGTTGGTGGACGTGGTTCGCGGTGTGGAGGGTGTGCCGGGGCTGGACCGGGTGGATGTGGTGCAGCCGGTGTTGTGGGCGGTGATGGTGTCGCTTGCGGCGGTGTGGGAGTCGTATGGCGTCAGGCCTGCTGCTGTGGTGGGGCATTCGCAGGGTGAGATTGCCGCTGCGGTGGTGGCGGGTGCGTTGAGTGTGGTGGATGGTGCGCGGGTGGTGGCGTTGCGGTCGCGGGCGATCGTGGCGTTGGCCGGTCGTGGGGGCATGGTGTCGGTCGCTTTGCCGGCGCAGGGCGCGGAGGAGTTGGCGGCGCGGTGGCCGGGGCGGGTGTCGGTGGCGGCGGTGAACGGGCCGACGTCGACGGTGGTGTCCGGTGACGCCGACGCGCTGGATGAGTTGGTTGCCCACGCCGACGCTCACGGCATTCGGGTGCGGCGGATCGATGTGGACTACGCCTCGCATTCCGTGCATGTGGAGGCGATCGAGGCGGAGTTGGCGGAGGTTTTGGCGCCGGTGGTGGCGTTGGAGCCGTCGGTGCCGTTCCTGTCGACGGTGACGGGGGAGTGGATCGACTCCGCGCAGACGGATGCCGGGTACTGGTATCGCAACCTGCGTCGGACGGTGCAGTTGGAACCCGCCGTCACCACGCTCCTCGCCGAAGGCCACGGAGCGTTTCTGGAGATGAGTCCCCACCCGGTGCTGACCGTCCCGGTCGCCGAGACCGTCGAGGCCGCCGGCTCACAGGCGCCGGTCATCGGGTCCCTGCGCCGTGGTGAGGGCGGCCTGGACCGCTTCCACCTCTCCCTGGGCGAGGCGTGGGCCAAGGGGCTCGACGTCGACTGGACCCCGCTCTTCGCGGACCGGTCGCCGCGCCGGGTCGACCTGCCCACCTACCCCTTCCAGCGCAGCCACTACTGGCTCGAGCCCGTCGCCCCGCGCCATGGCGCCGACGACCGGAGCCTGGGCGCCGTCGACCTCGTGGACGACGGGTTCTGGGCCACCATCGAGAACGAGGACGTGGACTCCCTCGCCGAGAGCCTCGGGATCGAGGACGTGCGGTCGCTCGCCGAAGTCGTCCCCGCCCTGTCCTCGTGGCGACGTGACCGGATCAACCGCTCCACGCTGGACGGCTGGCGCTACCGGGTCGCCTGGCGGCCGCGCACCGAGCAGTCCGGCCGGGTCGAGGGCCTGCCGGGCAACTGGCTGATCGTCGTGCCCGCCGGACACGAGAACGACCCGATGGTACGACTGGTCCGCGAGGCGGTCGACGAACGGTCGGCCGGGGCGCTGCTGCTGGTCGCCGGACCGGACGCCGCCGAACGCGACCGGATGGCCGACCTCGTGCGGCAGCGGACCGACGGCGTCGAGATCGGCGGCGTGCTCTCGCTGCTCGCCCTGGACGAGTCACCGTGGTCCACCGAGGGCGTGCTGACCACCGGTCTGGTACTGACCACCGCACTGCTCCAGGCGGTCGGTGACGCCCGGGTCGACGGGCCCGTGTGGTGCGCGACCCGCGGTGCCGTGTCCGTGCACCGCGGTGACGTACTGCGCACCCCCCTCCAGGCGATGTGCTGGGGGCTGGGCAGGATCGCGGCTCTGGAGTACCCGCAGCGCTGGGGCGGTCTGATCGACCTGCCCGAGACGATGGACGGCCGTGCGGTACGCCGTCTGGTCGCCGCACTGTCGGGCACCCTGGAAGAGGACCATCTGGCGGTACGGCCGTCCGGGCTCTTCGCCCGCCGGCTGGTGCGGGCCGGTGAGGGCCCCCGGCCCGACGGCCACTGGCGGCCGTCCGGGACCGTCCTGGTCACCGGAGGGACCGGCGGACTCGGCCGGCACGTCGCCCGCTGGCTCGCCCAAGGCGGAGCCGAGCACCTCGTGCTCGCCTCCCGGCGCGGTGCGGACGCTCCCGGCGCCGGCGAACTCGTCGCGGAACTCGCCGAACTGGGCGCCACCGCGACCGTCGTCGCCTGCGACGTCGCAGACGCCGACGCGGTGCGGGGACTCGTCGACGACCTGCCGGGCGGCGGCACACTCACCGCTGTCGTGCACACCGCGGGCATCATCGACGACGGACTCATCGACGCCCTGACCCCGCAGCGGGCACACGGCGTCATGCGTCCCAAGGCTGACGCGGCGCTCGCGCTCGACGCTGCCACCAGGCACCTCGACCTCGACGCGTTCGTGCTCTTCTCGTCCATGGCCGGCACCCTCGGCGGTCCCGGACAGGGAAGCTACGCCGCGGCCAACGCCTTCCTCGACGCCCTGGCCGCGCGCCGCCGCGCGGAGGGACTGCCCGCCACCTCCATCGGCTGGGGCACCTGGGCCGGCGGCGGCATGGTCGGCGAGGAGGTCGCGGAGCGGCTGCGCCGCGACGGCGTTCCCCCGATGGACCCCGAACTGGCCGTCGCCGCCCTGCAGAAGGCGCTCGACCAGGACGAGGAGTTCCTGATCGTCGCCGACGTCGACTGGAAGCTCATCACCGCCCGCGCGTTCGCCGCCCTGCGGGAGTTCCCCGAGGCCCGCACGGCCCTCGTGGCCGACGGCGCGGTACAGAAGAAGGAGAGCGACGCCGTCGACGGGCCGCCGGCGGTCAAGCGGCTGGCCGCCCTGGCGCCCGCCGAGCGCCGCGCGGCGCTGCTGGACGAGGTCCGCGGGCAGGCCTCCGCGGTGCTGGGCCACGCCGACCCCGACGCCGTCCCCGACGGGCGCGCCTTCCGCGACCTGGGCTTCGACTCGCTGACCGCGGTCGAACTGCGCAACCGGCTCGCCGAGTCCACCGGGCTGCGCCTGCCGGTCACCCTTGCCTTCGACCACCCGTCCGCGAGCGCCCTCGCCGCCCACCTGGACCGTGAACTGTTCGGCGCGGACCCGGCGGCCGGCGGTCGGCCCGAGCTGCCGGCGGCGGCCGTGGACGACGACCCGGTCGTCATCGTCGGCATGGGCTGCCGCTTCCCCGGCGGGGTCACCTCACCGGAGGAGCTGTGGCGGCTGGTCGCCGACGGCACCGACGCCATCACCCCCTTCCCCGCCGACCGCGGCTGGGACGTCGACAGCCTCTACGACCCCGACCCCGAGCGCACCGGCCACTCCTACGCCCGGCACGGCGGGTTCCTGCACGACGCCGACCGGTTCGACCCGGCGTTCTTCGGCATCGCGCCGCGGGAGGCCGTCGCGATCGACCCGCAGCACCGGCTGCTGCTGGAGACGTCCTGGGAGGCGTTCGAACGCGCCGGTATCGACCCGGACCGGCTGCGCGGCGCACGCGCGGGCGTGTTCGTCGGCTCGAACTACAACGACTACGGCAGCCGCGCAGGACGGGCCCCGGAGGAGCTGGAGGGCTACCTCGCCACCGGCAGCGCGAGCAGTGTCGCCTCCGGCCGCATCGCCTACACCTTCGGTCTGGAGGGTCCGGCGGTCACCGTCGACACCGCCTGCTCCTCCTCCCTCGTCGCCCTGCACCTCGCCGTGCAGGCCCTGCGGTCCGGCGAGTGCGAACTCGCCCTGGCCGGCGGGGTGACGGTGATCTCCACCCCGGACACCTTCGTCGAGTTCAGCCGGCAGCGCGCCCTGTCGCCCGACGGCCGCTGCAAGGCGTTCAGCGCGGAGGCCGACGGAGCGGGCTGGGCCGAAGGCGTCGGACTGCTGCTGCTGGAGCGTCTCTCCGACGCCCGCCGCAACGGCCACCCCGTGCTCGCCACGGTGGCCGGGTCCGCCGTGAACCAGGACGGCGCGTCCAACGGGCTGACCGCGCCCAGCGGACCCGCGCAGCAGCGCGTCATCCGTCAGGCGCTCGCCTCCGCGGGGCTGTCCCCGCAGGACATCGACGCCGTGGAGGCGCACGGCACCGGCACCACCCTCGGCGACCCGATCGAGGCGCAGGCCCTGCTCGCCGTCTTCGGACCGGACCGGCCCGCCGAACGGCCGTTGTGGCTGGGCGCCCTGAAGTCCAACATCGGCCACACCCAGGCCGCCTCGGGTGTCGCGGGCGTCATCAAGATGGTGATGGCGATGCGGCAGGGCATCCTGCCGCGCACCCTGCACGCCGAGCAGCCCTCGCCGCACATCGACTGGTCGTCCGGAGCGGTCCGTCTGCTGCACGAGGAGCGGGCCTGGGCCGCGGGCGACGTCCCGCGCCGCGCGGGCGTCTCCTCCTTCGGGGTGTCCGGCACCAACGCCCACGTCATCCTCCAGGAACCGGACGCCGTCGACGCCACGGAGCCGGCCCGGCCGGTCGGGCGGACGCCCGGCGTCCTGCCCTGGCTGCTGTCCGCACGCGGCACCGCCGCGCTGCGCGCCCAGGCCCGACGCCTGCTCGACCACCTGGCCCACCACCCGGACACCGCCCCGGCGGACCTCGCCCTGTCCCTGGCCACCACCCGCGCCCACCACGACGACCGTGCGGCCGTCGTCACCGCCGGCACGGACGGCCTCGCCGAGGCGCTCACCGCCCTCGCCGAAGGCCGTGACCACCCGCTGCCGGTCGTGGAGCGCGCCCGCGGCGGCAAGGTGGCGTTCCTCTTCTCCGGACAGGGCGCCCAGCAGGCCGGCACCGGGCGGGTCCTGTACGAGCGGTACGAGGTCTTCGCCGACGCCCTCGACGAAGTCTGCGCCCACCTCGAGGCCCACCTGGAACCGCACCCCGGCGCGCGCTCCGAACTGCCCTTGCGGGACGTGCTGTTCGCCGAGCAGGGCACCAAGGACGCGGCTCTCCTCGACCGCACCGCCTACACGCAGGCCGGTCTCTTCGCCGTGCAGGTCGCCCTGTACCGGCTCCTGGAGAGCCTGGGCGTACGGCCCGACGCGCTGCTCGGTCACTCCGTCGGTGAGATCGCCGCGGCCCATGTCGCGGGCGTGCTGACCCTGGAGGACGCCTGCCGGCTCGTCGCCGTACGCGGCAGCCTCATGGGCGCGCTTCCCCAGGGCGGCATCATGGTCTCCGTCCAGGCCGGTGAGGACGAGGTGAGACCCCTCCTCGACGCCCACCGGGACCGGGTCGCCGTCGCCGCTCTCAACGGCCCGCACGCCACCGTGCTGTCCGGCGACGAGGACGCCGTCACCGCGGTCGCCGCCGAGCTGGCCGCCCGGGGGCGCAAGACGCACCGGCTCAACGTCAGCCACGCCTTCCACTCGCACCACATGGACGGCATGCTCGACGCGTTCGCCGCCCACACCGCCCGCATCGAGCACGGCCGGCCCGCGACGACCGTCGTCTCCACCGTCACCGGCCGCCCCGTCACCGACGGTGAACCGTTCGACGGCGGCTACTGGGTGCGCCAGGTCCGCGACGGCGTCCGCTTCCACGACGGCGTCCGCGCCCTGGAGGAACAGGGCGTCACCACCTACGTCGAGATCGGTCCCGGCGGCGTCCTCACCGCGCTGGCCGGGGAGTGCGTCGACGGCGACGCCGCCCTCGTCCCGGCACTGCGCCGCGAGACCGAGGAGGAGACGTCGCTGACCTCCGCCCTCGCCCGGCTGCACACCCGCGGCCACCACGTCGACTGGGAGGCCTGGTTCGCCCCCACCGGCGCCCGCCGCACCGACCTGCCCACCTACCCGTTCCAGCGGCGCAGTTACTGGCTGGAGGCGACGGGCCCCGACGCCCGCCGCTCGGACCTCGAACCCGTACGCCACCCTCTGCTGACGGGGGCAGTGCCGCTGGCCGACGGCTCGGCGACCGTCCTGACCGGCACCGTGTCCGTGGACGCCAGGCCCTGGCTCGCCGACCACGCCCTCGACGGCCGGATCCTCCTCCCCGGCACCGCGTTCCTCGACCTGGCCATGGAGGCCTGCGCCCACACCGGCGCCGCCCGCGTCGCCGATCTCACCCTGCGGACCCCCCTCGTCCTCCCCGAGGACGGCGCGGTCCGGCTCCAGGTCACCGTCACCGCACCCGACGACCACGGCGACCGCGCCCTGACCGTCCACTCCCGGCCCGTCACCCGCGACGAGGGCGACCCCGGCCCCTGGACCCGGCACGCCGAGGGCACCCTCGGCGACACCCCCGCCGCCGGCGCCCCGGCACCCCTGCCCGCCGCCTGGCCCCCGCCGGGCGCGAGCCCCGTGGACGTGAGCGGGCTGTACGAGCGCATCGCCGGCGGAGGCTTCGCCTACGGGCCCGCCTTCCGGGGGCTGCGCGCCGCCTGGCGCGACGGCGACACCGTGTACGCCGAGATCGCTCCCGAGGACGGCGAACACCTCCAGGGCACCGACCGGTTCCGCATCCACCCGGCGCTCCTGGACGCCGCTCTGCACACGGTGGCGCTCACCGCCGACGGGACGGGCGGCACGGTCGTCCCGTTCACCTTCTCCGACGTCACCGTGCACGGCGCCGGGCCCACCGCCCTGCGCGTCCGTCTCACTCCCCAGGCCGGACACACCTACCGGGTGACCCTGCTCGACGGCACCGGACAGCCGGTCGCCGACATCGACACCCTCGCCCTGCGGCCCGTGGACACCCGTACCCTTCCGGCCGCCCCCGGCCGCGGGGCGCTGCACCGGATCCGCTGGACGCCCGCCGCACCCGGCACGGCCCCGGCCGGGCCCGTGCACCTGCTCGGCGACTTCGCACCGGCCCTCCCGGACGCCGTCCGCCACGCAGGACCCGCCGCGCTGGTGCGGGCCACCACCGCGACGGCCGTACCCGGAACCGTTCTCGCCACCGTGCCGGAGACCCACACGGACACCGACCCCGGCGCCGCCGCCCGCACCGCCACCGGCCACGCCCTGCGGCTCGTCACCGAGTGGCTCACCGAGGACTCCCTCGCCGGGACCCGGCTCGTGCTGCTCACCCGCAACGCCGTGACGACCGGCCCCGACGACGCACCGCGCACCGACCCCGCCCAGGCCGCCGTGTGGGGTCTGATCCGCGCGGCCCGCGCCGAGAACCCCGGACGCTTCGCCCTCGTCGACCACGACGGCAGCCCCGCGTCCCTGGACCGGCTGCCGTCCGTACTGGCCCTCGGGGAGAGCGAGATCGCCCTGCGCGACGGCACCGCACTGACACCACGGCTCACCAGGACCGGTCCCGCCGCCCCGCCCGCCGACGCCACCGGCCCCGTCGTCGGCGACGGCACCGTGCTGGTCACCGGAGCGGGGGGTGTACTGGGCCGGCAGATCGCCCGCCACCTGGCCACCGCCCACGGAGTGCGTTCCCTGGTCCTGGCCGGCCGGCGCGGCGCCGCCTCCGAGGGCATGCCCGCGCTGTGCGAGGAACTCACCGGACTCGGCGCCCACGTCACCGTCGCGGCCTGCGACGTCGCCGACCGCGACGCCCTGACCGGGCTGCTCGGCGCGATACCCGCCGACCGTCCGCTGACGGCCGTCGTCCACACCGCCGGCGTCCTCGACGACGGCATCGTGCAGTCCCTCACCCCCGAACGGCTCGACACGGTGCTGCGCCCCAAGGCCGACGCCGCCGTCCTGCTGGAGGAACTCACCCGCGACACCGGCGCCGCACTCGTCCTGTACTCCTCGCTCGCCGGGACCCTCGGCGGCGTCGGACAGGGCAACTACTCGGCCGCCAACGCCTTCCTCGACGCCTTCGCCGCACGCCACGACACCCCCGAACGCCGGATCACGTCGCTCGCCTGGGGCCTGTGGGCCGAACGCAGCGGAATGACGGGCACACTCGGGACATCCGACCTGCGCCGTATCGCCCGCAGCGGCGTGCGCCCCATGGACAGCGACCACGCACTGGCCCTGCTCGACGCGGCACTGCGCGCCCCCGAACCCTGGTACGCGCCCGCCGACCTCGACCCGGCCACCCTGCGGGCCTCCGACGGCACCGTGCCCGACCTGGTCCGCGACCTCGTCCCGGCCCGTACCCGGCGCCCGGCCGCCCCCGCGCAGGTCGACGCTCCGGCGGCACCGGCGGGCGGCGAGCTGCGCGCGCGTCTGGCCCGACTCGCCCCGGCCGACCGGCACACCGCCGTCCTGGACGCCGTACTCGCCCAGGCAGCCCTGGTCATCGGCCACGACAGCCCCGACTCCCTCGACCCCGAAGGAGGCTTCCTGGACAGCGGGTTCAACTCCCTGACCGCCGTCGAGCTCCGCAACCGCATCGGCGCCCTGGCCGGCGTACGACTGCCCGCCACGCTGATGTTCGACCACCCGACGCCGCGGCGGCTCGCGGCGCATCTCCTGGAGCGCATCGAACCCACGGACCGGTCCGCCGACACTCCGCCGCTGCTCGATCAACTCACCGCACTGGAATCGCGGTTGAGCGAGAGCACGGTGGACGGCGCGCTGCACGATCAGGTCCGTGCCCGGTTGCGCGGCCTCCTGGACCGGCTGGACGGCGCCCCACTGGCCGATCCGGCCGGCCCGGACACCGACGAGGTGTCCGACGACGAACTGCGCGCCTTCCTCGAGGGCGACCTCGACGAGGCCTGACCCGGCCCCGGTCGCCCCGGCCGCATCCACGACCGATGCCCCGGCCGGGGCGACCGCCCCTCTCACCCCTACCCGTCACCCGTGATCTGGATGGAACATGAAGGCTCTCGTGCTCGCGGGGGGATCCGGTACGCGGCTGCGACCGATCACCCACACCTCCAGCAAGCAACTGGTCCCGGTCGCCAACAAACCGATCCTCTTCTACGGCCTCGAAGCCATCGCCGAGGCAGGCATCACCGACGTCGGTGTCATCGTCGGCAGCACCGCCCCGGAGGTGCAGGCCGCCGTCGGTGACGGCTCCGCCTTCGGCCTCGACGTCACCTACATCCAGCAGAGCGAACCCCTCGGGCTCGCCCACGCCGTCCTCATCGCCCAGCCCTTCCTCGGCGACGACGACTTCGTCATGTACCTCGGCGACAACTTCGTCCTCGACGGCATCGGCGACGTCGTCGACGAGTTCCGCAAGGACCCCCGCGACGCGCATGTCCTCCTCACCCGGGTCGGCGACCCCACGGCCTTCGGCGTCGCCGTGACCGACGACCACGGCAACGTCGTCGACCTGGAGGAGAAGCCGAGCCGGCCGCGCAGCGACCTCGCCGTCGCCGGCGTGTACCTGTTCACCACCGCCGTCCACGAGGCCGTACGGGCCATCCCGCCCTCGGCCCGCGGCGAACTCGAGATCACCGACGCCCTCCAGTGGATGATCGACCAGGGGATGACCGTACGCTCCACCGTCATCACCGGCTACTGGAAGGACACCGGCAACGTCACCGACATGCTGGAGGTCAACCGCACACTCCTCGAACGCCTCCAGCCCCGCATCGACGGGTCCGTCGACGAGGAGAGCGAGATCATCGGACGCGTCAGGATCGAGGAGGGCGCCGAGGTCCGCCGCTCCCGCATCGTCGGCCCCGCGATCATCGGCGCCGGCAGCGTGGTCACCGACTCCTACATCGGCCCGTCCACATCGGTGGCGGAGGACTGCCGCATCACCCACAGCGAGATCGAGTACTCCATCGTGCTGCGGGAGTCGTCCTTCGAGCACATCAGGCGCGTCACCGCCTCGCTCGTCGGCCGCAACGTCAAGGTCACGCTGACCCCGCGGCTGCCCGCCGCCCACCGCCTCGTCATCGGCGACCACGGGCAGGTCCAGATCTCCTCATGAACCCCGTCCGCCTGCTCGTCGTCACGGCGGTCGAGGCCGAGCGCGACGCCGTGGTCTCCGGCCTCGGTCCCGCCGTCCCCGTCACCGCCTCCGGCCCGCCGGGCCGCGAACTGCTCCGTCTCACCTGCGCCGGGGCGGTCGCCTGCGGGGACACCCGCCGGGTGCCGTCGGCCGCCCGCCGCCGCCCGCTGACCGCCGATCTGCTGGCCGGGGGAGTGGGGCCCGCCGCGGCGGCGGCCGCCACGGGCGCCGCGCTCGCCCTGGCGGCCGTCCGGGAGACGCCGTACGACCTCGTCATCAGCGCGGGCATCGCCGGCGGGTTCGCCCCCGTCGCCGCGATGGGCTCCGTCGTGGTCGCCGACCGGGTCATCGCCGCGGACCTCGGCTGCCAGACCCCCGACGGTTTCCTGCCCGTCGACAGCCTCGGCTTCGGCACCTCCGAGCACACCTGCCCGCCGCACCTGGCCGCCGCCGTCGCCCGCGCCCTCGGCGCCGTCCACGCGCCGGTACTCACCGTCTCCACCGTCACCGGCACCGAGGACAGGGCCCGCACGCTCCGCGAGCACCACGGAGCCGCCGCCGAGGCCATGGAGGGCTTCGGCGTCGCCGAGGCCGCCGCCGCGCACGGAATCCCCATGCTGGAAATCCGTACCGTCTCCAACCCGGTCGGGCCGCGCGACCGCGCGGCCTGGCGCATTCCCGACGCCCTGGCCGCCCTCCGCGACGCCTTCGCGGTGCTCGGCCCCGTCTTCGCCCACGGCGCCCCACCCCCTTACAGCTGACCGCCGGAAGGCGAACTCCACCGCAGGCAACGGTCGTTCGGGTTCCCGTCCCGTCGTGCGGGGCACCGCGGGACACTGCTTTGGCCTGCGCGAACGACGCAGCGCGGCCGAACTCCAAGCGTTTCCCCAGAGAACCCCGCCGGGCGCCGAAAAAGCCTCGTCACCCGGGTCATGCTGTCCCCACCGCACACGGAGCACACCGTCGGACCCATGCCCACCGGGCGCCCCGGGCCGACGCGCGGAGCCCCGGCGCGCACTCCGTTCCGTCACCGAACCGAACAGCATGGGGGCAGTCCATGACGAAGGAAGCGCAGCTTCGGGACTACCTCAAGCGGGTCACCGTCGATCTCCACACCACCCGGCGCAAGCTGCGGCAGCTGGAGGCCCGCGAGCAGGAGCCCGTCGCCATCGTCGGCATGAGCTGCCGGCTGCCCGGCGACGTACGCACTCCGGACGACTTCTGGGACCTCCTGGCCTCGGGGACCGACGCGGTGACGGACTGGCCCACCGACCGTGGCTGGCCCGCCCCCGACGCGGCGGCCGGTACCGACGGAGACCGCCGGCGCGGTGGCTTCGTGCCGGACGCCGACCGCTTCGACCCCGCCTTCTTCGACATCTCCCCGCGCGAAGCGCTCGCCATGGACCCCCAGCAGCGGCTGCTGCTCGAAGTGGTCTGGGAAGCCTTCGAACGGGCCGGCATCGACCCCACCACCCTGCGCGGCAGCCGCTCCGGCGTCTTCGTCGGATGCAGCGACCAGGGATACGCCTCCGGCCTGCGCGAGGTCGCCGACGACGTCCGCGGCCACCTGCTCACCGGCAACTCCATGTCCGTCCTCTCCGGCCGCGTCGCCTACGCGCTCGGCCTCGAGGGCCCCGCCGTCACCGTCGACACCGCCTGCTCCTCCTCCCTCGTCGCCCTGCACCTCGCCGCCCAGTCGCTGCGCTCCAAGGAGTGCTCCCTCGCGGTCGTCGGCGGCGTCACCGTGATGTCCGGCCCCGGCGCCTTCACCGAGTTCGGCCGGCAGGGAGGCCTGGCCGGAGACGGCCGCTGCAAGGCCTTCTCCGACGACGCCGACGGCACCGGCTGGGCCGAAGGCGCCGGCACCCTCATCGTCGAACGGCTCTCCGACGCCCGCCGCAACGGCCACCAGGTCCTCGCCGTACTGCGCGGCAGCGCCGTCAACCAGGACGGCGCCTCCAACGGCCTCACCGCCCCCAACGGCCTCTCCCAGCAGCGCGTCATCCTCGCCGCACTCGCCAACGCCGGCCTGCCCGCGACCGAGATCGACGCCGTCGAGGCCCACGGCACGGGAACCGCCCTGGGCGACCCCATCGAGGCCCAGGCGCTCCTCGCCACCTACGGCCAGGGCCGCACCGCCGACCGCCCGCTGCTGCTCGGGTCCGTGAAGTCGAACATCGGCCACACGCAGGCCGCCGCCGGTGTCGTCGGTGTCATCAAGTCCGTCCTCGCCCTGCGCCACGGCGTCCTGCCGCCCACACTCCACGCCGAACGCCCCTCCACGCACGTCGACTGGACCGCCGGGCACGTCAAGCTCCTGACGGGGCCCACCGAATGGCCCCACACCGACCACCCGCGGCGCGTCGGCGTGTCCGCCTTCGGCCTCTCCGGCACCAACGCCCACGTCGTCATCGAGCAGGCACCTGAACCCACCGCGGACGACGACCCCGGCGAAACCGCCCCGCGCGCCCAACTGCCGGTCGTCCCGTGGCTCCTGTCCGCCCGCGACGAGGAGTCCCTGCGCGCCCAGGCCGGCCGCCTGGCCGCCCACCTGACCGCACACCCGGACACGGACCTCTACGACCTGGCTGCCTCCCTCGCCACCACACGCACCGCCTTCGAGCACAGGGCGGTCGTCCTCGGTCACGACCGAGTCGAACTCCTGGGTGTTCTGTCCGAGTTGGAGCGTGGAGGGACCGGGGCGGCCCGGACTCTCGTCGGTACGACGAATGAGGGCAAGACGGCGTTTCTGTTCTCGGGTCAGGGTGCGCAGCGCCCGGGTATGGGCCGTGAGCTGTATGAGGCTTTCCCGGTGTTCGCGGAGGCGTTCGACGCGGTCTGTGGGCACGTGGGGGAGGAGTTGCGGGAGGTCGTCTTCGGTGACGACGTCGAACGGCTGCAGCGTACGGAGTGGACGCAGCCGGCGCTGTTCGCGCTCGAGGTCGCGCTGTTCCGGCTGATGGAGTCGCTCGGTGTGCGCCCGGACTTCCTGATCGGTCACTCGGTCGGTGAGGTCGCCGCCGCGCATGTGGCCGGGGTGATGTCGCTGGAGGACGCCTGTGCGCTGGTCGTGGCGCGTGGCCGGCTGATGCAGCAACTCCCCGCGGGTGGCGTCATGGTGGCCGTCGAGGCGGCCGAGGCAGAGGTGCTGCCGCTCCTGGAGGGCCGAACGGGCGAGGTGTCCCTCGCGGCGGTCAACGGTCCGGCCTCCGTGGTGATCGCCGGTGCCGAGGTGGCGGTCGAGGAGGTCGCCTTCGAGCTGACGCGACAGGGCCGCCGCACCACCCGTCTGCGGGTGTCGCATGCCTTCCACTCGCCCTTGATGGAGCCGATGCTCGACGCCTTCCGCGAGGTGGCCGAGCGCATCACCTACGCGTCCCCGGCCGTCCCGGTCGTGTCGAACGTGACGGGGCAGCTCGCCGCCGAGGGAGAGCTGGCGTCCGCCGGGTACTGGGTGCGGCATGTCCGTGAAGCGGTGCGTTTCGCCGGCGGTGTGGGCGCTCTGGCGGCCGCGGGCGTGACGCGCTTCCTGGAGATCGGTCCCGACGGCACGCTCAGCGCCCTCGCCCATACCTGCACCTCCGGCAGCGACACCCTGTACGTGCCGGTGCTCGGCAAGAAGAGCTCCGAGCCCGACACGCTCGTCTCCGCCCTGGCACGGCTCCACCTGAGCGGTGGCGCCGTCGACTGGAAGGCTCTCCTGCCGGGCGCCCGTCCGGTCGAACTGCCCACGTACGCCTTCCGCCGTGACCGCTACTGGCTGGAGCGCTCCTACGGCGAGGACGGTTCGGCCGCCGCGGGGCCGGGACCGCACCACCATGTCGTTTGGCGCACCGTCGCCGGCCGGTCCAAGGGCGGGCGCCTGTCCGGGCGCTGGCTGCTCGTGCGGCCCGTCTCACCGGACGGCGACGACGGCTGGGACGGCGCGCTGAACGACGTGCTGGCCGAGTCCGGCGCCGAACTGACCGTCGTCGAGCACCACCACCTCGACACCCGGACCGAGTTCGCCCGCCGTATCTCCGCCGCCACCGACGACGGCCCGGTGAGCGGGATCGTGTCCACGCTCGCGCTCGCACCAGGGAACAACGAGGGGGTTCCTCACGGAGTCCTCGCGACCGCGGTGCTGACCCGGGCACTCGGTGACGCCGGTGTCGTGGCCCCGCTCTGGACGCTCACCCGGGGAGCCGTCACCGCCACGGCGAACGACCCCGCCCCGGATCCGGACCAGGCCGCAGTGTGGGGCCTCGGCCGCGTCGCCGCGCTGGAGCACCCCGACCGCTGGGGCGGCCTCGTCGACCTCCCGACCACGCTGGACCGGCGCTCGGCCACCCGTCTCGTCGCCCTCCTCGCCGACGGCGTACGCGAGGACCAGGCCGCCGTCCGCCCCGTTGGACTGCTGGGCCGCCGTCTCGTCGCGGCGCCGTCCGGGGCGCAGGCGCCGTGGCAGCCCTCCGGTACGGTCCTGGTGACCGGTGGCACCGGTGCGCTCGGTGCCAGGGTCGCCCGCTGGGCGGCCCGGAACGGCGCCGCGCACCTCCTCCTGGTCAGCCGCAGCGGTGACCAGGCCCCCGGGGCCGAGGAACTGCGCACGGAACTGCGGGACCTCGGCGCCGAGACGACCTTCGCGGCACTGGACCTCACGGACCGCACGGCCGTGGCCGCCCTGCTCGACACCCACCCCGTGGACGCCGTCGTCCACACCGCCGGCGTGCTGGAGGACGGCGTCCTCGACGGTCTCACCCCCGCCGCGTTCCGAACGGTCTTCGCGGCCAAGGTGACGGGCGCCCGCCATCTGGACGAGCTGACCCGCGACCGCGACCTCTCGGCCTTCGTCCTGTTCTCCTCCTTCGCCGGCGCCGTCGGCTCCGCCGGGCAGGCCAACTATGCGGCAGCCAACGCCCTGTTGGACGCTCTCGCCGAGCGGCGCCGAGCCGCGGGCCTGCCGGCCACGTCGATCGCGTGGGGCCCGTGGGCGGGCGGTGGCATGGCTGCCGACGCGGACGCGGAAGGCCGCCAACTGCGAGGCGGCGTCGGCCTGCTCACTCCCGAGGAGGCGCTGGACGCCCTCGCGGCCTGTGCGGGAGACGCACCGGCCACCGCGCTCGTGGCGGACATTGACTGGGAGCGCTTCGGCCCCGCCTTCACCGCCGTCCGCCACAGCCCCCTGCTCGGCGAGGTGTTCCGCGCGCCCAGCGCTCCCGGGACGAGCGCCGAGACCGTCACCAGCGGACTGCAGGACCGCCTCCGCACCCTCGACGCCGAGTCCCGTCGTCGTGAACTTCTGACCGTGGTGCGCACCCGGGCGGCCGCCGCTCTCGGGTACTCCGGTCCCGAACAGGTCGGTGCGGAGCGGGCGTTCCGCGATCTGGGCGTGGACTCGTTGATCGCGGTGGAACTGCGCAACGCGCTGGCGGCCGCGGCGGGTGTGACGCTCCCCGCCACGGTCGTCTTCGACCACCCCACACCCCGGGCCCTGGCCGCGTTCCTGTACGGCGAGCTGTACGGGGACGACGTCATCACCTCGGTCGCCACCGAGAGCAGCATCGGTCCGGACGAGCCGGTGGCGATCGTCGGGATGGCGTGCCGTTTCCCGGGCGGTGTGGAGTCGCCGGAGGACCTGTGGGAGCTGCTCGCCGACGGACGGGACGGCATCGTCGACTTCCCCGAGGACCGCGGCTGGGACCTCGGCCTGCTCTTCGCCCCCGACCCGGACAACCCCTACGCGAGCCACACCGCACGCGGCGGTTTCCTGTCCGGTGTTGGTGATTTCGATGCGGAGTTCTTCGGTGTGTCGCCGCGTGAGGCGTTGGCGATGGATCCGCAGCAGCGGTTGTTGCTGGAGGCGTCGTGGGAGGCGGTGGAGCGGGCGGGTATTGCTCCGGGGTCGTTGCGGGGGAGTCGTACGGGGGTGTTCACGGGCACCAACGGGCAGGATTATCCGGCGTTGTTGAGTGTGTCGGAGGGTGACTTCGGCGGGTACGTGGGCACGGGGAACGCGGCGAGTGTGGCGTCGGGCCGGGTGTCGTATGTGCTGGGTCTTGAGGGTCCGGCGGTGACGGTGGACACGGCGTGTTCGTCGTCGTTGGTGGCGTTGCATCTGGCGGTGCAGTCGTTGCGGGCGGGGGAGTGTGATCTGGCGCTGGCCGGTGGTGTGACGGTGATGTCCACGCCGGGCGCGTTCGTGGAGTTCGGTCGTCAGGGTGGTTTGGCGGCCGATGGCCGGTGCAAGGCGTTCGCGGAGGCGGCGGATGGTACGGGCTGGGGTGAGGGCGTCGGTGTGTTGTTGGTGGAGCGGTTGTCGGATGCGCGGCGTCGTGGGCATCGGGTGTTGGCGGTGGTGCGGGGTTCGGCGGTCAATCAGGATGGTG
>NZ_JBVIGA010000021.1:154707-171045 GCF_055571035.1 Streptomyces malachitofuscus | reverse complement strand
AAATAGAACCTTTCGTAGAGGAGGGGGATGCGAGTGGGGGAAACAGGGGGAAGGAGAGGCCCGCGGACACATCGACCCACCACCCCCCCCCCCCCACCCACCCCCCACACCCCCCCCCCCCCCCCGCCGTCCTGCCGCTGGAGCAGGAGTGCGCGGGATTCAGGGAAGGATCTTGTCCAGGGCGGCGGGCCCCTCCTCGGCGAGCTTCCGCTCGGCCCATTCGAGGTTCTGCGGGGTGAGGTCCTTGCCGGAGGCAAGAACCAGGTCCTCCGGCGACACATCGGTGCCGGTGCGGGCGTGGAGCAGGCTGTCCGGGGTGGCACGGTCCTCGGGCTGCCGGGACGCGTCGGGCTGGGACGTCGACATCTTCTGGCTCCTCGGGTCCGGGATCACGGTTGCGGCCCCGGTGCTGTCATCGGGTCCGATACTCACCATTCAACGCGGGAGCCCGCCGTGCATCCGGAACGCTCGCGGCACCGCGGTGAAGGGCCGCCTCCTGGCCCCCGGGGTACCTTCCCGGCCCCGGGGGAAACCTGCCGGATGAGGCCCTAGAAGGCCGTCAGGGTCAGCCGCAGGCCCGTCGGCGCGGTGTCCTGGATGTACGAGGCGAAGTCGGCCACGTCGTCGAAGGCGAAGCCGTACGCCCGGCCGTCCTCCGTGGCCGCGTGCATGGCCTTGGAGTAGTGGTTGGTGATCTCGGTCCGGTAGAAGACCGAGGGGTCGGTGGTCGGCTGGTCGGGGTGGCTGAGCAGCGTCGACCGGTTGAAGCCGGCGCCGAGCACCGCGGCGACCGGACCGGTGGTGCCGTCGTTGGGGGCGGCGAGGGCACCGTCGCAGAAGAGGACGTCGCGCGTGGACGGCTTGCCGAAGGAGACCTGCGCGGGCCCGTCGAAGGTGAACCGGTCACCGCGCACCCGGCCGGTGAACGTGCCCGCGTTGGTGGTGACCTTGAGGTCGCGGCCGGTGTAGGTGCTCCACACCTCGTCGATGTACGGGGCGAGGTAGTCCTCGGCGAACAGACCGGCGTCCAGACCGTGGCCGGGGGCGATGATCCGCGTGTCGTCCACGACCAGCCGGGAGAACGCCTCCACCTCCTTGACGGCGGCGAACGCGGCCGCGCGCCCGCCCTCGCGGACCGTGCCCGTCGTCTGGTCCTTGGAACCGGTGAGCTTGATGCTCAGCGGCACGCTGAACATGTCGACCATCGTCGTGTTGCAGAACATGCCCGAGGAGTTGTAGGTGAACTCCGCGCAGTCGTGCAGCACGCCGTAGTTGGGGTCCGAGGTGACCCAGCCGGCCGGGTACTGCAGTGCGGCGTTGCCGTTGCCGTCGGTGACCGCCTTGAACTTGAGCTTCGCGCCGAGGGAGACGTAGATCCGGCCGGACATGTACGGCAGGGAGAGCTTGGTCTCGCCGCTGCCGGACAGGCTGATGGCGTAGTCGGTGAAGCCGTCGGGGCCGTTGTCGGAGGCGGCGACGGGCACGACGGTGCCCTCGGGGGTGAGCCGCACCTGACGGCCGTCCGCGTTGCCGACGACGTAGAGGTGCACGTTGGCGTTGTCGAAGGAGCCGCTGTTGTTGACGATCGTCAGCGGCAGGGATCCGGCCGCTGCCGGGCCGGCCTTCGGCTCTTCGGACTGGTCCGCCAGCGCGTGCGGGGCGATCGCCGCCGCCGCGGGGAGGGCCACGGCGGCTCCGCCGAGGGCGAAGAGGACCTTGCGGCGGCCGAGGGTGCGCTGATGACGAGGAGTCATGTGGGGGTCTCCTGTAGGACTCGTGCGGGTTCCTGACCGCGCCGGCCGACGTGGGGAGGAGGGCGGAGAGAGCGCTCTCAGGACGTACGCCGGGCCGGTGCGCGGGGTCGATGGTAGGGACACCAATGAACCCCCGCCACCGGTCCGACTTGTCCTCAACCTGCCCTGACCTGCGGTTACTTGAAAGGGCGACGAAGCGTCCCCGATCACTTAACCGGCCTTTAAGGGGCTCTTAAGCCGGCCGCGCCGGGATGACACGGAGCGCGTCCGGAGCGCTCCGTTCCGCAGCCGGCGGAC
This sequence comes from Streptomyces malachitofuscus, assembly GCF_055571035.1. Taxonomy (NCBI): domain Bacteria; kingdom Bacillati; phylum Actinomycetota; class Actinomycetes; order Kitasatosporales; family Streptomycetaceae; genus Streptomyces; species Streptomyces malachitofuscus. Next base: position 168,994 of record NZ_JBVIGA010000021.1, on the reverse strand, counting down.
GCGCGCTCCGCGGGCGTGCTCAGGGCGTCCCGCTGTCCAGCAGGGACTCCGCCGTTGCCAGGATCCGCGTGATGCGGAGGCCGAACGCCGCGTCACAGGGGTGCGGGATGCCGGTCCGGGCCGCGGTGAGCAGGGCGTCCAAGGCCCGGGTGACGGCGGGGACGACGCCCTCCGATGCTTCCGGGAGCAGGGTGACCCCCGCCTCGCCGCGCAGTTCGACGGTGGCGCCCGCCGCGGCCGGGGGCGCGGTCAGGCTCAGGGTGAGACTGCTCGACGCGCCGCTCTCGTGGTCGAGGACCAGATGGACGGTGTCACCGGGGCCGTATGCCGCCGCCGTCACCCGCCGCGGCTCGCCGAGCACCGGAAGCAGCACGGACAGGGCGTGCGGGCCGACGTCCCACAGGGCGCCCTTCTCCCGTCGCCAGGGCGAGGCGGCGAAGGGGCTGTCCGTGGCGGTGAACACCGCCCCGAGCCACTGCGCCCGCCCGGTGAACCAGCCACCCGCGCGGGCCTGTTCGCCGATCCATGCCTCAGGACCGGGCTGGAAACGGGTGGTGAAGAAGACCACCGAGGCGACCCCGGCCCGCTCGACGGCCCCGACCACCGCCCGGCCCTGGGCGACCGTCGGTGCGAGCGGCTTGTCGAGCAGCAGATGGCACCCCGCCCGCGCCGCGCGCACGGCCAGTTCGGCCTGCACCGCCGGCGGCAGCGCGACGGCGACCGCGTCCACGTCGGCGAGGAGCGCGTCGAGGTCGTCGTAGGCCCGGGTGCCGTGCAGTACGGCCAGCTCCGCGGCGGCGTCCGCACGGCGGCCCCACACGCCGGTGAGGTCGAGGTCCGGGTGCCCGCTCAGGGCGGGGGCGTGTGCCGCCCGCGCCCAGGGGCCGGTGCCCAGCAGTCCGATCCGCATGCCGCCGCCTCTCCCGCGGGCCGGCATCCGCCGGACCCGTGCCCTGATCGTGCTCGGGTCAGCACGATGATCCCTGCCGAAAGGCCATGTCAACAGCGAGCCGCCGGGAGAGAGGGGCGTGGCGGGCGCGGGACGGGGGCGGTCCCGTGCGCCCGCTCGCCGTGAGGCGTGTTCAGTCCCCGGGCTGGTTGATGTTGACCATCCAGGGAATGCCGAAGCGGTCCGTGCACATCCCGAACACGTCACCCCACATCTGCTTCTCCAACGGCACGGACACCGAGCCGCCCCCGGACAGCTTGTCCCAGTAGCCGCGCAGGGTGCCCTCGTCCTCGCCGCTGAGGCTCACGGCGAAGTTGTTGCCGGGGCTGTGCTCCATGCCCGGCGGCATGTCGGCGCCCATCAGGGTGAAGCCCTCGGCGGTCGTCAGCATGCCGTGCATGATCTTGTCGGATCCTTCGGCGCCGGGCTGCCCGGCCTCCCCGAAGGTGTTGAGGCGCAGCTCGCCGCCGAAGACCTCCTTGTAGAACTCCATCGCCTGCCGCGCGTCCCCGTCGAAACTCAGGTACGGGTTGAGAAGTGAGGCCATACATACCTCCCGAAAACGGTGCATGGGGTGGACTGCGCGCAGCGTAGCGCCGGGCTCCGGTGCCCGCGCGGCGGGCGCCGATGCCGAGGGCCCCGCGATTCAGCGTTCCGCCTGCTGAATGCGTTCGCATCCTTCTATTGGATTTCCGGCCGCCCCGGGACCAGGCTGGTACGCGCTTTCCACCACCCGTCGCAGCCACAGCCGGAAGAGGTCGCTTCCCCATGCACACCCGCCGTATCGGTGATGTCGAGGTCGGTGCCGTCGGCCTGGGCGCGATGCCCATGTCGATCGAGGGCCGCCCGGACGAGGCCCGCTCCCTGGCCACCCTCCATGCCGCCCTGGACGCCGGTGTCACGCTGATCGACACCGCGGACGCCTACCACAGGGACGCCGACGAGGTCGGACACAACGAGACCCTGATCGCCAAGGCCCTCGCCTCCCACGACCGCGGCGGCGACGTCCTGGTCGCCACCAAGGGCGGCCATCTGCGCCCCGGCGACGGCAGCTGGACGCTGGACGGCAGCCCCGCCCATCTGAAGCGGGCCTGCGAGGCGTCACTGCGCCGGCTCGGCGTGGAGGCCATCGGGCTCTACCAGTTCCACCGGCCCGACCCCCGCGTCCCGTACGCCGAGTCCGTGGGCGCGCTGCGGGAACTGCTGGACGAGGGGAAGATCCGCATGGCGGGGATCTCCAACGCCGACCCGGACCGGATCAGGGAGGCCGACGGGATCCTCGGCGGTCGGCTGGTCTCCGTGCAGAACCGGTTCTCCCCGGCCTTCCGCTCCAGCGAGCCGGAACTGGAGCTGTGCGGCGAGCTCGGCATCGCGTTCCTGCCCTACAGCCCGTTCGGCGGCATCGCCCGGGCCGGTGACCTCGCCTCCGACCACGCGCCGTTCGCCCGGGTCGCCCGGGCGCACGGGGTGAGCGCGCACCAGGTGTGCCTGGCCTGGATGCTCGCCAAGTCGCCGGTGGTCGTGCCCATTCCGGGGGCGAGCCGGCCGGAGTCGGTCCGTGATTCGGCCGCGGCCGCCGGCCTCGAGCTGAGCGCCGAGGACATCGCGGAGCTGGACGCCGCCTGAGACGGTGCCGCCCGTCTCGCGCGACGGACGCGGACGGCGGCCCCTCGCGCTCCGGGTGTACTCCTTGCGCACAGAGGGGCAAGCGCTTGCCCGCGGCTCGCGCCGCACCCGCCGAGCAGGCCCACAGGGGAGGACCACCGCCGATGACGACCACACCGGAACGACCGCTCGACCACCGTTACCGGGGCGAGCATCCCGTCCGCACCCTCGCCTATCTGTTCCGGGCGGACCGCGGCCGGCTGGCCGGCGCCGTCGTCGTCTTCACGGTCAAGCACAGCCCCGTCTGGCTACTGCCGCTGATCACCGCGTCGATCATCGACACCGTCGTCCAGCACCAGCCGATATCCCGGCTGTGGACCAGCACCGGCATCATCATGTTCATCCTGCTGGTCAACTACCCGCTCCATGTGCTGTACGTCCGTCTGCTCCACGGCAGCGTCCGCCGCATGGGCACCGCGCTGCGCTCCGCCCTGTGTACGCGCATGCAGCAGCTCTCCATCGGCTACCACTCCCGGATCAGCACGGGCGTGCTCCAGGCCAAGGTGGTCCGGGACGTGGAGACCGTGGAGCAGATGGTGCAGCAGACCGCGGAGACCGGGCTGGGCGCGCTCACCGTGCTCACCGGCGGGCTGGTCATCATCGCCGTCCGCACCCCCGAGTTCCTGCCCGTCTTCCTGGTCGTCGTGCCCGCCGCCGCGCTGCTCGTCGCCCGGCTGAGGGCCCGGCTGCGCACCCACAACGAGCACTTCCGCCACGAGGTGGAGACCCTGTCCTCCCGGGTGACGGAGATGACCCGGCTCATCCCCGTCACCCGCGCCCACGGCCTGGAGGGCAAGGCGCTGCGCCGGATGAACGGCACCCTCGACCGGCTGCTGACCTCCGGGATGCGCCTCGATCTGGTCAACGGCCGCTTCGGCTCGCTGGCCTGGGTCGTCCTGAACGTGGTCGGCGTGGGCGTACTGGCCGGCGCCGCGCTCATCTCGTACTACGACGTCTGGGGCGTCACCGCGGGGGACGTCGTGATGCTCAGCGCCTTCCTGACCACGCTCACCAACTCGACGACCACACTGGCGGGACTGGCCCCGGTCATCACCAAAGGGCTGGAGTCCGTCCGCTCGGTCGGCGAGGTGCTCCAGGCGCCCGAACTGGAGGACAACGAGGGCAAGGCGGGGCTCGGCGGCCTGCGCGGCGCGATCACCTTCGAGAACGTCGGCCACGCCTACGACACCGGCGGGCGGCCGGCCGTTCGGGACTTCACCCTCGATGTCGCCCCGGGCGAGACCATCGCCCTGGTGGGCGCCTCGGGAGCGGGCAAGTCCACGGTGCTCAACCTCGTCATCGGCTTCGTCCGGCCGACCTGGGGCAGGCTGCTGCTCGACGGCACCGACATGAACAGTCTCGATCTGCGCACCTACCGTCGCTTCCTGTCGGTGGTGCCCCAGGAGTCGGTCCTGTTCGACGGCACCGTCAGGGAGAACGTCGCCTACGGCATGGACGACGCCGACGAGGAGACGGTACGGGCCGCGCTGCGCGACGCCAACGCGCTGGAGTTCGTCGACCGGCTGCCCCAGGGGCTCGACACCCTCGTCGGGGAGCGCGGCGCCCGGCTGTCCGGCGGTCAGCGCCAGCGCCTGGCCATCGCCCGCGCCCTGATCCGGGACCCCAAGGTGCTGGTGCTGGACGAGGCGACCTCGGCACTGGACACCCGCTCGGAGGCGCTGGTGCAGGAGGCCCTCGCGCGGCTGCTGCGCGGGCGCACCACGTTTGTCGTGGCGCACCGGCTGTCCACGGTGCGCGGCGCCGACCGGATCGTGGTGATGGCGGACGGTCGCATCCAGGAGATCGGAACGCATGAGGACCTGCTGCGCCGGGGCGGGGCGTACACGGCGCTGCACAGCGGCCAGGTGGCCTGAGCGCCCCGGTCAGGGTGCGACTGTTTTTGGTCAGTTGCGGCCACTTGAGCAATCGGGATGAGTGCTTCCGTCTGGTTCGGGCATACGCAGCGAAAAACCAGAGAGGGGTGCATTCGTGCTCGGACCGGACCCGAAGGTCGTCAGACAGCTGCTGACGCGGTACGCGACGCTGCAGATCGCTCAGGCGGAGCGGCATACGCCCGCGGCGGCACGCGAGCTGAAGGAGGTCAGCCACACGCTCTGCGTGATGATGGGGGCGTCCGGTGTCCACGACGCCATAGCGCAGGCCGACGCGCTGCTCGTCCGCGCCCGGCCCGCACCCGGCCGCGCCGCGCAGGCGGACGGCGAGAACGGCCTGTCCCTGGCCGTCTGAGCACCCGGGCCGCTCGGCTCTCCGGGCGGGGAACCGTTCACGACCTGCTCGCGGTGACGGCGCGGCGCCCGTTGAACGACGAGCGGTAGGCGTACGGCGTGGTGCCCACCACCTTGCGGAAGCGCTCGCGGAACGCCGTGGGCGATCCGAAACCGGCCTGCTGCGCGATCCGTTCGACCGTGTGGTCGCTGTTCTCCAGCAGGTACTGGGCGCGCCGCACCCGGGCCCGCAGCAGCCACTGCAACGGCGTGGTGCCCGTCTGCTCACGGAACCGCCGGCTGAAGGTGCGCTCGCTCATCCCCGCGCGGGCCGCCATCGCCCCGAGCGTCACCTCGTGGGCCAGGTTGTCCTCGATCCAGTCCAGCAGCGGCTCGAGAGCCGACCCTCGGGGCACGGGCGGGTGTTCGTGCACGATGAACTGGGCCTGGCCGCCCTCCCGCTCCAGCGGCATCACCGACATCCGGGCGGCGTTCGCGGCCACGGCCGAGCCCAGGTCCCGGCGGATCATGTGCAGGCACATGTCCAGTGCGGCGGCGGCGCCGGCCGAGGTGAGGATCTGGCCGTTGTCGACATAGAGCACGTCCGGCTGCACATCGACGCGGGGGAAGTCCCGGGCGAGCCGGCCGGCGGCCACCCAGTGCGTGGTGGCGCGCCGACCGTCCAGCAGCCCGGCCTCCGCCAGCACGAAGGCGCCCACGCACACCGAGGCGATCCGGGTGCCGGCCGCGGCCGCCCCCCGCAGCGCGGCGAGGACCGCGGGGGAGGGCGGCGGGGCGTCCTCGCCTCGGCCGGGGACGATGACCGTGTCGGCGTCGGCCAGCGCCTCCAGGCCACGGTCGACGCGCAGGCCGAAGCCGCCGTCCGCGGTCACCTCCGGCCGCTCGGCGCACAGCCGGACCCGGTAGGGGTGCCGGCCGTCGGGCAGCCGCGTCCAGTCGAAGACCTGCATGGGCGCCGCCATGTCGAACGGCACGACGCCATCGAGAACCAGAATCGCCACGGAGTGCATGACCGCCACGATAGACGGGTTCCCGCCATGCTCCTGAGCGGGTCCTCCGGCCGACGACGTTGCCAAAGCGCGGTGAACGCGGCTGGCGGGAACTCGTTGGAAGCTGTCGTTTCAGCCCCTGGGTGATCTTCGATGAGGCCCCTAACGTGAGCCCGGCACCGCTGATCACACCAAGGAAAGAGTCCCGGTGACCAAGTTCCTGCTGTCCCTCCACGTCCTGGCGGCGATCATCGCCGTCGGCCCCGTCACCGTCGCGGCCAGTATGTTCCCGCCGGCCGTACGCCGCGCCGCCTCCGCGGGGGGCGACGGGTCCGCCCCCAAGGGGGTCACCACCGTCGCACTGCTCCACCGCATCTGCCGGGTCTACGCCCGGATGGCGATCCTCGTCCCCGTACTCGGCCTCGCCACCGCCCTCGCGATGGGCGTGCTGGGCGACGGCTGGCTCATCACCTCGATCACCCTGACCGCGGTGGCTGCCGGGGTTCTCCTCGCCTTCGTGCTCCCCCGTCAGGACGAACTCGTCGAGCAGCTCGCCGAAGACCGGCCGGTCGACCGGCAGAGCACCGTTCAACTCGCGATGTTCACGGGGGTGTTCAACCTCCTCTGGGCGACCGTCACGGTCCTGATGATCGTCCGCCCCGGGTCGACGACGGGCGCCTGACCGCCCGGATCCGCCCGCCGTCACCGCAATGCGCGGCAGATCCCGTGTGACCGTTCCGTGTCACGTCGTCCCGGGGAAGTCGCACGTCGCACCGGACGGACGCCTACACTCGGCAGTCGCGTCCCCGCACCGGGGCCGCCGAGCAGAAAGGCACGTTGACGGGTGTTCCAGGATTCCCCCATCTACGACCGACTCATCGCGGAGTGCGGCGACGTGCCCGCACAGGTCCGCCGCGAGGCCGAACGCGTGAGCCGGGAGCTGGAGTCGGTCATGCGGCCCCTGCGGTCCGGCGGCTTCGGTCCGGGTCCCGACCGGCCGCAGTCCCCGGGCAACGGCTGGCAGCGCACCGCCCTGCTGCCCGGACCGCGGCCGCACTGACCGCGTGTGACGGTCACTCATCGCACCGTGGTGCTCGCCCCGTTGAGCTCCGCGGGCTCGTCGGGAATGGGGCGGGACAGCCACTCCGCGATGGTCCGCGCGATCGGCTGTTCCGTCTCCACCTCCACGAACCCGAACTGCCCCGACTGATTGCACTCCAGAAACCACCACGTCCCGTCGGCGTCCTCGGCGAAGTCGAATGCCCCGTACGCCAGTTCTGCCCGGCGCATGTAGGTGCGAACGGTGTCGGCGGTGCGCGCCGGGACCTCGACCGGCTCCCAGGGTGATCCGGGCGCGGCGAAACGCACATCCACCTCCTCCGGATCCGCGTCCGGCGGCGTCGCCTTGCGGGCCGCCAGCAACCGTTCGCCCACCACGGTCAGCCGGATGTCGGCCCGCTTGGCGACCCGACGCTGAAGCAGCGTCGGCCCGAACGCGACCGCCGAGAAGTCCGCGTCCGGCGCCACCCGGCTGGTCGGCACGGCCCTCGGCGGATCCTGCGGATGCGCACCCGACACCGGCTTGACCACCAGATCGGGGAACCGCTCCGCGAACTCCCGCGCCGCCCGCGGGAACGTGGTGATCACCGTGGCCGGCACGGGCAGGCCGCAGCGCTGGGCCAGCCGCAGCTGCCACGGCTTGTGGCGGGCCTGCCGGGCCGCGTCCGGATGGTTCATCCAGCGTGCGTCGCAGCCGCGCAGCATTCCGTAGAGCGCCTGCGAGGCCTCCTCGGTCAGCCACGCGGAGGGCTGCGGCGCGCGCCCGGCCGGGGTGCCCGGCCGGCGCACCCAGACGGACCGCAGCCCGCCGATGCTCACCAGACGCCCCCCGACGGAGAGATGGCCGCGGAACCGGCCGTGGACGAACTCGCCGGACAGTGAGACGCCGTCGGTCAGATCGGCCGGGTCGAGGCGCACCACGGGCACTCCGGAGCCGTTCAGATGGACGACCACCATGTCGGCGGTGACGTCCTCCTCACAGGTGAGGATCAGCACGGTCATCGTCTACGGTCCGCGTTCAGTCGTCGAAGTGGGTCTTGGAGCCCGCGGTGGACGTCGTGGTCCCCACCTCACGCAACAGCGCGTGGTCGCAGGCGGCGATCCGTCCGTCCCCGAGTACGTTCAACTGCAGTCCGGAGTCGTACGCATACGGAGTGGCAACGGCCAACTCAACTGCCGGGCGTGCGTAGTTGAGCGCGAACGGTTGCATCGTGTCTCCCTCGTCGGTGCTGCGCCGACCAGGCAACGGCCCGCTGTGGCCCGCCGCTTGGTCCGCCGACTTCTTTCGGCTTCCAGAGACTTATACGAATCGAACGGGTGGTTGGTTTCCTTACGGAGCGTAGTCATCGGCGGGTTGCCGTCCCGACCGCCGCGAAGGCGCTCCGGGCAGTCCCGCACCGAGGGAGCGACGCATGGTGCGCAGAGCGAGCAGAAGGACGCCGATGTCGTCCAGGTAGACCGGATCGGGCAGCAGGTCGGCCGGCAGCACCAGGTACAGGACGGCACCCCAGAAGACCCAGCGCGGACCCGTGGGCAGTCCCGCCCGTCGCAACTCCTGCCGCGTACGGACCAGACGGACCAGGACGGTGACGGCTCCGGCCAGCACCGCGGCCGCGAGGATCGCGGCGACGGTCAGCACGACAGTGGTCGACTCCAACGTCGCTGCCCTCCTTCCGATGACCGGAGCGCCGCGGCCCCGCCGGCCGCGGCACAGCCCTCTCCGGTCGGATTCCCGCTGACGGCCCCGGTATGGCGGCGGGGACCGGCCATGCGCGCACGCGTCCGATGCCCTGCCGCATCCCCGCGAAACGCCGGATCGCCGCAGGTCATCCCGGTGGCCCAGTCAAGTGGCAGCCAGGTGGGGGGATGCCTAGTAATGGTCATCAGCCTTCCTCATGGAGCCGATCATGACCACTTTGCCTTCGTCATCTCGCTCGAACGAACCGGTCATACCCTTCGGAGCGGCCGGGGCCCCGCCCACCGACGGCACGGCCGCCGCGACCGGCACCCAACGGTCCGATCCGCCCCGAGCGCCGCTGGCGGCGGGCCACGCGGCAGCGGAGGACACCGGGCCGCCGCGCGATCCGGTCGCCACCGTCGACCTCGTGGACCCCGTCGAGCACACGGGGCGCTCGGACCCGCCGGGCCCCGGCGCCCCGGCGGCGGGCAGGCCGTACGGCGATCCGGTCGGCGACCTCGTCCACGCGGCCGTGGCGGACCGTCCCCTCGAGGAGGTCGTCGACCTCATCACCGCACTGGAACGGTCGCCCCAGCACACGAGGGCGGTCGTCGACGCTCTGCGCGCCGCCGGGATCGACCGGTCCGTGGAGGACGTCACCCGGCTCGTCGCGCTGCTGACCCGGGAGCCCCGCGACGTCGGCAGCGCGGACGAGACGATCCGCGCGGCTGCGGCGCACCGCTCCGTCGAGGACGTCACCCTTCTGGTGGCGCTGCTCCACAACGAGCCGCTGGCGCCCCACTGCCGTGAGGAGGCGCTGCGCGCCGCCGCGACCGGCCGCTCCGTCGACGAACTGGTCGAACTGATCGACCGTCTGGCCGTGCACCGGCCGCCCGAGCACCTGCGCCGGCCGGCGCCGGAGGCGCACCGGCTCGCGGACGGGAGCGGCGAGAGCCCGCAGGACGGCCGCCGCTTGGACGGCGCACCCGCTCCCGCCCCGCGCGCCGGATTCCGCGTCGGCCGCCGGCGGCCCGCCGTCCGCGACGGCGCACGACGGACGCGGCGCCCGCGCCGTCGCCCCGCGGCAGCCGCCCGCCGCAACCGCACGCCGCGGCCGGTGGCCCGGCCCGTGATCTGGTCGAGCTGGCTCGTCGCGGTGGCCCTCGCCGTGTGCGCGGTGACCCACTTCCCGCTGCAACAGGACAGCGTCCCCCTTGGCCTGCACGCCTTCGCCGTCGGCCTGTCGGTCCTCTGCACGCTGCTGGCGCTGATCCTGGTGGTGCGTCCCGGTGCGGTGGTGCTGGCGGTGGCGGTCGTGGTGCCGACCGCCCTCGCCGCGGCCCATGCCTACGGCGGTACCCTCCCGTCGGCCGTGCTGCCCCGCGCGGTGGACCTGGCGCTCGCGCCCACCTGGCTCGCCACCTCCGCCGCCCTCGCGGCCGCGCTCCTGGCACTGACGGCCCTGGTCGTCCGCGTGGCCTTCCCCTTCCCGGGCGCCCGCTGGAGCCCCTGGCCGCCCCCGGAGCCCCACCGCGTGGCCGAAGCGGGGGAGTGACCGCCGACACCGGACGGCGGCCAGGGCCGTTCGGATCGGCCTGGCTGTGGCCGGCGGTGCGTCTCGGCCGAACCGGGCGGGGTCCGGTGCGTGCGGCTGTGCGTGCCAGGCCCCGCGACGCCAGGGTGATGCAAACGACAGGCCCTGGACGGCCGTTCGCCCGGTGTCCCGCCGCGCGGCGGGACGTGCCTCCTCGCCGGTGCGGTGAACCGCGGGCCGCTCAACGGTCGGACGTCGTGGGCTGCCGTTCCGGGGCCGGTTCCCCGGCCTCCCGGGCCGGGTCCCGGCGGGTCCTGGTGCTGCCGGACCTCAGACGTTCCAGGGTGCGGGTCAGGTGCTGCAAGGGCGTGGAGGCCGTCCGGGGCGCGGGCGGCTGCGCGATGGCCGGGGTGCCGGCCGCGTCCTGGTACGCGGCCAGCGCCTCATGGGCCCGTTCGGCGGCCTCCCGGTACAGGTCCCTGGACTTCGTCATGGCCTCCAAGGCCTCGGCGTACATCGCCACCAGCGCGCGCTCCCGCTCCAGTTCCTCCTCCGGGGTCAGCAGGTGCCAGTCCTCCCGGAGCGCCGTCAGCGCCTCCCGCGCACCTTCCGGCAGTGCCCGCGGCAGTGCGTCGAAGCGGGTCACCGCGTCGACGAGACCCGCCGGTTGTGTTCCGTCCAGGAACACCGCCCGTACGGCGAAGGCGTCGGCGGTGTAGCCCTCCGGGGCCGGAGTGCCCGGCAGCACCACGGCACCTCCGCGCGGAACCTGCACTCCGAACTCCCGCAGCGCCCAGTTCGCCACCCGCGACTGCTGGGGGGTGGCCCGGTGCTCCACGACCCGGTGCCGCAACCCCGGCGGCAGCCAGCTCGCGAGCGGCACCCGGCCGCGCTCGTCCGTGGTCATCGCCTCGTGGACGACCACATGGATGTGCCACGCGTCGCGTGCGCAGTCGCGCAGCAGCCGTCGTACGGCCTTGTCGTCCTCCGGGAGCGGATTGACCTCCCCGACGCGCAGTCCCGTCGCCGCGTCGTGGTGCCAGTCGGTGTCCGCCTCGCGCTCCCAGAACATCCCGGTCGGGGACGGCCAGGCCTGCTGCCAGGGCTCCTCGGCCTCCGCGACCAGGGTCCACTCCCGGCCCCGGTCCGTGGCGGGCGCGAGGCTCAGCCGGGCGCGCACGGTGACCTCCCCGGCGACCCGCGTCCGGGATTCGAATACCAGGTCGGGTGCGGTCTCGGCGGCGGGGAGTTCCAGGAAGTCGTCGATGTACCCGCCGTCCTTGAGGCGGCGCAAGCCGCGCCGGAGGGCCTCGTCGGCCCCGCCACCGGTGTGGCGGCCACGGGCCGGCCAGACCGTGGTGGGGATCGTGGGGCGGGCTGTGGAGGAGTTCGGCATGGGTCCATTGGTGAGCGGGGGCACGTGCTCCTGCCAGTATCGTCGCCGACGGCCTGCGCCATGACGCGGGGCTCCGCCGGAACGGCGGGTCCGGCCCGCGCCTACCCGCCTCGTACGGCCCTCATGTGGGATGAGTGCGCGGCGTGTCGCGCGCGGGGTGTGCGCGGCGCGCACGTGGTGATGTCCGTTCACCCGTGTCCGGGCGGTACGAACATCATCACAATGGTCCCGCGAGCAGGGCCGGCCCACCATCCGCATCGGGGCCGGCCCTGTCCGCACCGGCACCGGACCGCCGACACCGTCTCGGGGCAAAGTCCCGGACCCTACCAGTGGCGGGTCACGTCTGTCGCATATTCCCCAGGAAAACACCAAAGCTCTCACCTCGGTCGAGCACACACCGTAGCGTCGACGTCACGTTCGCGGTACAGCCGTGCGAGGAGGGGGATCCGGCGTGCCCGGAATCGACGAAAGTCTGCTGGAAGCCATGCGACTGCCCGGGGCGCGCGGTGCCCTGGTGGCCGACTGGATCAGCGGGCTCGCCCTGGGCGCGGTGGGTGACGCACCGGGCGGCGACGCGGAGGCCACGGCCGCGGAGACCGCCGAACTCGCCCGCCAGGCCATGGAGAGCGGCACCCTCGCCTCGGCCGACGGAGGCGGGAGGGGAACGGCCGGCGGGGCACCGCCCGTCGAGGACCTGATCCTCACCGGCGCGGACGCGTACCACCTGCTGCGTTTCGTCGTCACGACCTTCGACAGCACCGTGTTCCTGTACCTGTGGCTCGACCGCGCCGACGGCAACCTCGCCCTGGCCCGCATACGGCTGGCCGAGATGGCCGACCGGCTGGTGCTCGGATGACCACGGCGGAACGCACGGACGGATCCGCACCCGAGCTGCTCGGCACCCTCGCCGCCGACCACGCCACCGGGGCGCTCTCCACGGAGTCCGGGATCTTCTACCTCGCGGCGGGACATGTCGTCCACGTGGAATCCGCCCACAGCCCCGATCTCGGCGACCTGCTCACGCGCAGCGGCGCGGTCGCGCCGTCCGGCTGGTGGGAGGCGGTCCAGCGGGCGGGCGCCGCGCACCAGGTGGGCCGCCGACTGGTGGACAGCGGACGCCTGACCGCCGGCGCCCTGGAACTGTGCCACCTGGGCGCGCTGTTCGACGCCGCGTACTTCGCGCTCGCCCACGACGGAGCCGCGCTCCGCTTCCGCCCGGGCGTCGCACACTGGTTCGGCGCGGTGCGTCCCGTGCCCGTGGCCACGGTGCTGCGCGAGTCCCGGCGCCGCGTCGACCTGCTGCACCGCATCTGGCCCGACCCGGCCGTCGACACCGCGCCGCTCACCCGCGCCGCCGGCGCCGATCCCGCCGGGCTGCCGCCCCGCCGCGGTCGCACCCTCGCGCTGGTCGACGGGGGCCGCACCGCCGCGCAGATCGCCTCGGCCCTCGCCCACCGCACCTTCCACACCCTCGTCGAACTGCGCCGTCTGGCCGCCGACGGGCTGGTCACGCCCGCGCCACCACCCCCGCCCGCCACGCCCGTGCACCCCGTCCCCGACGCGGGCGGCACGGCGTGGGACGAGCCCGACACAGCGCTGCTGAGACGGCTCCTGGACGCCTTGGAGGCACTGTGATCCGCGCGCGCCGGCAGCGTGCCGAAAGGAGACTGCTCATGGCCGTCGAGACCGACGTGCTGGACGAACTGCGTCGGCTCCGCACCCGCATACCCCGGCTGGCGGGCGCCCTCGCGGCCACCGTCGACGGACTCGTCCTCGCCCACGACGTCCCCGACACCGAACCGGAAGGGCTGGCCGCGCTCACCGCCGCCGCGCTCGGCGTCGCGTACCGCCTGACCGACGCGGCCGCCCGCGGCGAGTTCTGCGAGCTTATCGTGCGCGGCAGCCGGGGCTACATCGCCACCTACGCGGCCGGCCCCACGGCCGTCCTCACCCTGCTCGCCGACGACCGGGTCAATGTGGGCCGGCTGCACCTGGAGGGCCGGCGCAGCGGCGCCCGGATCGCGGAGCTGGTGGATACCCACGTCGGCCCGGGCGGGGGCCGGCACGCCGACCGGCTCGCCCCCCGCGAGCTCCCCGCGCGGGCACCGGACATGGATCCGGCCCGGCCCATCGGCACCCTCCCGGTGCGGACCCCGCAACTGCCCGCACACCGGCCCCGGACCCAGCCCGGCGGCTGAACACCGGCTTTTCTCCCGGCCGGACGCCTTCGCACGAACCTGCGGCCGGCCCGAACAACCCATCCCGACGGAAAGGACACCACTCATGGCCAACACCGAGACCTCGCTCAAGGAATGCCTCAGCTCGATCGACGGCGCCACGGCCGTCGCACTCGTCGACTACACCAGCGGTATGGCCCTCGGCACGCTGGGCGGCGGCAAGGACTTCAACCTGGAGGTCGCCGCCGCCGGCAACACCGACGTGGTCCGCTCCAAGCTGCGGACCATGGAACACCTGGGGCTGAACGACGAGATCGAGGACATCCTGATCACCCTGAGCAGCCAGTACCACCTGATCCGCCTGCTCAAGGGGCGCGGCGGGAACGGTCTCTTCCTCTACCTGGTGCTCGACGCGGGCCGGGCCAACCTCGCCATGGCCCGACACCAGTTGCGCCGTATCGAGGCCGATCTGGAGGTCTGAGCCGGCCGCGGGGGGGGGGGGGGAGAGGGGGGGGGGGGGGGGGGGGAGGAGGGAGGAGGGGGGGGGGGGGGGGGGGGGGGGGGGGGGTGTTTTCCTTCTCCTTTTTCTTCTTC